>CAYJPG010000190.1:0-1539 GCA_964371995.1 uncultured Chromatiaceae bacterium | reverse complement strand
ACCTTGATGAACGGCGCTTCGGCCAGACGCGCCAGGCGCCGCGCGATCTCGGTCTTGCCCACACCGGTGGGCCCGATCATCAGGATGTTCTTCGGCGCGATCTCCTCGCGCAGCGGCTCGGCCACCTGCATGCGCCGCCAGCGGTTACGCAGCGCGATCGCAACCGCGCGCTTTGCCGGATCCTGGCCGATGATGTACTTGTCCAGTTCCTGGACGATTTCCCGCGGCGTCATCTGTGACATGTCTGGCGATCCCGTACCGGCCCCCGTGTATCAGGGGGTCAGGGTTTCAATGGTGATGTTCTGGTTGGTATAGATGCAGATCCGGCCGGCGATCTCGAGGCTCTTGCGCACGATCTCGGCGGCACCGAGTTCCGTGTTATCGAGCAGTGCACGGGCTGCGGCCTGGGCGAAGGGTCCGCCGGAGCCGATCGCCATCAGATCGTCTTCGGGTTCGATCACGTCGCCGTTGCCGGAAACGATCAGCGAGCGTTCCAGATCGGCGACGCATAACAGGGCTTCGAGGCGGCGGAGGCGCCGGTCGGTCCGCCAGTCCTTGGCCAACTCGATGGCTGCCCGGCTGAGGTTGCCGTATTGCTCGAGTTTGCCTTCGAAAAGCTCGAACAGCGTAAACGCGTCTGCCGTACCGCCAGCAAAACCGGCCAGCACCTTGCCTTCAGCCAGCCGGCGAACCTTGCGCGCGTTGCCTTTGACGATGGTGTTGCCGAGTGTTACCTGGCCATCGCCGCCGACCGTGACCGAACCATTTCTGCGCACCGATACGATCGTGGTGCCGTCAAACTGCTGCATCGCAGTGCCGTCCCGGAAAGCTGCTGGAACATTGCTACATGAGGGCGGCTGGACGGAAACACAAGGGGCGCTGGGCGGGGCGGCCGTAGCCCCGCCAGGCCCCCTGGGCGCCCACCGGCGACAAGCTGGTGTGTCAGTTCGCGTCGTCCGGCTTGCCCTGCCGGGGACCATGCATGCCGTTGCGCTTTTCGCGCATTCCCTGTTTCATTTCCTCACATTTGGCAGGGTCGGCCTGGCATTTGGCCTTCATCTCATCGCGACGCTGACGCATGTCCTGCTTCATCTGCTCGCACTTTTCCGGGTCCGCGTCGCACTTCTCTTTCATCTCTGCCCGGCGGGCTTTCATTTCCCCCCGCTGTTCCCGGCACTTGTCCGGGTTCGCGGTACAGAACTCCTTGCGTTTCGCGCGGGCCTCCTCGCACTTGCCGGGGTTTTCCTTGCAAAACTCCCTCCCTGGCCTCGGTGGCGCAGCCGACTCGTCAGCCTGCAATGTCGTGGCGCCGAGAAACAGGCTGGCGGTGGCTGTAACAACAAGTAAAGCGGGGTACAGACGCATGATTGGACTCCTTGATCTGTGGGGTTCAGTAGTGCTGGTTCTGGCAATAACGGTCGCAGACGCTGGCGGTTGACAGCTGCATGGGGCTACCTTCAGCTGTACTCAGCTTTTCTTCAGCCTGGCTCGCGGGTGCGCCTTGTCGTAGACCTGCGCCAGATGCTGGAAGTTCAGGTG
>CAYJPG010000189.1:0-1663 GCA_964371995.1 uncultured Chromatiaceae bacterium | reverse complement strand
CATGTGCTCCTCGCGCCATCCTGGGGCGAGGAGACGATCCTGCCGGTATGCGGTAGCGAGCTGGCAGATGTACTGATGGCGGCCGGATTCCGGCTGACCCTGCGTCCGCACTACCAGACGCGCTGGAAGATGCCCGAGGTCATCGACCGCATCGTGGCCCGGCATGGCAGCAATCCACGCTTCAGGCTGGTGGAGCAGATGGGTGAGAGTGATTCGCTCTACGATTCGCATGTGATGATCACCGACTGGTCGGGCGCCGGGCAGGACTACGGTATGGGACTCGAAAAGCCGGTGCTCTACATCGACGTTCCGCCCAAGGCGCGCAACGACACCTGGCCGGAACTTGGTATGGAACCTTTTGAGTCTTATGTACGGAGCAGGCTGGGTGCGCTGCTGAAACCGGAGCGTCTGGCAGAGGCACCGCAGCTGATTCGCGACCTGGTGCGCGACCCGGCCCGCTTCCGGCGCGAGGTCGCGAAGCTGCGCGAAGAATCGCTATACAACCTCGGCAATAGCGGTCCGGCCGGGGCGCTGGCCATTGCAAAGATCGCCGGGGAGTGCAGACGCTGATGCGCAGCTGCCTCACGGTAATTCTGGCCGTGCTGCTTGCCGGTGCGGCGCATGCCCAGGCCATTCGTCTGGATGGCGAACAGCAGATGCTCCTGATCAATCCTTACGGTGGCTTGCCTGGCCGCTGGCTCAGTTGCATGCAGCGTTGCGCGGGCACCGATGAGGCAGGCGCCGGACAGACCGCACTCTTGCGCGTAGGTGCCGGCGGCAACCGTTTTGCCTGGAGTGTGCCCGGCGACCCGGAGGCCAGCCGGAAACTCAATGCGCTGACCTACCGTGCCGAATATCGGCAGACGGATACCCACACAACGGTCATCCTGATTTCGGTGGAACCATTCGGCGGCATGCGCCTGGTTCACCGTTATGCGCTGGCGCGTGAGGGCCGGACACTGTCGGTATCGCTGCAGGTGCCGCCGGGGGCAGTGCTGGAGCTGACGGGCGGTGAAGACCTGGTCGGCACGCGTTTGCCCGGCTTCGGCAGTTTTTACAGCTATGCACGCGCCGTAAGCGTCGATGCGGATGGTCAACGGAACCTGAGCGGCGACGAGGATGCGAGCAGTACTGAGCGCCAGTCTGTTTCCGGTGAATGGATGGGCCTGCGCGGCCGCTTCTGGACATTCCTGCTGCAGCCAAAGGATGCGGTACAGATTTCAGCCGCCGAGACCGCGCCGGACCAGCCGAAGCTCACCATCCGGCGCGATGCTGCGGGCGGCGGCAGCCTGGATCTGCAAATCTATGCCGGTCCGGTGCTTGCCACAGAGCTTGGGGCGGTGGCGCCGGAACTGCGCGGCATGATGTATGCCTCGCTGTGGGACTGGTTGCGCGGGCTGGCCTTTGGCATGCACTGGTTGCTCGGTCAGCTGCAGCAACTGGTTGGCAACTGGGGGCTGGCGATCATGCTCCTCTCGCTGTCAGTGAAGCTGCTGATGTGGCCGCTGACCTTCGTGGCTGAGCGCTGGCAGGCCGAGGTCAACCGAACGCAGAGTCTGCTGCAGCCTGCCCTCACCGCGATCCGGCGCGAGTTCAAGGGCGAGGAGGCGCACCGCCGTACGCTGGCAGTCTATGCGGAGCATGGTGTCAGCCAGTTCTATAC
>CAYJPG010000188.1:0-1728 GCA_964371995.1 uncultured Chromatiaceae bacterium | reverse complement strand
GCAACCGGCCCGCAGGTCGGGCAGCAGGACGGTCTTTTCCGGGCTGAGGATCTTGGCCGTCTCCGCCATGAAGTGCACGCCGCACATGACGATGATATTGCCCTCGGTGCGCGCCCCGAACTGGGCTAGGCCGAGCGAGTCTCCCGAGTAGTCTGCGACACCGTGAAAGATCTCCGGCGTCATGTAGTTATGTACAAGAATCAGTGCCTTGCGCTCGCGCTTCAGGTGGTTGATGGCTGAAATCAGCGGCGCATGAACGGACCATTCCACGTCGGGTATCACCTGACGCACGCGGTCATAGAGGTCGCGGGTTTCGCGCTCGATTTCGGCAGTAAAGGCGGATGTCATTCCCTGGTCTCGTCCGTGGCAGGGCGCGGATCGCGCGCAGAAGCGTGAAGTATAAGGCACCAGCCGGTCTGCGCGATCTGCGAGGAGTGTCACGTCGCTCGAGCCGTGATTTCGTCAGAATTTCAGCAGGTTGGACGATACAAGGTTGCTGCGGGATTTATGGCTGATGCTCCGGCACAGGACCAGGTGCTCGGCGATTACGCTGCGTTGCTGCGTATCCTGCTGCCGGAAGCCTGTGGCTTCTATTGCTACAGCCGGGAGGGAGCTGCGATCTGGAAGGATCCCGGTTCCGGTGCAGTGAGCCCCAATGGTCGCTATGAATCTGCACTCGCTGCTTTTCGCGAGGGCGAATGCACGGTTTCCGAGCGCGTGGATCTTGGTCATGGGGCTGCCTATCTGCTGCCCTTGCGCAGCGAGAAAGACCAGACACTCGGTGTGCTGGTCCTCCTCGTTGAGCCGCCGGCCAGCACAATGGATGCGGTGCGCTGCCTCGAACTCACACGCCCGGCTGTACAGACATTGCAGCGTGAGCTGAGTCTCCGCTTCAGGTTGCTGGACAGTTACCGCAAACTCAACGTACAGGCCGCTGAAGAGCGCCTGCTGCATGACGTGGATCGTGTGGCTCATGATGACGGCGATTGCAATCATGTGCTGGGTAAGGTGCTGGCTCTGTGCCGCCACTATCTGCAAGTTGATTCAGCAGCGCTGCTGGTGCCCGACCGGCGAATTGCCCTGATCCAGGGTGAGGGGCTCAAGCATGCCGAGCTGGCCTCGATGCTTGACGCGAGCATTGAGGCGCAACGTGAAGCCGGTGTCCGCATGATGCCGCCGGACAAGTGGTTCGGTTCCGATCTGTATACCGTCAATATCTGCCATGCCGATAAACGTCAGGCCGGAATCCTCGCGCTGGCCGGCTGGCGCACTGCGGACTTCAGTCTGCGTCGCCGTTCGCGCGTCGCGCGTTATCTGGCTTCACACATCGAGACCATTCTGCAGCGGGGCTTCGATGACCTGACAGGCTTCATGGCCTGGTCGAGTTTCGAAGAACTGCTCAGGTCCATGGGGCAGGCTTCCGGCAACAGCAACAATGCCTTGCTCTATTTCGATATGGACCGTCTGCATGTGGCCAACGACACGCTCGGTCGTGAGGTCGGAGACGAGATCCTGAGCGGATTCCCAAAAATTCCGCGAGAGGAGCTGCCAGGACATCTGCTGACCCGCATCACCAGCGACAGCTTTGCGGCCCTCCTGGTCGATACCGATATCGAGATGGCGCGGCAGCATGCGGAGAAGATCTGTAGCAGCGTGCGTCTGCTTGAATTTGGTCGCGGTGACCGCATCTACCGGGCTTCCGTGAGCATCGGCGTGGGACCCCTGGGC
>CAYJPG010000187.1:0-1883 GCA_964371995.1 uncultured Chromatiaceae bacterium | reverse complement strand
GCACGGGCCTCGCTGGCCGGCTCTCTCTCAGCCACGCCGCCATGCTGGCAACAGCCAGCGCCGCATCGTTGCTCCTTGCGGAGTTCGCCTTGCTGCTCACGGGGACCTGGTTGCAGTTTGCAGGCCTCGCGCTGTTTTGTCTGACTGGTATGGCGATTCTCCAGGGACTGACCCAACTGCCGGGGCGCGGCCTGGGGCTCGCCGGCGGCCGTTCGGACGAGACTCCGGTGAACAGCGCTGGCCCGGGTGAGGAACTGGACCTCGCTTTTTCCGTCCTCCGTCAGCAGCCGACGACCGACCGTACCAAAGAGAAGCTCTACGATCTGGCCATGGAGCATGGTCGCAAGCGCGACTACGCACGGGCCGAGCGGGTGTTCCGCCACCTCGCCGCACGTGATCCAGGATATCGCGACGTCGCCGCAAAGCTCGAAAAGCTCTCCGGTGCCCGTGGCGCACCCGTCGCAAAGAAAAGCACTCCCCAGGCAGCAACCTCCTCAGCACCGGAACCCGCATCGACAGTTTCATCATCGGGCATCCGCAGCCTCGGCCGCTACGAACTGGAGCGGGTGATCGGCCGTGGGGCAATGGCCACCGTGTATCTTGGACGGGATCCCACAATCAACCGACGCGTCGCCATCAAGACCCTGCCGCTCGCCGAGGAATTTGAAGAAAACGACCTCGCCACAGCACGGGCCAATTTCAAGCGTGAAGCCGAATCAGCCGGACGCCTCAGCCATCCCAATATCATTTCGATCTTCGACGCTGGCGAGGACAACCAGGTCGCATACCTCGCGATGGAGTACATCGAAGGGCGCTCGCTTAGTCATTACGCGCAGGTCGGCCGGCTGCTCCAGCCCAAAGTCGTATTCGAACTGATGGCCCGGGCAGCGGAAGCGCTGCACTATGCCCACACCCAGAACGTCGTGCACCGGGACGTAAAGCCCGCAAATATTCTCTACAATCCCGCTACCGATACCATGAAGATCACCGACTTCGGTATCGCCAGACTGACCGACTCGAGCCGGACCAGGACGGGTATCATTCTCGGTACACCGTCCTACATGTCTCCGGAGCAGCTGTCAGCCAGTCAGGTCACCGGCCAGTCGGATCTGTATTCACTCGGGGTAACCATGTACCACCTGCTTACCGGAGCCCCGCCATTCCAGGCAGATTCGATCCCGCGCCTGATGGACAAGATCGTAAAGCAGCGGCATCGCCCGGTGGCGGATATCCGCGATGATATTCCGCCCTGTACAGACAGCATTCTTGACCAGGTGCTCGCGAAGGACCCGGCGGACCGTTTTCCCAGCGGTCGCGCCCTCGCCTATGCCCTGCGCGAATGCGCCAGCCGTCTGGCAGCAGATCACATATGAACCTGCGTCCAAAATTCAATACGCTTCAGCTTTCGGATACCGGCAAGGTACGGGAGCACAATGAAGACGCCATCGGCAGCAACAGGGACATCGCCCTGCTGGTGCTGGCTGATGGCATGGGCGGATACAACGCGGGTGAAGTCGCCAGCGGTATCGCGGTACGCACGGTACTGGAACTCGTGCCAGCAGCCTGTGAGCGGGAGACGCGCAACGCCACTGATCCCGAAACCGGCCTGATGCGGCAGACCATCATCCTGCGCGATGCCATCGCCCGGGCCAACAAGGTCATACACCAGACCGCAAAGATGCAGCCGCAATGTGAAGGCATGGGCACCACCATCGTTGCCTGCCTCTTCTACGACAACCGGATTTCGATTGCGCATGTCGGCGATTCACGCCTCTATCGTTTCCGGCGGAACCGGTTTGAACAACTGACCATGGACCACTCCCTGCTGCAGGAACTGGTAGACCGGGGCTTCTACTCGCAAGAGGAGGCAGCCCGGTCTACGA
>CAYJPG010000186.1:0-1935 GCA_964371995.1 uncultured Chromatiaceae bacterium | reverse complement strand
CGACTCAGGCTCCAGCGCGTCAGGCCATAGGGTAACAGGCGAAAATACCCGCCGCCGGCCATCGGAATGTTCTGGCCAAACACCTCGACAGCAGTGAGCGGATACTCGACCAGCGTTCTGCCTTCCGGCGTCGTCAGCCGGTGCGGTACGGTCTGTGCATCCGGTATGCCATAGCGATCATGGCGCACGGGGAAAATACTCGAGTCATATTCAAAGCCCTCCTCCTTCAGGATATCGAGGGCCCACAGCGAATCGCGGGTGATCGAATAGGTTGCGGCACGATAGCCGGTGACCGCCACCTGACCCAGGTCCTCCAGCAGCCGCTTGCTGTCGCGGGTTTCCTGGCGGAATACAGCCGGTGTCTGCGTCACGATGCGCTGATGGCTCATGCCGTGGGATGCCAGCTCGTGCCCGCGGGCCACGATCGAACGTACGAGTTCCGGATGACGTACGGCAATCCAGCCGAGGACAAAAAAGGTGCCGTGTACCTGATGACGGTCGAGCAGGTCCAGCAGCCGACCGGTATTGGCCACCACACGTGAGCCAAAGCTGTCCCAGTCCGACGGGTCGATCACCCTTGAAAACGCATCGACCTGGAAATAGTCCTCGACATCGACAGTAAATGCACAGGGTGGTGAAGTCATGCAGACCTGCTCAACTGAAACAGCAAACCCTCTTCCGGGGCCTGGCCCGATACTGTAGCCGCTTATTCCCCGGCTGCCACGCCCGATGGAGTGTGCTGTGACCTGCATCACACCGGTAGCAACGTCCCTGACGCGGCCGACGAGCCGTACGCCGCATCCAATCGCAGTGTCCAGATGATAGGCTAGGCGGACCAGATGGAGCACTACAGCGAATGGACTTCCAGAAGACACTTGCCCGGCTGATCGAAGACGCTCACCGCATGTGGGAGTTCCGCTGGCTGGGGCTCCTGTGTGCATGGCTGGTTGCCGCCGGCGGCTGGTTCACGGTGCGGCTCATCCCCGACAATTACGAAGCTGCTGCCCGCGTCTACGTCAATGCGGAGGGCGTGCTGAAACCCCTGCTGCAAGGCCTGACGGTGCCCACAGATCCGCTCGAACAGGTCAAGTTGATGACTCGCGCCCTGCTCAGCCGGCCACACCTCGAGACGGTCGCCGACAAGACCGGGCTTTCTGCCCGGGCGCGGAATCCGGCAGAACGCGAATGGCTGCTGCTGAAACTCGAGAATGCCATCCTCGTGGTGCGGCCAATCCTGGCGGATGACGAGCAGGTCTACACGATTTCCTACAGTGACCACGATCCGAACATGGCGAGGGCTGTGGTGCAGACGCTGCTCGATGACCTCATCTCCGAGTCCATGACCAGCGATATTGCCGACTCAGCCGAGGCCGGCGACTTTCTCAGGACGCAGATCAAGCAGTACGAAGACCGGCTGACTGAAGCCGAAAACCGGCTGGCAGAGTTCAAGCGGAAGAACATTGGCTTGCTGCAGGGCGAAACCGATTTTTATGCGCGCTTTGAGGCGGCCCGGGCCGAAGTCAGCACCCTGCAGTCACAGGTCAGCAGCCTGACCAACAAGCGCAATGAACTCGCCCGCCAGCTGGCCGGCGAGTCCGCCGGCACAGACGGTATCGACCCGCTGCGCTCAAGTTCGGTGGATGGCCCTATCAGCAATCTGGAGGCCGAAATCGCCCAGCTAAAGCTGCGCTTCACGGACCAGCACCCCGACGTGTTGCGCGCCAAGCAGACGCTGGATGATCTGTACAAGATCCGCGAAGAAGAACTGCGCGCGCGGGCTGCCGGCGGGCTGGATACATCCAGGCGCAGTGTGGATCTGGTCTCACAGCGCATCAAGATCGCCCTCAGCACCACCGACGCCGACCTTGCCGCCCTGCGCTCGCAGTTGTCGCAGAAAAATGCCGAGGTCACCTATCTGCGCGGCATGGCCAACAC
>CAYJPG010000185.1:0-1971 GCA_964371995.1 uncultured Chromatiaceae bacterium | reverse complement strand
GCGCTATACCGTGATTGGCGTAATGGAGTCCAAGGGCACGATGTTCGGTTTCGATCTGGACGATGCGGCCTACATCCCGGTTGCCAAGGGTCTGGAACTGTTCAACCGGGAAGGCGTCTTCGAGATCGATGTCATGTACGAGGAGGGTGCCCCGGTTGACGAGGTCGTCGAAGGCGTTCGCCGGGTACTCATCGCCCGGCATGGCAGCGAGGACTTTACGATCACCACGCAGCAGGAAATGATGGATGTGCTTGGCTCGGTGCTCGATGTGATCACCTTTGCGGTCGGAGCCCTGGGCGGAATTTCGATGCTGGTGGGCGGCGTGGGCATCTTCACGATCATGACTATCGCAGTGCGCGAAAGGACCGCTGAGATCGGACTGCTGCAGGCCGTAGGCGCGCACCGGCGGCAGATCCGTAATATTTTCCTCGGTGAATCGATGGTCCTGGCCGCGATCGGCGGTTTCTCCGGTATTGCGCTCGGCTTTGCCATCATCGGGCTCCTGAGCTTGCTGGTGCCGGCGCTGCCGGTCAGTCCGTCGTGGCCCTACATGGTGGCGGCCCTGCTGGTCGCTGTGCTGATCGGACTCATTGCGGGCGTGCTTCCAGCCTGGCGTGCAGCGCAGCTCGACCCGGTGGAATCGCTGCGGGCGGAATAGCCGCGTGGGACTTCAGTCCCGCCGGATGAAGTTGACCTCGACGCGGCCTTTCGGTCCGAAGATCCACGAGCCGATCCCGCTCACCACGCTGACGATCAGTGCACCCCAGACGGCCGACCAGAAGCCGGTGACATGGAAGCCGGACAGCAGCCACGCTGCCAGTGCCAGCATCGCGCCATTCAGGATCAGCACAAAAAAGCCCAGCGTGACGATCGTCAGGGGCAGGGTGAGGATCATTACCAGTGGCCGCACGAAGGCGTTGATGACGCCGAGTACGATGGCAGACGCCAGTAGCCAGGTACTGCTGTCAAAACTGATGCCGTCGAGCCAGGATTCGGCAAGCCACAGGCCGGCAGCGGCAATCAGGGCGCGAAACAGAAAGTTATCCATGAGATTCTCCGGGTAGCGGCAATGCCTTTCGCGCCTTGCGGGTGAGGCCTGCATCCGGGACGGCCGCGGGTCCGGTGGAGTCAGTCTTTGGCAGCTCCAGCAGGACGCGCAACCCCGGCGTATTGTCGGCCAGAATTAATTGACCACCGTGGTGTCGTGCGATCGCATTGACCAGTGACAGACCGAGTCCGCTGCCGGGGATGCCGGTGACGGTTGCGGTCCGGTAAAAGCGGTCCAGCACCTTGCCGCGCTCGGTTTCCGGCACGCCGGGGCCCTGGTCGCTGACGGCGATCGTCAGCAGGTCTCCCTCGTCGCTCATCTCCAGGCGCACATCAGAGCCCGCCGGACTGTACTTGATCGCATTGTCGAGCAGGTTTGAAACCGCCTGGAAAATCAGGTCCCGGTCGCCGCGCATATGGCCAGCGGCGGCGCCCAGATGCACGGCGATCTCCTTCTCTTCGCCGACCGCATGATAGAGCTCCCAGGCGTCGTGCAGCAGCGCGCCGAGATCGATGTCAGTCCATGCCTCGTCGTGAGTACCGGATTCGATCCTGGCAATGCGCAGCAGTGCGCGAAAGGTTGCGAGCAGATGGTCGGCATCGGTGATCGTCGCGTTCAGCTCGTTACGCACCGTTTCGCTGATATCGGGATAAAGCGCGAGGTTTTCGAGCCGGCCGCGCAGCCGGGTCAGCGGCGTACGCAGGTCATGGGCGATGTTGTCGGTCACTGCCCGTACGCTGTCGATCAGCGAGTCGATCCGGTCGAGCATCGCATTGAGGTTGTCGGCGAGCTGGTCGAACTCGTCATTGATGCCGCGTACAGGCATGCGGCGCTGCAGACGCCCCGCCATGATTTCCCGGCTGGTGCGGTTGATCGCATCAACGCGGCGCGTCACGCTGGAACTCATCACGATGCCACCGAAC
>CAYJPG010000184.1:0-2000 GCA_964371995.1 uncultured Chromatiaceae bacterium | reverse complement strand
GGGCGATGCCGACCTGCTGCGCCGCGCCATGGGAAAGAAGAAGTTCGAGGAGATGGCCAAGCAACGCGAACGCTTCCTCGCCGGCGCCGCCGAGAAGGGCTTCAACGTCAAGAAGGCCGAAAAGGTCTTCGACCTGATGGAGCAGTTTGCCGGCTACGGCTTCAACAAGTCGCACTCGGCCGCTTATGCCTTGCTGGCGTACCAGACTGCCTGGCTCAAGGCTAACCATCCAGCGGCATTCATGGCTGCGGTGATGACGACTGAAATGGACAACACTGATGCGCTCGTCGTGCAGAAGCGCGAGTGTGCGGCGCTCGGGATCGAGTTGCGGCCGCCCGATGTGAATGTGTCGAAACATGCGTTCACCGTGGAGGTCGGCACCAGCATCCGCTACGGTCTGGGTGCGATCAAGGGCGTGGGGCAGGGGGCTGCTGAACACATCGTCGCACAGCGGAACGAATCCGGGATCTACCGGAGTCTGCAGGATTTCTGCCTGCGGGTTGGCGGCCAGAAGCTCGGTCGGCGGCCGGTCGAAGCGCTGATCAAGGCCGGTGCCCTCGATGTCCTCGGACCGAACCGCCCGAGCCTGCTCGCGGATTTGCCGCGCGCGATGGACGCGGCGGATCAGGCGGCGGCGGCCGACCGGGCAGGCCAGGAAGACATGTTCGGTGCACCGGCCAGCCAGCCGGTTGCCGAGCACATCGTGCCGGAGGTCGCTGACTGGGGGCTGGGCCGCAAGCTGCAGGCCGAGCGCGAAAGCCTCGGTCTTTATCTCAGTGGTCATCCCTTTGACCAGTATCGTGCCGATCAGCCATTCATCTGCAGCTCAAGCATTGATGTGCTGATTTCAGAAGCCCCGCCCGTGCCGGGTGAATTTCGCGGTCCGGCCCGCGAAGTTACGGTTGGCGGTATCGTTGCATCAATACGCAAGCGTGGCTCCCGCGTGTCGGTCGAGCTGGATGACGGCACCGGGACAATTGAGGTCGGCTTCTTTCAGGAAGCCTATGACCGCTGGCGCCACCTGCTCGGCAGTCAGGCACTGGTGGCCATCAGCGGCTCGCTGCGCTTTGACGAGTTCATCAACGGCTGGCGGCTTACCGCCAAAGATGTGCTGGATCTCGACCGCCTGGTCGAAGCTCGCGCTACCGGACTTCTGCTGCGCTGGCGTACCGATATCGAGCGCAACCTGACGCCGGATCTGCTGAAGAATGTGCTGGAGCCGCACCGGCCCGGTCGCTGCACGGTGACGGTGCACTATCGGCACAATGGCGGCCAGGCGCGATTGGTGCTGGGCAGTGACTGGTCGATCCGGCCGGCGCGTGAACTCCGCGAACGGCTGTCGGAACTGGTCGGAAACGACGGTTTCCGTTTCGTGTATGAGGGCCCGCGGCAGTGAGCAGGCGGCCCGGGTGGCTTGTAAGGCAGGCGTGCCCCGGTTTAGTGTGGCCGCGCGGCAGGTGCAGCAGGGAGTCATGGTTCTGAAATTTCTGGATTTTGAACAGCCCATCGCAGAGCTCGAAGCGAAAATCGACGAGCTGCGTTTCGTCGGTGATGATTCCGAGGTCAATATCAGCGATGAGATTGCGCGCCTGAAGGCGAAAAGCGATACGCTCACGCGCAGCATATTTTCCAGCCTCTCGTCGTGGCAGGTTGCACAGCTGGCGCGGCACCCGCTTCGCCCTTATACGCTGGACTATCTCGGTATCATCAGCCCGGACTTCCAGGAACTGCATGGCGATCGCATGTACGCGGATGACCCGGCGATGGTCGGGGGGCTGGGGCGTCTGGACGGCAAGCCGGTGGTATATATCGGTCAGCAGAAGGGCCGGGATACCAGGGAGCGGGTGCACCGCAACTACGGGATGCCGAAGCCCGAGGGTTATCGCAAGGCGCTGCGACTGTTCCGCATGGCCGAGAAGTTTCGCCTGCCGGTGGTTACCTTTATCGATACGCCCGGTGCCTATCCGGGCATCGGCGCCGAGGAGCGGGGGCAGAGTGAG
>CAYJPG010000183.1:0-2075 GCA_964371995.1 uncultured Chromatiaceae bacterium | reverse complement strand
AGCACGGCGGCAACATCCAGGTCGAGTCCGCGCCCGGCTCCGGCACCACCTTCATTATCCGACTGCCCATCGAAGTGCCGGGTGCCGATGTGTCGACCGACGGCGCGAGCGAGGCTGCATGAGCACCCCCCTCACAGACTTCAACATGCCCGCGATGATACACAAGCGGCGCCTCGGCATACGTTTCAAGACCATGGCCATCGCCAGCGCACTGACTTTCATCGCAGTCGCGGTGGGAGGCCTTCTGGTTTACCACGGCGCAAAGCTCGGCCTGCTGGCTACCCAGCGCACCTTGCTGGCCCGCGAGGCGCAATCGGCAGAAAGGATGTTCACCCGGGGCCTGGATACCCTGCGTCGCGATAACTTGCTCATCGCCACCTTGCCAGCCGTCACCGAATTCACCAGTACCGAGTGTACGGCTGCCATAGATGATGCTTTGCGCACCTGCTACAACCGTGCGGCACTGGTTCTTGTTGCCCTGATGCGTGCCCGGACGACTTACCACCAGATTGGAATCATCGGCAACGACGGCCGTGAAATTCTGCGCGTACACAGCGACGGCGAGTATCCGGCCGCCGTTCCGGATACAGCGCTGCACGATCTGCGCGCAACGCCATCGTTCAAGGCCGGGACCACGCTGACGGAAGGCCAGACCTGGCTCTCTGATACCTGGAATGAACAGGCGGCGGCAAGTCCCCGACCCACGCGACGCACCCTCATCCGGGCAGTCACGCCGCTTTACGCCAGTGACGGAACGCGGTTCGGGCTCGCCTTTGTAGAGATGGACCTGTACGGCCTCGGTCAGTCGATGGACAACGATACGGGGCAGGCAATCAGGCCGTTTGTCAGTAGCAGCGACGGTACCATCCTGCTCAACCCCGGCGATCAGGAAAGTCTCGCCAACATGAGACAGCGGTTTCCCTGGCTTGTCCTGCCAAAGCTTTCTGCCAGCAAACCGAGCACCCTCATCACGCCAGACCACCACGGCACACTGCAGGTACTGGCCAGTGCAGACGTACCCCTGGAACCCGGGAATCCCGAGCGGTTTCTGCACATCACACTGGCAACACCCGAGGCACTGGTTGCTGCAGCCATCCAGCCCAGCTGGCTGGAAATACTGGGCACTTTTATAGTGGCCGGACTGCTGACCCTGCCGATTGTCTATCTCGCCACCGGAAAGGTGGTGCGTCCGCTTTTGCGCATGAACACCGCGGTCAGGGCGTACCAGCATGGACAGCAACTGAATTCGCTGCCCATCGACAATACGGATGAAATCGGTGAACTGGCCCGCGCATTTTCCGGTCTGGTCCAGAATCTGGCCAGCAGCGAAGCCCGGCACCGCGCGGTCATTGAATCCATGCAGGATGCACAAGTCGTAGCCGACAGCCAGCGACGTATCGTGGCGTTCAACCCGGCTGCGGAAAGAACTTTTGGCTATCTGGCCAGCGAGGTTCTTGGCACCTCGGTCAGTGCCCTGCTGCCGACACCTTCACAGGACAAACATGCCAGAGACTACGTGCGGTACCAGGCCGGTGAGGACACTGGCGTGCTGGGACGGGTGCGCGAGGTACGAGGCCGTCGAAAATCCGGAGAAATATTCCCGGTCGAATTGATGCTCAACACCGTCACGGTAAATGGCGAGCAGCTGTTCAGTGCCGTCATGCGTGACATCAGCGAGCGCAAGAAGGCTGAAGAACGTTTGCTGCATCTCGCCGCGGCCGTCGAATCAGCCCAGGAATGCATGGAAATCCTGAGTCCGACCGGCGAGATCATCTATATCAATCCGGCTTACGAACGCACCCACAACTGCACACTGGCTGCCGTCAAAGACAAACGTCCCGAAACGCTCCGTGAATTCGACACGAGCGACGGCCAGATAGACGCCATGGTGGCTACGGCACGTCGCGGCCTGAAGTGGCACGGCGTACTGAAGAGCCGTAACAGTGATGGCACGGTACTCGTTGAAGATGTGAGCGTCTCGCCGATCCGGAACAGCGACGGACAGGTCAGCGCATTTGTTGTGGTGAAGCGCGACATTTCCGCGAAGCTGGACATGGAGCAACAGTTGCTGCGCG
>CAYJPG010000182.1:0-2118 GCA_964371995.1 uncultured Chromatiaceae bacterium | reverse complement strand
GTGTCAGCCAGTTCTATACGCTGAAGAGTCTGGCCGGTTTCCTGATTCAGATCCCGGTCTTCATCGCTGCATTCGACATGCTCGGTGAGAACTTCGGTCTCGGCGGTGCCGGTTTTCTCTGGGTGCAGGATTTGTCGCTGCCCGACCGGGTGATGGCCTTGCCGGGCGTGTTGCCATTTTTTGGTGCTTATCTCAATTTCCTGCCTGTGCTGATGACACTGCTTACCATCGCATCAGCGCGTGTGCAGGAGGAAGCCTCGCTGTCTGCGGAATTGCTGGCCAGCCAGCGGCTGCGGCTGTATGCGATGGCAGCACTGTTTTTCGTGCTGCTCTACACTTTTCCGGCGGGCATGGTGCTGTACTGGACCAGCAACAATCTGCTGCATCTGTGCAAGATTCTGCTGGGAAAGTTGCTGCGTCGCTAAAACTGCAGATCCTGGATCTTCAGCACCAGCTTGCCCTGCGTCTGGCCGCTTTCCGATTGCCGGTGCGCTTCCTGTGCCGCATCGAGGTCAAGGACCTGGATGTGCGGTATCCGGAATGTTCCACGCGCAAAGAGGGCGACCAGTTCGGCGAGCATCTCGCCATCGGGGCGGTGGTGCAAAAATGCCGTCTTGATCTTCCGCGCTGCGATTTCCGGCATGTCCGGTGGTTCGTTGTTCATGTAGGCGACGACACCGCCGGTCTTTACGAGGCGGATTGCCGCTTCTGCAATGCCATCCCCGAGCAGTGATTCGAGTATCACGTCCAGACCATCCGGCTCCTGCGCCCTGAGTACCTGCTCATAGTCCGAAGCGCTGTAGTCGATGACGTGGTCGGCACCGAGACTGCGCACATAGTTGAAGTTCTTGTGCCGTGCGGTGGTATAGACGATTGCGCCGAGTCGTTTGGCCATCGGTATGGCGACGCTGCCTAGTCCGCCGGCGCCGGCCTGTATCAGCACTGTCTGGCCTGGCTGCAGATTTGCGTACTCGGCGAGCGCCTGCCAGGCAGTCAGGCTGACCAGCGGCAGGGCGGCGGCTTCGATGAAGGACATCTTCGCCGGTTTGGCCGCAATGGCTGAGGCATTTATCGGTGCGTATTCGGCACAAGTGCCGTGCTGTACAGACCAGCTGAATGCCAGCCCCAGTACGTCATCGCCAATCTTCCAGTCGCTGACATTCTTCCCTGTGGCGACGATGCGACCGGCCAGGTCCCAGCCCGGTACGACAGGGAAAGTGCGCGTGATGTATTCCTGCAGTTCGCCGCCGCGCAAACGCCGGTCGATGGGATTGACTCCCGCAGCGGCGACCTGCACCAGTACCTGGCCATCGCCCGGCACCGGCATCGGCAGCTCGCCGATCTGCAGAACCTCCGGACCACCGTGTGTTGCGTAAAATGCTGCTTTCATAACTGCAAATGCCTTTATCATTCCGGATCATGATGTCCATCTCCGATACTGTCCAGCCTGCAGCGCGAGGCCCTCACCGGACTGGCGGCTACCCGATCTAGTGTCTCGAACCGTACCGCAATATCTGGGGCTTGCCGTGCTTCTCGCCGGCCTGTCGATGGTAAGCCCGTTCTCCATCGACACTTTCTTTCCGTCGTTTCGTGCCATGGAAGCGGATCTGAACGTTTCCCGCTGGCAGATGCAGCAGACGCTCACTGCCTACATGCTGCCCTACGCGGTAACTGCCCTGTTTCACGGGCCGCTGTCGGATGCGCTCGGCAGGCGGCCGGTGATCATCTGGGGTCTGGGTCTCTATACGCTTGGCTCACTCGCCTGTGTGCTGGCACCAAACTTCGGCTCACTGCTCGCATTCCGGGCAGTGCAGGGGGCGACCGCCGGTGCCGGCATGGTGGTAGGACGCGCGATCGTGCGCGATCTGTACGATGGCCCGCAAGCGCAGCGGCTGATGAGTCTGGTCACGCTTATCTTTGGCGTCGCACCGGCGCTCGCACCGGTCATCGGCGGCTGGATTCACGTGGCGCTGGGCTGGCGCGCGGTGTTTGCATTCCTCGCGCTGTTTGGCCTGGTGATGGTGATCGCATCCCATCTCCGGCTGCCGGAAACGCATGCACCGGAGCACCGTGTCCCGTTTTCCCTGCGCACGCTGGCGGCAGCGGCATTTCGCGTCA
>CAYJPG010000181.1:0-2169 GCA_964371995.1 uncultured Chromatiaceae bacterium | reverse complement strand
GCGGCGGGCGCGGCGGTCTGTCCTCCGCATTGCGCCTGGCAGACTCCGGCCGGTCTGTCGGTATCCAGCGCAAGAAGCCCTCGGCTGAGAGCTCCAGTGCCTGGGCCCAGGGCGGTATCGCGGCCGCCATTGACCCCGAGGACTCCACCGCAGCGCACGCGGCCGACACCCTGGCAGCAGGTGCCGGGCTCTGCAAAAGCGAAACCGTGGACTTCGTCGTCGGCAAGGCACCGCGCGCAATCCATTGGCTGGTAGACCAGGGCGTGCAGTTCACGCCCGTCGATGACAGCCGACCGGAAGACCTGCATCTCACACGTGAGGGCGGCCACTCACGCCGCCGTGTCGTGCATACGACGGATGCAACCGGTGATGCAGTGATCAGCCGCCTGGCAAACCGCGCAGAGGCACATGCCGGCATCCGGATTCTTGATGACCGCATCGGTATCGACCTCATCACCACGGAAAAACTTCGTCTGCCGGGACGCAACCGCTGCGTCGGCGCCTATGCGCTGAACCGCAATACGGGACAGGTCGAGGCCATCGCCGCACGCACAGTGATTCTCGCAACGGGTGGCGCCGCAAAGGTCTACCTGTATACGTCGAACCCCGACACTTCCACGGGCGACGGCATCGCCATGGCATGGCGTGCCGGTTGCCGTGTGGCCAACATGGAATTTGTGCAGTTTCACCCGACCTGCCTGTTCCATCCGCTGGCCAAGTCGTTGCTGATTTCGGAAGCGGTACGGGGAGAAGGTGGCGTGCTGCGCCTGCCGGATGGTCGTCAATTCATGTCCGACCATGATCCACGGGCCGAGCTCGCGCCACGCGATATCGTGGCCCGGGCAATCGACGCGGAAATGAAGCGCGGCGGCTTTGACTGCGTGTACCTGGACATCAGTCACAAGCCCGCCGCCGAGATCACGCGTCATTTCCCGAACATCCGCCAACGGTTACTCAGCTTTGGCATCGATATCACCCGTGATCCGATTCCCGTGGTACCGGCCGCACACTATTCCTGCGGCGGTATCGTTACGGATCTGGATGCCGCAACCGATCTGCATGGATTGTTTGCGGTTGGTGAATGCACCTGCACCGGCCTCCACGGAGCGAACCGGCTGGCCAGCAATTCGCTGCTCGAATGCCTGGTATTTGCCGAGGCAGCCCACGACCGCATCCTGCGCGAACTGGGCAGTGACAAGACGCCTGTACCTGATATCCCGCCCTGGGACGAAAGCCGGGTCACGGATCCCGACGAACAGGTAGTGGTCTCACACAACTGGGACGAACTGCGACGTTTCATGTGGAGCTATGTGGGCATCGTACGCACCAACAAGCGGCTGGCGCGCGCACGCCATCGCGTCGACCTGCTGCGCAGTGAAATCGCCGAGTTCTACAGCCACTTCCGCGTGACCAACGACCTGATCGAACTCCGCAACCTGGTGCTGATCGCTGAACTCACCATCATCAGCGCCCAGTCGCGCCACGAAAGCCGCGGTCTGCACTGCAACCTCGATTATCCACAGGCACTGCCTGATACCGAGCTGCGCGACACCATTCTGAGCCCTGGACGCATCCATCCATCCGGCTAATCGGGTTATCCTCTCCACAGTTCTGTGGAGCATGCACACATGGCTGCAAGACGCGCAGATATGGACCCGGGTGACGACGAGCTGCGGGAGTGGATCGATTCCATCGAGTCCGTACTGGAAACCGGGGGGCCGGAGCGGGCCAAGGCCCTGTTCCGCGCGGTGCGCGATTACCTGAGCAACGCAAACGTCATCATCGAGGATGCCACGCTCAATACCCCCTATCGGAATACGATCCCGCTCGAGGAACAGCCGGCCTATCCCGGCAACATCGAGATCGAGCAGCGCATCGAGAATATCAATCGCTGGAATGCCATGGCCATGGTGCTGCGCGGCTACGACAGCGGCGCGGGAGTCGGTGGCCATATCGGCACCTATGCCTCGGGTGCAACCATGCTTGAAGTCGGCCTGCAGCACTTCTTCCGTAACAAGGGACCTGACTACGGCGGCGACCTGGTCAGCATCCAGGCGCACTGCTCACCGGGAATCTATGCACGGGCGCTGCTGGAGGGCCGCCTGTCGGTTGAGCAGCTGATGAATTTCCGGCGCGAACTGGCGCCGGGCGGCGGCCTCTCCTCCTATC
>CAYJPG010000180.1:0-2170 GCA_964371995.1 uncultured Chromatiaceae bacterium | reverse complement strand
GGCGCCTGCAGGGCATCGAGAAGTCTGCGACCGAGCGGAGCAGTCAGCAGGGCGATGGCGCAAGCGTACTCGATGGCAAGGAACTGAAAGCGGGCCAGTTGCCGGTACCGGGTGGCAGCGACCGCGCGAACTACCAGGCAGCTTTCGAGCTGCTGAAGCAGGGTCGTCACAAGGAGGCCAATGCAGCGCTGCGCCAGTTCATGGTGGCATTTCCCGATAGTTCATTGATCGACAATGCGCAGTACTGGCTTGCCGAGACCGACTACGTCCGTCAGCGTTACGAGAAGGCTCTGGCGGAATTCACCGTTGTGGTGGACAAGTATCCCAAGTCGCGGAAGATTCCCGACGCGCTGCTCAAGATCGGCTACTGCAACTACGAGCTGAAGCGATACTCCGCAGCCCGCAAATCGTTGCAGGCGGTAGTTGCCAGTTATCCGGAAACCACCGCAGCGCGTCTGGCTGGCCAGCGACTGGAGACCATGCGCGGCGAGGGCACCTAGCCGGCTCGCGGCCTGCTGCCGGTCCTGCCGCATAGACAGTCGTGTCAGCCCTGCGTATCACCGAGATTTTCCATTCCCTGCAGGGCGAGTCGCGTCCGGCAGGTTATCCGACCGCTTTTGTGCGGCTTACCGGCTGCCCGCTCCGTTGTGTCTATTGCGACACCAGCTACGCGTTCCAGGGCGGGACCCGACAGACCATCGCCGAGGTTCTCGACCAGGTACGGACCTTTGGTGTCCGCTACGTGTGTGTGACTGGTGGCGAGCCGCTGGCGCAGCCTGCTTGCCTCGCGCTGCTGAGCGCACTGTGTGATGCGGGTTATGCCGTCTCGCTCGAGACGAGCGGGGCGCTTGATATCTCGGCGGTTGATCCGCGGGTAACCGTGGTTCTGGATATCAAGACGCCGGACTCCGGTGAGAGCGAACGCAACCTCTGGGAAAATATTCCACGCCTGAAGCATGATGACCAGATCAAATTCGTGATCTGCAGCCGTCCCGATTACGACTGGTCAAAGAAAGTGCTGGCGGAACGTCAGCTGGACAGCCGGTGCGAAGTGCTGTTTTCGCCTTCCTGGGGGCAGCTACCCGCCCGGAAGCTGGCGGAATGGGTGCTTGCTGATCAATTACCGGTGCGCTTCCAGCTGCAGCTGCATAAATATCTCTGGGGCGATGCGCCGGGGCACTGAGCATGTCAGGGCAGAACAAACGTGCCGTCGTGCTGCTTTCCGGGGGAATGGACTCCGCTGTCTGTCTGGCGATGGCCCGCCATGACCGCTTTGCCTGTCACGCGCTCAGTTTTGACTACGGTCAGCGCCACCGGTCCGAGCTGCATGCGGCAGCCGGGCTTGCCGAAAGTCTTGGTGCGATCGAGCATCGCACGCTCACCATCGGTCTGGGCGAGATCGGTGGTTCTGCACTGACCGACAGCAGGATCGCCGTACCGGACAGCGCGGGTGAGGGGATTCCAGTCACCTATGTCCCGGCACGGAATACGGTCTTTCTGGCCTTTGCGCTTGGCTGGGCCGAAGTCCTGGATGCCGACCGCATCTATACCGGCGTGAATGCTGTCGATTATTCCGGCTATCCTGATTGCCGGCCGGAATACCTGCAGGCATTCCAGCGCATGGCCGATATCGCCACGCGCCGTGGTGTCGAGGGGCAGTCCATAGAGCTGCATGCACCGCTGCTCGCGATGAGCAAGGGGGCGATTGTCCGCGAAGGAATCCGTCTCGGCGTCGACTTTGCGCAGACGGTATCCTGTTATCAGGCTGCGGAAGATGGTGCAGCCTGCGGGGGCTGCGATGCCTGTCGCCTTCGACATGCCGGCTTTACGGCAGCGGGAATTCCCGATCCGACCCGCTATCGTTTGCCTGATCCAGACCTGCCGGCATAGAATGCCGCGCGTCCAAAGCCCTTGCGGCACCCGATACCCGATATGGGCCGTTAGCTCAGGTGGTAGAGCATCGGACTTTTAATCCGTTGGTCGATGGTTCGAGTCCATCACGGCCCACCAATTCAGTATTTCGGCACTATTTCCGATCCGACCCTCTGCGCTTGGCCAGAAATCGGTGGCTGCTGATGTAAATCAGCGTCAGCAAGGTCACCGCGCTGATGACAATGAGTGCGTCGAGTGGTTTCCAGGGCGGGGTGACGGCAGGCCCAAACGACGCTGC
>CAYJPG010000179.1:0-2246 GCA_964371995.1 uncultured Chromatiaceae bacterium | reverse complement strand
CGATCACGCCCTCTCCCGCCATCCGCCTGGCACCGCGAGCAAGGGTTACGCTGACGATTGCCGGCAGCAGTTCAGGCGACATGCCGACCGCGAGCGCCATCGCAAACAGCAGGGACTCAAGCACGGGCCGCCCCAGCCACTGGTTCACGACCAGCACGAACACCACCATGCCGAGCATCACGCGCACCAGCAGATAGCCGAATTGCCGCACACCGCGCGCAAAATCTGTCTCGGGCGCATTGGCCGCGAGCCGCCCGGCGATCGCACCATATTGCGTATCGCGACCAGTCCGGACGATCAGTACATCAGCGGTACCGCTGCGCACCGATGTGCCGAGAAACACCGAGTTGGTGCGTCCCGCCAACGAAGTCTCCCCGGCAATCACACCCGGTCGCTTCTCGACCGGAAATGACTCGCCGGTAAGACTCGCCTCGGTGACGAGAAAGTCACGCGCCGCAAGTACGACGCCATCACCCGGCACCAGGTTGCCGGCGGCAAGCACCACCACATCGCCAGGCACGATTGTCGCTGCCGGGACCGTACACAAATCCCCGCCGCGCCTGACTCGTGCGGTCAGGGCGAGTCGCTGACGCAGCCCGGCAACAGCCGCTGACGCACGGTATTCCTGCAGGAAGCCGAGCAGAACACTGCTGAAAACGATGGCAAGGACGATTGCGGCATCGACCCACTCGCGCACAAACAGTGACACTGCTGCGCCAAACACCAGGATAAGCACCAGCGGACTCTGCACCTGACGCAGGAACAGGCGGGCGGCGGACAGCCCTGCGGTGTCACGGATACTGTTGCCGGCGAAGCGTCGCAAGCGTTCAGCAGCCTCGTCGGCTGACAAACCACCCACTCTGCTGTCCACCATCCGCAGCAGTTCCGCTGCAGGCTGCGACCAGTAGGCAGACGCTGCATCCAGGTGCGACGGGCCCGCATGGTCCGCCCCGACCGGCGTCATCCGGTATTCCTCAGCCCCGCTGCCACGCCGTTGATGGAGATATGGATACCGGTGCGCACACGCTCGGCTTCAGGGTCGGTATCGCCGCGGCTGCGATAGCGACGAATCAGCTCGACCTGCAGGTGATTGAGCGGATCGAGATACGGAAAACGATGTTCGATCGAGCGCGCCAGCGCGGAATTGCCGGCCAGGCGCCGCGACTCACCGGTGATCTGCGCCAGCGCCTTGCTGCTGCGCTGCCACTCGGCCTCAATAGCGCCGAACAGGCGTTTGCCGAGGCGCTTGTCCTCGACCAGTTCGACGTAGCGGGCGGCGATGCGCAGATCGCTCTTCGCAAGCACCATGTCCATATTGGACAGCAGCGTGCTGAAGAATGGCCACTGCCGGTACATCCGTTGCAACAGCGCAAGCCGCCGCTGCCGTCCGACGCCATTACCCAGGTAGCTTTCCACTGCCGTGCCGAAACCCGCCCAGCCGGGCAAGGCAACCCGGCACTGACCCCAGGAGAAGGTCCAGGGAATCGCACGCAGATCCTCAATGCGCAGCTCACCGCCATCCTGACGCGGGCGCGACGGCGGACGCGAGCCGATCTTCAGCCCGGCAATCTCACGGATCGGTGTAGCGGCGAAAAAGTACTCATTGAATCGCGGCGTGTCGTAGACGAGGTGCCGGTAGGCCTCGAAGCTCGTGCGGCTGAGTTCAGCGGCGGCCTGCAGAAACTTTTCAGGCACCGAGCCGGCCTCGCCCGGCGTCGCATGCAGCAGGGTCGCCTCCAGCGTCGCCGCCACCAGCGTCTCCAGGTTGCGCCGGCCGATGTCCGGATGGGCGTACTTCGAGGTAATCACCTCGCCCTGTTCGGTGACGCGCAACTGGCCGTTCACGGTGCCGGGCGGCTGGGCGAGAATCGCCTGGAAATTCGGACCGCCGCCCCGGCCGACAGTACCGCCGCGACCATGGAACAGGCGCAGCACCAGGCCTTTCTCGCGCAGCGGTGCAAACAGGTCCACCAGTTCAATCTCTGCCCGGTAGAGCTCCCAGTTGCTGGTGAAAAAACCGCCGTCCTTGTTGCTGTCGCTGTAACCGAGCATCACTTCCTGCTCACCACCACTGCGCAGCACCGTATCCAGCACGCCGGGCAGCGCCAGGAATTCCTGCATGATGCTGACTGCGCGACGCAGGTCGCCGATGGTCTCGAACAATGGCACGACGATCAGGCTGGAACGCGCCGTATCAGCCAGCGTGCCCTGCAGCAGCCCGGTCTCCTTGAGCAGCAGCATCAGCT
>CAYJPG010000178.1:0-2262 GCA_964371995.1 uncultured Chromatiaceae bacterium | reverse complement strand
GTCCAGGCGTGCGGCTACGGCCCTGACCGATACCGCAGCAAACAGTCCCTCAACCACCTGGCCGATCGCGGTGGCGGCCTCGGCAGGACTCTTTCCGGCGGCGACCATCAGCCCGAGACGCCGGTTCCGCGACTGGTCGTCGGTACAGCTGAGCACAAGATCGCCCATGCCCGACAGGCCCATGAAAGTGGCTGGTTGTGCGCCGAGCGCCACACCGAGCCGGGTCATTTCAAGCAGGCCGCGGGTGATCAGCGCAATGCGCGTATTCGCACCGAAGCCCAGACCGTCAGAAATACCGGCGGCAATGGCAAGCACGTTCTTTACCGCACCGCCGACCTCGACGCCGACCATATCGTCGGAGGTGTAGGCGCGGAAATTCAAACCCGACAGGCGGACCGCGAGCTCTGCCGCAAAATTCGCCTCGCTCGCCGCGAACGTCATTGCGGTGGGCAGTCCTGCACCGACCTCGCTGGCAAAAGTCGGCCCTGACAGCACAGCGACGGGAATCGCACCGCCCAGTACCTCCCTGACGACCTGATCCGGTAATCGTCCCGAATCGTGTTCGAAACCCTTTGTCGCCCACGCAATTCGGGCTCCAGGCTGCAGATGAGGGCGGATTGCCAGGAGAATTTCACGAAAACCATTGCTGGGCACGCAGATCAGCAGATCCTGGTGTTTGCGTATCACCGCGCGGAGATCGGGATCCGGGTGCAGTTTTTCAGGAAAAGTGATGCCAGGCAGATAGCGCGCGTTGCAGCGCTGCTCATCCAGCTCGCGCAGCTCGTCGGCATTGCGGCCCCACAGGGTGACCTGATGGCCGGCCCGTGCGAACTGGACAGCGAGCGCAGTGCCCCAGGAGCCGGCCCCGAAAACGGCGATGTCTGAGCTGTCAGGCCCGGAAGTCACACCGGATGAGGTCACGGTCAGCCCTGGCTGGCCTGTGCGGCTGCCGTTTCCTGACTTGCCTGTGCAAACAACGCGGCGAAATCCATGGGCTGGAGTACCAGCGGCGGGTAGCCGCCCCGTTGCACCATGGACGAGATGGCCTCACGCGCATATGGATAGAGCGCATTCGGGCAGTGTACGCCGATGATTGTACGGGTCTCTTCCTTGCTGAATCCGCTGATCTGGAACATCCCTGCCTGGGCAATCTCGATCAGGAATACCGTCCGCTCACCGATGACCGACTGGGCAGTCATATGCAGTACGACTTCCAGGCTGCCGTTGCCCAGGTCGCTGTGGGCTGTGCGTATGTTCAGGTTCATTTCCGGCTGGTGCTGCTCGAAAAAAAAGGCCGGCGAATTTGGCGCCTCGAACGAAAAGTCCTTGATATAGAGCTTCCGCAAGCTGAAGGTGCGCTCGATGTCCACAGTTGAACCACTGCCGTTAACCGGTCCCTCAGCCATATTCATGTTCCTCTGATCGCTCAAACCCGGTTCTCTTGCAGCAGGGCATCCAGCTTTTTTGCCCCGTCCAGTGCGGCCAGATCATCGTACCCGCCCACATGTGTCTCGCCTATGAAGATCTGCGGCACGGTACGTCGACCGCTGCGCGTGATCATTTCCTCGCGCAGATCCGGTCGTGCGCTGACATCAATTTCCGTGAAACCCACCTGCCTGTTGCGCAGCAAGGTCTTGGCGGCTGCACAGTAGGGACAGACTGGCGTCGTGTAGATGGTGACCTTCAACGTCCTGCTCCGGCGTATCAGCGTTGTCCAGTGACAAGCAGCTGATTGTCACGTTGCCAGCTGCCGATGCCACCCTTGAGGCTGAATGCGCCGTCGAAACCCGCTGCACGCAGCGCCTTTACCGCACCGTAACTCTGGCTGCCATTCTCGCAAACGACGACAATCCCGCGCTTTTTCTTGATACGCCCTTCTTCGCCTTTGGCCAGATCGGCCGGCGCCATCAGCACGGCATCGACGACGTGTCCGGCGTCGAAGCGGGCCTTGTCGCGGATATCGACCACCGTCGCCCCCCGGTTGATCATGCGCACTGCCTCGGCAGTCGAGATCTCCAGCAGGATGCGGGCGCGTAGCTGTAATTCTACGGCGATGACCGCGATGGCCATGAGCAGCGTCGCCCCCACCAGAAGCGGGTTAGCGGCTATAAATTGAAGAAGTCTGTCCATATTGCCTGACCTTGCCGGGGCCGCATTATAACCACGTGGACGGCGGAGCATGGCCGGATCGGGGCCGTCGTCAACACACACGCCATCCCCTACACTCCCGCCCCATGAGCCGGTTGCTGCACTGTGTGGGCC
>CAYJPG010000177.1:0-2396 GCA_964371995.1 uncultured Chromatiaceae bacterium | reverse complement strand
CGGTGAACTCGGTTTTGCGGCCGGGTGGTTTTATCTGGGGAGCCGGGTTCTCATCGCGTGGTGGGGCGGGCATCTGGGTGCGCTGGCAGCTGCCCACCTTGTGCGTGATCGTGGTTGGGCATTGTGGCGGATCCTGCTGCTGGGTTTCCTGATTGCCTGGTTGCCGCTGACGGTGCTTCTGTATTGCCACCTGCTGATGTTTTCATGGCTGTACCCGGATCACGCGGCCACCTTGTCACCACAGGCGGTGACATTTACCAGTGATTATCTGCTGCGGTTGTTCAGCCGGTCCACAGTGTTCTTTCTGCCCCTGTGGATGGCTACCGTCCACGGTTACCGGCGTCAGTTCGGCGTCGGCTGGTACACGCAGCGCGAGGCGAAGCCAGCCACACAACTGGCCGGTCGTGATGGATTGACCGACGCTACCTCCGCGCTCCCCGCTGCGCCTGCTGTCATTGCCGAGCGTGAACGGCCGGGTTTTCTGCAGCAGTCGAAGCTGCCGCCTGAATCCAGGGTTCAGACGCTGAAGGCGGCCGAGCACTACATCGAGGTGGTGAGCGACTGCGGAAGTGACCTGGTGCGCTATCGCTTCAACGATGCGATACGGGAAATGGCTGCAATGGATACTGGTGGTCAGGTGCACCGGTCCTGGTGGGTCTGCTGGGACAGCGTTGCACGGATAGTTCAGCGCGGCAGCGGACTGGATCTCGTACTGCATGATGGGCGCACAATTCCGGTCAGCCATGCCTGGAAAAATGAGGTGCGACGGCGTTGCTCTGACCGGAACCAGGGTCAGCCCTGAGCGCTACAGTTGCGCCTGCATCAATTGCTGCCAGTGCGCGAAACGAGTGTGCACGCCCGTGTTTGGTGACGGCATCAGCGTTGATGTGGTTGGCACGGGCCAGTGGCGCGCCTCATCAGCGGCGACCAGTCGCGCCAGTCCGCGTGCGGTCGCTTCCGGGTCATCGCTGCGTAAGACCGGTATCCCGCAGAGATCGGCCAGGCACTGACACAGGTAGTCGTTGACTGACAGTCCGCCCGTAAGCAGCAGGCGCGTGAAGCGCGGGCCGTGTGCTTCCAGTTCGCAGTAGTTCGTGTACAGGAGGAAGGCTATGCTCTCGAGTACCGCGAGCAGCCGTGTGCCGAGTGTCCCTGTGCCCACGAAGCGTGATTCGAAATCACTGCGCCAGAAGGGCGAGCCAAGTCCGCCAATGCCGTTCAGAAACAGCAGCGGTTCCGAACCGGTTGAAATCGCCGACTGTCCGGCCTCCAGCAGTTCGCCCAGTTTCAGCTTCTCGCGTTCAGCCAGCCAGTCGAGCGCGCTGCCCGCGCCGTTGACCGTGCCTTCAAGCATGTAGTCGACGCGTTCAGCATCGGACCAGACGACGCTGACCAGCAGCTGCTCTGCCGCCGGCATGCGGTCGCGCAATGCGCGCTGGATGAAGGCGCCCGTGCCGATGTTCACGTAAGCCGTGCGCGGATCGAGCGGGCCGAAGGCAAAGGGCACGGCCGACTGGTCGCCGGTGACGACTGTCAGGGGGACAGCGCCGGATGGCGTGCCCAGCTGACCCCAGGCGTAGCGGCTGGTGACCGGCAGGGGCAAATCTTCGCGGGCGATGCCAAAGAGGCGCAGCAGCTCGGTCGACCAGTCCCGCGTGGCGGGATCCCAGAGCTGGGTGCGTGCCGCATTGGCCGGATCGCTGAGACAGGGCAGGTTTTCGAGCAGACGACAACAGATGAAACTCGCCAGCGGTCCCATCACCAGATTGCCGGCGGCGTGGGCAGCCTGCACCGCCGGCAGATGGTCCAGGCACCAGCGCATCTTGCTGGCACCGTAGTGCGGTGTCAGCACCAGGCCGGTCCGTTGGCGGACCATGCCGGCGTGTGGGCCGAGCGTCTCCAGCCAGGCCGCGTTGCGCCGATCCTGCCAGGAAATCACCGGGCTGAGCGCGGCCCCGTTTTGACGTTGCCAGCAGCACATGCTGGAACGCTGGGTGGCGAGTCCCGCGGCAATGATGCGGCTATGTGCGGGGAGCCCCTTGCAGGCGATTGAAATCGCATTGTTCAGCGACGCGATCAGCGCCTCGGGCTCGTGCTCGATATGACCGCTGGCATTGCGGAGCGTTTCGATGGGCACGGCTCCGGTCGCCACGAGCTGACCGTTGCCATCAAAGGCCAGCGCCCGGCTGGCATGGCCACCCTGATCCAGCGCGAGGTAGAGCCGCTGCTCAGTCCTCATCGCGCGGCGGGGTCTTGTGGGGATACTCGCAGTAAGCGGCGATCACGCAGTTCGGGCAGTCGGGCAGGCGTGCCTTGCAGACATGCCGGCCGTGCAGGATCAGCCAGTGGTGCGCATCAAGCTTGAAGGCTTCCGGTGTACAGGCCACCAGTCGGTC
>CAYJPG010000176.1:0-2466 GCA_964371995.1 uncultured Chromatiaceae bacterium | reverse complement strand
ACATGATGAGAATCACGACCGTGGGCAGGATCTGTGCCTGGGCGCGTGTGCGGCAGGCCGTGACGAGGAGGAGACCCAGGCCCGCGGCGAGTACCGCAGCGCTGAAGGAGATCAGCAGCCATGCGCCGAAGTTGCCGGGCACATCCACACCATAGAGCAGCCAGGCGACCGTAAAGATCACCGTGCCCTGCACCATGCCCTGCAGTACCAGGAAAATAAATCTGCCATTCACGACGACCGTCATGCCGCCCGGCCCGGCAGCGATCCGGTCGAGAATGCCTGCCGCCTGGTCGTCGAGAATGCCCACCGCATTCTGGGCGGCGGCAAACAGCAGGAACATGAAGGCTACCGCGCCGGCGTAGTAGGCGATGTGGTTGAGTGCGGCGGTCTGTCCGGCAACGTTCTCGTGCTCCAGCAGTTCCTCGAAAGACCAGCCGCCGCGCTGTCCTTTACTGGCCGATTCGCGCAGCTCGGCAAGACCCGTATCTATTTCTGCCTGCTGCCGGGGTGAAAACTCCGTGAACTCGGTGCCAATGAGTTCGGCAACACGGCCGATGGCAAGATCCGGCAGCGCTGTAAAGTAGGCGCGTTGCAGTTGCCCACTCAGCACCGTCGCGGCCACACTGCGCGAGGGATCGACAAGCAGCAGCAGTGGCGGGGCAGCGAGGCCTGCTGCTGTCGCCAGCGATTCACCGTCGGCGCGTACGATCAGCGCGACGTCGGCGGTGCCCCTGCGTACCAGGTCGAGCGCCGTGCCGCGGTCGGGTACGCCGGAAATGACGGTTACGGTCTCTTCGCTGTTCAGCGCCGCAAGCAGGCGGATCGAGTCGGCGCTCTGCACTTCGTCGACGATGGCCACATGGACCTGGACCTGGTCGCTCGCTGCGGTGGCGAAGATTTCTGCAAAGATCAGGAAGAACACCGCCGGCACGAACAGGCTGAGCAGCAGCGCGCCACGATCATGCAACAGCTGGAGCAGGGCAGCCCTGAAGATCGCCAGCGTCACGCCTGCGGTACCTGTCCGGTGAGTTCGATATAGACCCCGTGCAATCCCGGTTGCCGGATCCGCAGTTCGGCGATGTCTGCGCCGGCGTTGATGAGCTGGCTGCGCAGTTCCGGTAAATGCTCAAGACCGCTGCCCAGGCGACCGATCCAGACCCGGGCGTCGTTGGTCGGTGCCAGTCTGGCGTCGCGCAATGCGTCGCGGATCGACGGGGCAGGTTCTGCCGCCAGCATGAGTACGACTTCCTGGTCGCTGCCGAACAGCCGGCCGATCAGCTGTGCAAGGCTGTCTTCGGCGCGTACCGCCCCTGCAGACATCAGTGCGACGCGATCGGCGAGCGCTTCGGCCTCGACCAGGTCGTGAGTCGTCATGATCAGGCTCATGCCGGCTTTTCGCAGCCGGTCGAGTACCTGATGAACCTCGCTGCGGGCGACCGGATCGAGACCGACCGTTGGCTCATCAAGCAGCAGCAGATCGGGGCGGTGCAGGGTGCCGACAGCGATGTTTATGCGGCGCTGCATGCCGCCGGACAGGGTGGCAACCACATCGCCGGCACGCGCAGCGAGGCCCGACCATTCGAGCGTGTCGGCCACGGCGACTTGCAGGTCAGTTCGTTTCAGGCCGGCCAGTCGACCAAACAGTTCCAGATTGTGGCGCACGCTGAGCTGGGTCCAAAGTGCGATCGACTGCGGCACAAATCCGATCCGGCGCCGGACTGCCGGGTCTGCCGGGTCGCCGCCAGCGATGCGGATGCTGCCGCCATCAAGCCGGGTTCGGCCGCAGAGTGCACGCAGCAGCGTGGTCTTGCCCGCACCGTTGGGCCCGAGCAGCACGAGGATCTCGCCGCTGCAGGCGGTCAGGTCAGCGCCGGAGAGCGCGGCACGCACGCCAAAGCGGCGCCGCGCCGAGCGCACCACCACCAGGGGTTCGGCGCGAAGAAGTGCTGCCACGGAGCGCGCGGCTCAGAGGCCGAAGCGCGCAAACAGGTCGCGTTTCGGGCCGGGCAGGCGAGCCTTTAGAAAGCGGCCCAGCAATTTGCCGGTAGTCATCCAGGCGATACGCCGGCCGCTCTGCCGGTTGCCGAGGATCTGCTCGACCAGCCAGGGCGTTGAGGTTTCCACGTAGTCGCAGAGGATGTTGAGGATGGGCCGGATCTTCTGCCACTCGGCAGGATCGATCTGCTTCTGTTCCTCAAACCAGTTCTCGGTGATGAGCATGCCGGGACTGATGGTGCCGATGATGATGTCAGGGTTCTTGTTCTCCTGAACCAGGTACTTGGTCAGCAGCCAGTCGGCAGATTTCGTGGCGCTGTATACCCCCATGTTCGGTGTGAGCCGCTTGCCATCGAAGCTGCCGCCGAGCATGTTGTCGAGGGCCCCAGACCCCTGCAGACGAAAACCCTTGATCGCCACCTGCGAGCCGAACACGCTGCCCTTGAAATTTCCATCGACCATCGTGTGCAC
>CAYJPG010000175.1:0-2467 GCA_964371995.1 uncultured Chromatiaceae bacterium | reverse complement strand
CTTTCTCATAATCGACTGGACTCAGGTAACCCAGCGTCGAGTGTCGGCGTCGGGGATTGTAGAACCGTTCGATGTAATCAAACACATCCGCTTTCGCTTCGGCTCTGGTCTGATAGTTCGTCCGGTTGGTCCGTTCGATTTTGAGCGTCGAGAAGAAGCTCTCCATCGCCGCATTGTCCCAGCAGTCACCGCTACGACTCATGCTGCAGGTCACACCATGCTCCTGAAGCAAGCGCTGGAACTGCTCACTGGTGTATTGGCTGCCCTGATCCGAGTGATGCAGCAGTGCACGATGAGGGCCGCGACGCCAGATGGCCATCAACATGGCATCACTGACGAACTGCGCGGTCATCTGCGCACTCATCGACCAGCCGACCACACGGCGTGAGTACAGATCCAGCACCACGGCCACGTACAACCAGCCCTCAGCCGTCCACAGGTACGTGAAGTCAGCCACCCACTTGGTGTTGATGGTGCCGGCAGCGAACTGACGGTCCAGGACATTGGGTGCAATCGAGTGCTCGGGGCGCAGCCCGGTATCCATCGGTAATCGTCGCCGCCGAGGCCGTGCCACCAGCTGCGCACGGCGCATCAGCCGTTCGATCCGGTGGAGACCGCAGGGATGCCCCCAGTCGCGCAGATCCCGACGCACCCGGCGGGCCCCATAGGTCCGATCACTCTCGGCGAAGCTGGTGCGAATCACCGCTGTGAGCTGCGTATCCCGTTGCACTCTCACGCTCTCCGGCCGCTTCAGCCAAGCGTAGAACCCACCCCGTGTCACCTGCAGCGTGGCGCATAACCAGCTCAGCGGCCAGGTGCCACGGTGCCGGGCAATCACCGCGAACCTCACGTCGGCTCCTTCGCCAAGTAGCCGATGGTTTTTTTTAGAATATCCCGCTCGGCTCTGGTTCTGGCCAGCTCACGCTTCAAGCGCGCCACTTCGGCATCGTCCGGCTTCATCTGTCCGCGGCCTGGAAAAGCCTGGCGCTGATCTGCCTTGGCCTCGCGGACCCAGCGACCCAGCATGTTGCCGCCAATACCCAGATCCTGAGCAGCTTGCGTGATCGACACGCCGCGTTCCGTCACCAGTCTTACCGCTTCAACCTTGAACTCTCGGGAAAATATCCTGCGTCCCATTACTCACCTCGTTTAGCATCATTACCCTAAACTCGGTGTCAACGGAACCGGTAGCAACCCATTATACCGGACACATGGTTTACACATCTGGCATTTGAGGGGAGTCCTCAGATGCCCTGGAAAGAGTGTAAACCGATGGATGAACGCCTCAGATTCGTTGCCCGACTGCTGGAAGGCGAGAAGATGGCCACCGTGTGCCGCGAGTTCGGCATTTCACGGGTTACGGGCTACAAGATCTTCAACCGCTACAAGGAGTGTGGACTGGATGCGCTCAACGACCGCAGTCGACGACCCTACCGTCAGTCCAACCGGCTGCCGTTCCAGGTCGAGCGCAGTATTCTCGGCATCAAGCGCAACTACCCCTCCTGGGGTGCGCCGAAGATCCACGACAAGCTGATCAAGCAGTACCCGATGATCAAGTCACCGGCGATCAGCACCGTGCACGCGGTGCTCGACCGCCACGGCCTGGTCAAGCGCCGCAGACGCCGCAGGCACAAGGCCCAGGGCACCGAACTGCACGCCGCCCACGACCCCAACGGCCTGTGGTGTGCCGATTACAAGGGCGAGTTCATGCTCGGCAACAAGCAATACTGCTACCCGCTGACCATCACCGACTACCGGTCGCGCTACCTGCTGGCCTGCGAGGGCGTGACCTCCACGCGCTCCGACTTCGCCTTGGCGATCTTCGAGCGTGCCTTCAAGGACTTTGGCCTGCCCCAGGCGATCCGCACCGACAACGGTCCGCCTTTTGCCGCACCCAATGCCCTGTTCGGCCTCTCCCGGCTCGCAGTCTGGTGGTTGCGTCTCGGTATCCAGATCCAGCGCATCAAGCCCGGCAACCCCCAGCAGAACGGCCGGCATGAACGCATGCACCTGACCTTGAAGCAGGAGGCCACCAAGCCTGCCTCCTTCAACTTCCTCCAGCAGCAGGAACGCTTCGATCGCTTCATCGGGGTTTACAACCACGAGCGTCCGCATCAGGCGCTCAACGGCGCCTGTCCGGGTGAGCTGTATACACCTTCAGCGCGTGACTATCGGCCGCCGGCTGACCCGGAATACCCGTTCCACGAGCGCACCGTCCGCGTCACTCGCTGTGGCCGAATCTGCCTCGGCCGACGCAAAATCAACCTGAGTAATGTGTTTGCCGGCCAGCTCGTGGGCCTCCGCGAGGTCGACGACCGGATCTGGCTGGTCAGCTTCCTGGATTTTGACTTAGGATTCTTTGACCATCAGCAGGACCGCGTCGAACCCGCGCCCAATCCCTTCGCCCCGGAGCAGGTGTAAACCATGTCTCCGGTATAAAACGTAAACCATGTGTCCGGTATGGACC
>CAYJPG010000174.1:0-2476 GCA_964371995.1 uncultured Chromatiaceae bacterium | reverse complement strand
GCTCTCCCGCGGACGCTTCATCATCGGCCGCGGCGCCGGCAAGGTTGGCACCGAATACCTCGACCTCGACATGAAGAAGTTCTCGCCGGTCCGGACCCACCGCGAGTGCACCGAGATGATCCGCGGCATCACCAGCGGCAAGGCCTTTGCCTACGATGGCGATCTGTTCAAGTGCGACATGCCGGCCGTGGACCGCAAGGGCCGTGGCCTGCGCACCGAGATCCCCGTGTATATCGGCGCAACCGGACCGCTGATGCAGAAGCTGGCCGGCGAAATCTCCGATGGCCTGCTGCTGCCGGGACTCACCTCACCGGGCTTCACACGCTATGCACGCAAAAACTGCCAGGCCGGCGCAGCCGCTGCCAATCGCAAGCTGGCAGCCGACTTCCCGGTCGGTGGCGTGATCCTCGCGGCCTGCTCCAAGGACGGCAAGAAGGCCAAGGATGCGACGCGCAGCTATACCGGCACCTACATCATCAACAAGCTGCGCAACATCAAGAACGACGTGATCCTCAGCACCTCCGGCCTGCCGGACAGCACCTGGGCACCCTTCCGCAAGGCCATCGCCGACGGCACCGAAGACCGCGTCACCCACCTGGTGACAGACGCCATGCAGCGCGCCTTCACCTGCATCTCCGGCACGCCGGAAGAGTGCCTGGAAATCACCCAGGAGCTGGTGGATGCGGGCCTCATCCTGCCGCTGCTCGAAGTCGGCGGGGCGAGCGAAGCCGACAACCTGGAAACGATCCGGCTGTTCGGTGAGCAGGTGCTGGCCAAGCTGAAGCCGGGAGCCTGACCATGCAACTGGCAAGTTTCACAATCGCCAATGGCGGGCGCAAGACGATCGGCGCCTTTATCGGCCACTGCTACATCGATCTGCACGCGCTGACCGGCGGGCAACTGCCGGCAGACATGATCGCCTTCCTGGACCTCGGCGACACCGGGATGCATGCGGCGCGCGCTGCCCTGAAACAGCTCGATGCGAAACTGGATCCGACCGGCCTGGCGAAGCTGCGCGGCCCCAGCGGCGATCGCTACGCGTACACGCCGGATGAAATCGTGCTGGCTGCACCGGTACCGCGGCCCGGCAAGATCATGCACACCTCCTGCAACTTCACCGCGCATCTGAGCGAGCTCACCACCTGGCAAGAACCCGAGTGGCAGTCACACAACTGGAAGGACTTTCACTTCGAGCACCCGACGGGCTTTCTGGAAGCGTCCTCCTCGGTGGTGGCCTCCGGCGCGAAAGTGCCGGTGCCGCACTTCACCAAGCAGCTCGACTACGAGATCGAGATCGCAATCATCATCGGCAAGCCGGCCTTCCGCGTATCGATTGCCGATGCGATGAATTACGTCGCCGGCTACACGATCTTCAACGACCTCTCGGCTCGCGATATCCAGGCGCGTGAGCATTCCAACAAGGTGATCCTGCTCGGCAAGAGCTTCAACGGCTCCTGCCCCTTCGGGCCGCACCTGGTGACGCTGGACGAGCTCGGCGATCCGCACAAGCTCGCCATGCAGCTGAAGGTAAACGGCGTGGTGCGCCAGGACGCCAATACCTCGCAAATGCACTACAAGACCGCCGAACTCGTCTCGTGGTGGTCCAACACCACACTTGAGCCCGGCGACATCATCACCAGCGGCAGCCCGCCCGGCGTCGCCGCCGGGATGGCCGTACCGGAATGGCTGAAACCCGGTGACCTGGTGGAAGCCAATATTGAGAAGCTCGGCACCCTGACCACGCACATCGTGGCGGGCGACTGAGCCGGTTGATTTCTGACAAACAGGGTGGTGCCACCATGAGCAACAAAACGGATCCGAATCTCGTCACACGTGCCATCGAACAGATCGACCGCAACCGGCTGGTCGACCTGGTCGTCCAGCTGGTCAACGTGCCGAGCCCGACCGGCAGCGAAGGCGACATGGGCCGCGCGCTGCACGAAGTCCTGCGCGGTGCGAACTTCCGCTCTACCCTGCAGCCGATCGGTGATCAGCGGTACAACGCTGTCGGCATCCTGGAAGGTGCAGGCAAGGGCAAGAGCCTGATGTTCAACGGCCACCTCGATACCTCCTTCGGTCCCGAACAGGCGAGCCGTGGCATCGGCTACCGCTGCGAAGGCACGGTGGTGGATGACGAATGGATCTACGGCATGGGCTCTTTCAACATGAAGAGCGCACTGGCCACCTACGTGACGGCAAGCGAAGCGATCCAGGCCGCCGGCATCAGGCTGGCCGGCGACGTGGTCATCGCCGGCGTCTGCGGCGAGATCGAAAAGGCGCCGGTCAACCATTTCGACGGCCCGAGCTTTCAGGGCTACGGCGTGGGTACCAAGTATGCGATCACGCACGGCGCAGTGGCCGACTACTGCATCCTCGGCGAACCGACCAACATGATGCTGATTCCGCGCCACTGCGGAACCACCTGGCTGAAGATCAAGGTACCGGGCATCCTGATCCACACGGCCTGGTCGAAGCC
>CAYJPG010000173.1:1971-2560 GCA_964371995.1 uncultured Chromatiaceae bacterium | reverse complement strand
GTCTTTGCCGACTACGTGAAAAACACCGATGCCGACGAGTTTGATACGGGCTGGGCAGCGGGCGCACAGCTCGGCGCAGCAAAGGCCAAAGGGACCTGGCAGCTCGGCTATACCTGGCAGGACCTCGAGCCGGATGCGGTGTTCGCCGGACTGGCCGACTCGGATTTTGGTGGCGGCAAGACCGACAACAGGGGCCATCGTCTGCAGGGCGTCTATGCGCTCAGCGACAAATGGAACCTGGGGCTGACTTACTTCATCAACGAGACGGGCGGGAAGCGTGGCGCAGAGAAAGACTACGACCGACTTCAGTTGGACATGGGCTTCAAGTACTGAGTGACTGCTGGCCGATTCCCCAGCCGCCGGGGCCATAACCCTTCGGCAATCCGGAATCGGGTGTAAAACCGTATAGCTCGTCGTCCGGCAGACTCTCACGCAGAATCTGCCGGACCTCGAGCAACTTGTTGAGGTCGATGCCGGTCCGCAGGCCCATCGCATCGAGCATGAAGACCAGGTCTTCGGTGACGATATTGCCGCTGGCACCTGGCGCGTGCGGGCAGCCGCCGAGTCCGCCGAGTGAACTGTCCAGTGT
>CAYJPG010000173.1:0-1961 GCA_964371995.1 uncultured Chromatiaceae bacterium | reverse complement strand
TCGAGCGCGGCGCCGGCGTCGGGCGGTCCCTGGCCGCGGGTGTTGTGCAGATGGACGCTGGAGAGCTTGTCGCGGCCCACCGCCTCGCGTACGAGGCGGATCAGGCGACGTAACTGCTTCGGGTTGGCGTAGCCAGTGGTGTCTGACAGGCCGATTTCTTCGCAGCCGGCCTCCATGAGCGCCACGGCCAGTTCGACGACTTTGCTTTCCGGCACCACGCCCTCAAGCGTGCAACCGAAGGCGGTGGCGACGTTACCCTCGAAGCCAGGACGGCTCTCAGCTGGCAGGCTGCGCAGCAGTTCGGCGATCCGGCGTACGTCCTCAATTACTTCAGCGTGGCTCTTGCGCAGGTTGGCCTTGCTGTGTGTTTCGCTGGCGGAGAGCGGCAGTGCGATCTTGTGTGCACCGGCATTGATGGCGTTCTCGGCACCTTTGAAGTTGGGTACCAGCGCCAGCACCGTCAGGCCGGGAATCGTGCGTGCATAGGCCACGACTTCGGCAGCGTCGGCCATCTGCGGCATGAGCTTCGCCGGGACAAAGGAGCAGACCTCGATTTCGCGCACCCCGGCGGCCGCCTCGGCTGCGATCCAGGCCTTTTTGGCTGCGGTGGGCATTACGGACTTGATGCTCTGCAGGCCGTCGCGAGGGCCTACCTCGCTGACGAGTACATCGATATCACTGGTGCCGGACATGCTGGATTCCTGGTTACTGCGGGTGTTTATTCTATATGGGGCCGGGGTGGTGGATAATCCACCACCCGATTGCCGGTGCCAACCGGTGCCGGCAACAGACATAACACGGAAAAGGCGCAGTTGATGACAGGTTCGCAGGGTTTGCCCCTCGCAGGGGTGCGGGTAATCGAATTTACGCACATGGTGATGGGTCCGGCGGCCGGGCTGATCCTCGCCGATCTGGGCGCCGATGTGATCAAGATCGAGCCGGTTGCCGGCGACAATACCCGCCATCTGCCGGGCTCCGGCTCCGGCTACTTTCCGATGTACAACCGCAACAAGCGCAGCCTGTGCATCGACCTGAAATCGCCTGACGGCCTTGCCGCTGTGCTGCGCCTGCTCAGCAAGGCTGATGTCCTGATCGAGAATTTCCGTCCGGGCACCATGGATCGCCTGGGTCTCGGGTACGAGACGCTCAAGGCCCTGCACCCGCGACTCATCTACTGTTCGGAGAAGGGCTTCCTGGCCGGCCCCTATGAGCACCGTACGGCGCTCGATGAAGTCGCGCAGATGATGGGCGGTCTGGCCTACATGACCGGCCCGCCGGGCAAGCCGCTGCGTGCCGGTACCTCGGTGATCGATGTGCAGGGCGGCATGTTCGGCGCGGTGGGAATCATTGCCGCGCTACATCAGCGCAATACGACTGGCCTGGGCCAGAACATCGTGGCTTCGCTCTATGAGAGTACGGTGTTCCTCGTTGGCCAGCACATGGCGCAGATGGCGGTGACCGGCAAGCCGGCCGCGCCGATGCCGGTGCGCGTGTCAGCCTGGGCGATCTACCAGGTCTTTGAAACCGGCGATGACAAGCAGGTGTTTGTCGGCGTGGTCAGCGACAAGCAGTGGAAGGATTTCTGTACTGCCTTCGAGTTGCACGAGCTCGCTGCTGACAGCAGTCTCGACACCAACAACGACCGTGTGAAGCACAAGGATCGTCTGGTGCCGCAGATTCAGGCGACGTTTCGCAAGTACAGCAAACAGCAGTTGATGGACAAGCTGGAGAAAACCGGCCTGCCGTTTGCACCGATCGCACGGCCCGAAGACCTGTTTGATGATCCGCATCTGGCCGCCAATAACGGGCTGGTGCCGATCACGGTCAGTGATGGTCCGCGGGCTGGCGAAAAGACGCGGCTGCCGGCATTGCCGCTGGAGATGGACGGCGAGCGTTTTGGTGTGCACCGTGATGTGCCGCGCGCCGGCCAGCATACGCGTGAGGTGCTGCGCGAGGCGGGC
>CAYJPG010000172.1:0-2592 GCA_964371995.1 uncultured Chromatiaceae bacterium | reverse complement strand
GGCAAGACTCATGCACCGGCCAGACGATCCCGCAGTGCTGGCCAGAGAGGCTGCATCCCTGGTCGCTATCGGTCTGACGTATGACGACGTGGCCGCATGTCTGGGACTGACCAAGGGTGCGGTTATGCAACTGCTCGCGACTGACTCGCGCGGATCGAATGAGGTGAGTGGTGCGTAGAAATAAAAGCCTTATGAAAGAAAGAGTTGGGTCCTCCTGGCAAGGACTTCGTGCGGGTGCCAAGCTCGCAATAATTGAAACGTTGTTGGTTTTTGAACGTCGGGGTTAGTTCACTTCATTAAAGCTCACTTTAAGGTTTTCCCTCATGCCCGATAACACACCAGGACGGCACTTTGTCTGACGCAAATCTACACCAGTGCGACCCGATCGCCACCTATCGAAGGCTGCGCGCAGAACTCGAAGCGGCGACCGTCACGGCCGAGACTTGCGCTGTCCTGGCTGCGGGCTTTGACGCATGGGAGCACGGCGCGGATTTACCAGCGGCGCTCGGCCTGGTGAGTGACCCGGCGCGCTATTCCAGAAACGCACGCCACGGGCTGCGACTTGATGACCGCGATGGTGCGCTGCGCTCACTTGCCGCCTTGGCGACGGGCTCAAACTGGCGTCGGGCGCTTGCCATAGATGAATGGCGAGACCGGCTTGCGCGTGGCGATTCCCTCAAGGACTTGCCTGCACATACAGCCGAACTGCTGACCGCTATCGGCAGTATCAGCCCGCGACAGATACACCGTGTCCTGTCTGGCAATCGCTCTGCATGACATACCCTGCCGACCGTTTGTCACCAGTGGCCCATATGGTTTGATTGAATCATCACTCTCAATCGAGCACGCCATGAACTACCGATCTAACGCATCAATCACTGCCGGGGACGATCTGCGCCGCGCTGACGAGATGGCGGCCCGGTGCGATTCCTACCTGATGCAACACTGCCAGATTGCCGTCGCAAATCCGCATCGTGACGCGGGGATGTTCGCCCATCTCGACCTGACCGGGCACGGCCGGGAACTCGCCCGTGGTCGCGGCGAGAGTCCGCCGGGATCGCCTGTATCAATCTGGGATCACGAGATTCAGGCAAGCCAGCGCAACGGCACAGACAATCTGCCCGCCCTGGTAAGCAGTGTCTTTAGCAAGGCAGTGCTGATTGGCTGGGAAAATGCGCCGACGACTTATCAGCACTGGACTAATCGCGGATCAGCGCCAGACTTTCACCAGGCGCAACGCGTCGGGTTGGATCAGGTTCCGACACTGGAAAAGGTGAACGGGCTTCGCGAGATACCGCTCGCGCCGCGATCGGATCGCCGCGAGTTTATGCAGATCGCCACCTACGCAAAGCGGTTTTCCTTTTCGCGCGAGGCGGCTCTCGGTGACGATGCAGGCGCTATTCCCCGCGAGGCAATGCAATACGGCGCAACGGCCCGTCGCACGGTCGAAAAGGTTGTGACCGAGCTGCTGGTTTCGAATAGCGGTGTTGGCCCGACGCTGAATCAGGACTCAACTGCACTGTTCCACACGGCCCACGGCAACTATGTGGCAACTTCTGGCGCCCCGCCTTCGGTAACGACACTGTCCGCGGCGCGCAAAGCGATGCGCACCCGGACTGACCCGACGACCGGCACCGTGTTGAACGTGGTTCCGCGATACATCCTTGTTCCGGCTGGGCTGGAGACTACGGCGCGTGTGCTCGCGTACTCGCAGAACTCAACCCTGGGTGATGATGACGGCGACCTTCGCGTACTCGTGAATCCGGCCCTGGATGCGGTCAGTTCTGCAGCCTGGTATCTGACGGCTGACCCGATGCAATTTGATACGTTCGAGGTTGCATACCTGGGCGGCCGTGAAGCGCCAACTGTCGAACAGACTTCGCCCTGGGAACGTGATGGCGTGGAGTCCCGTGTGCGCATCGACTTTGGCGTGACCGCCCGCGATTTTCGATCAATGTTTCGGAACATCGGCGCTTAATTTCACTCAAGGATTTGAATATGAAAACTGTAATTTTGCTGGATGGCTGGATTTTTCGCGGCACCGTTGAGGAATCTGGCAGCTCGCTGGTTATTCTCGGGGCGGAATGTCTCGCACACGGTGCAGGTAAATGGGAGCCGTCGTCCGCTAACACGGTGCGTGTCCCGGTATCGTCAGTCGTCGCGATCATGGAGTGAGCGGTATGGATGATCCACTGGGCATTTGCGCACGCAGTCACTTTTCCGGTGCTATGGGACGCATCACTGCGCGAAGCGAGACTGCACAGACCGATGCGGAAGAACTGGCGGCTACCATCGCCGAATCCGGCCTGACTGCAACTGACGATATTATTTTCGAGACCGGGCGCTTTCTGGCATTCACGGCCGCACGCACGGCACGGGCTGCGAAGTACGCGCTTCGGCATGGCTTGATCTGACGACCCGCAGCCGGTCTTTATGGTGGTCGATTCGTCACCGCCACCAGTCCTCCCCGGCTGCGGGACTTGGCCCCGCTGCTCACGGTTTCTGTCAGTGAGCAGCGGGGCTGCCTTTCAGTGGACGGAACGCAGAGGGCGGTGCTTTCTAGAATCGGGGACGAACTCAGCTGGCAGCAGC
>CAYJPG010000171.1:0-2844 GCA_964371995.1 uncultured Chromatiaceae bacterium | reverse complement strand
GCACAGCACGTTCTGGTCACGCTGGTTCAGCACGACATCGACAGCCAGCGAGCTGCGGCCGAGTCCCTCGTCACCGATGATGAGCTGTCGCTGTCCGCGGCCGATGGGGATCAGCGTGTCGATGATGCGAATCCCCGTGTACAGGGGTTCATGCACGAAGTCCCGCGCAGTCAGGGGTGGTGAACGGCATTCCAGAACCGCGCGGCCCGGACATTCCGGAGCGGGCAGACCGTCGAGAGGCCGGCCAAGCGGATCGATCACCCGTCCCAGCATGGCGTCGCCAACCGGCACACCGAGTTGATCGCTGGACAGGTGGGCGGTCGTGCCGGCCGTCAGTGCCGGGCCAGCATCAAGTAATACAGCGCCGACCAGCTCGGGGTTCAGGTCAAACACGAAGCCGCGGCTGCCTTCATCGAACAGGAGTACATCGCCGATCGCTGCCGAGGGCAGACCAGTCAGCCAGGCTATGCCATCGCCGACGGCGAGAACCCGGCCGGCCTCGGCCACCTGCAGGCCCGGGCGCCAGGTATCGAGCCACGCTGCCTGGCGAGCGAGCGGCCCTGCCGGCAAGCTGGATGCAAAGCCGGCGGGAATGTCAGGCATCGCGTCCGGCACTGGCGAAACCCTCCAGTTCATCCTCAAGGTTGATGCGCAGTATCCATGGCCCGGCGACGATGCGCAGGCCGGCAATCAGCGCGGCGTCTTCGATGAACCGGCAAGCAATGGTCCGGCCAGCGACAGCCGACAGTGCCTGCTTGATCTGTTCCTGGAGCGCAACCGGCAGTGCGTAGGCGCTGGCGACCTGCACCTCCGGTACCGCCTGCAAAGCGTCGCGGATGGCCTCGCGCCGCGCTGCCGGCAACGCCCGCAAATCATCGAGGCCGGCGCCGACGAGCTGCGCCTCCAGGGATGGATTTGCAAGCCGACCAAGCAGCCGGGTGGCGAAGCGGGCCGCCAGCCCAAGCGCATCCCGCTCAACCGACTCCCGTGCTTCAGCCAGCTGGCGGGCATCCCGTACCCGCGCGCGCTCGGTGGCCGCAGCGAGCCCGGCTTCGATCTCGTCCAACCGGTGCCGGCGCAATTCGCCGAGTTCCTGCTCGAGCGCGGCGCGCGCCTGCTGCTTCTCTTTCTCCCAGTCGCTGAGACGCGCCTCAAACTGCAGCTTCAGCGCGCCGGCCTCCTCGCGCGCAGTCGCCGCATCGGCCGTGGTCTTCTCAATTGCCGCGCGCCGCCTGGCGATGACGTCGAGTACCGGTTGATAGAGGAAGTGCGTCAGGATCCACACGAGGATCAGGAAATTGATGATCTCCAGCAGCCAGGTAGACCAGTTCAGTTCCACGACGGAATCACCTGTGTTTGCAGTGCAGGCATATGGTGCCTACTTCAGCAGGTACTGCAGCAGCGGATTGCGGAACAGGATGATCAGCACGATCACCAGCACGTAGATGGCCAGCGACTCAACCATCGCCAGGCCGATGAACAGCGTGCGGGTGATGGAGCGCTCCGCCTCAGGCTGCCGTGCCAGGGCTTCCAGGGCACTGGTGATGGCCTTGCCCATCGCATAGGCCGGCACGCTGACGCCGATCGCGATGGCCAGCGCGGCGGCCACAGTTGAGGCCAGGGTAAACCAGGTCATCTCCGTCATGATCGTTCCTCTTGCTTTCGTTGTTGCTGTACTTCAATACCACCGGCGATATAGATCAGCGCCAGCATGCCGAAGATATATGCCTGCACCAGGGCTTCCACGATGTGCAACATCAGGATCGGGATCGGTGCCAGGAAACCTGCGACCAGCAGGATCAGCAATGCCGCCATGCCGAGGCTCATCATGTTGCCAAACAGCCGCACCGCCAGCGCCACCGTCCGGCTGATCTCACTGATGATCTGGAACGGCAGCAGGATTGGTGTCGGCAGCAGGTAGTGACGCAGGTAGCTTCGCCAGCCCTGACTGCGGATACCGAACCAGTGCACGGCGAGGAACACCAGGGTAGCAAGCGCCGCAGTCACCGAAAGGTCTTCGGTCGGCGAGCTGAGACCCGGAATGATGCCGACCAGGTTGGCGACCAGTACGAAAATCCACAGCGTACCGACGAAAGGCAGCAGACGCCCGGCCTGACCGGGAGCCACACCCTCAATCGCTTCGTACAGGGCACCGACGATCCCTTCTGCCGCTGCCTGCCAGGTACCAGGATCCTGTCCTAGGCGCGCCCGCAGCAGCAGCACCGGAACGGCCAAGGCGACCATGATCGCCCAGGTCGTTACAACAGTGCGGGTGATTGCCACCGGGCCCAGCATGAAAAGCACCGTGGTCGCCCCCTCACCCATGACTACTCGCGCACCAGCAGGTAAACATTCATCGCACCGATAACCACGCCGAACAGCAACAGACTCAGGGTCCAGCGGACCGAGTAACCGGCCACCAGACCATCCAGCCACTGCCCGAGGTAGGCACCGAGCACGACCGGCAGAATAAACACTACGCCCAGCGTGCCGAGGTAGACCGTCTGCGCGAGCAGCGAATCGCGCTCCCGCTCTGCCTTGCGCATGCGACGCGCCTGCTGGTCCACCTTGTCACGCAACCGCTGTTGATAAGCATCGCCCATCAGAGCTGCTCCCGGCCAAGCTCCCAAAGGCGGCGAAATAATTCTTCTTCCATCTGCCGCAGGCTGGTCTTGATGCCAGCCAGTGCCTGCTCCTCATTGACCAGCTCCGCCTGGACACGGCCGCTGATCCGCTCGTAGTCGTCGTCCAGCAGGTAGCGGCGCGTGGTGGTGTGGACCCCGCCATCCCCGAAATAGAGCAACGCGCCGGGCATCGCCAGGTAGCGCCACGGCGCATCACCGC
>CAYJPG010000170.1:0-2890 GCA_964371995.1 uncultured Chromatiaceae bacterium | reverse complement strand
GCGGGACATCGTCCGGCAACGCATCGGCAGGCACGATCTGCCCGACCTGTCGATACTCATCGAGTCTTTCGGCTTCAAGAACGGTATTCCCGCTGATGCCGATTTCGTCTTCGATGTGCGCTGCCTGCCCAACCCCTACTGGGATGCATCGCTGCGGACGCTGACCGGCAAAGACCCCAAGGTTGCCAATTTTCTGCTCGCCAACGAGAGCGTGCAGCAGATGCTTCAGGACATACTCGGATTTCTGGAGCGCCGGATTCCACAGTACATCGACTGCAACCGCAACTACCTCACGGTCGCCATCGGCTGTACCGGTGGCCAGCATCGCTCGGTCTATATCGCGGAGAAACTCGCGACCGAGCTTTCAAAACGTCACAAACAGGTCATGACCCGGCACAATGAGCTGCCCGAAACGGAAGGCCGGATCACCGTGCCCCAGTTCGGCGGAACCTGAATCCGGATCTCCGGCCAAAACCTGCGTATTTCCCTTATGGAACCGATCACCGCGACGCCACTTGATCTTGACGAGCTCCACACCGCCATGGATCGCGGTGATACGGCGCAGATCAGCCAGCTGGTTGCCGACCTGTATCCCGCCGAGATCGCCAGACTCATCGAGTCATTGCCCGCCGAGGAGCGGCAGGTCATCTGGGAAGTGGTTCCGGACGACAGCGAGGGCGAGGTTCTCGTCGAGCTGAACGACGAAGTCCGTTCCAGTCTCGTCGAAGCGATGGCCAGCCACGAAGTAGTGGCCGCTACCGAAGGTCTGGACATCGATGACCTCGCAGACTTCGTCGCGGATCTGCCGGAAAACCTGACCTACAAGGTTCTGCAGTCCCTCTCTGTGCAGGACCGCGAACGTCTGCAGGCCGTGCTCGCCTATCCGGCCGACAGCGCCGGCGGCCTCATGAATCCCGAAACGGTTTCCGTGCGGCCCGATGTCAACGTCGACGTCGTGTTGCGCTACCTGCGCATGCGCGGTGAGCTGCCGGTCAATACCGACTCGGTTTTCGTGGTGGATCGGGACGACCGCTACCTCGGCGTGCTCACCTTTGCGCGCCTGCTGACCAGCGACCCGGAGGCGGCTGTCACCGCCCTCATGGATCCATCCGTAGAGGCCATTCAGGCCACGAGCAGCGCGGCAGAAGTGGCCCGTGAATTCCAGGACCGCGACCTCGTCTCGGCGGCCGTCATCGACGGTGCCGGTCGTCTGATCGGACAGATCACGGTCGATGATGTCGTCGACGTGATCCAGGACCAGGCTGATCACGACATCCTCTCGCGCGACGGCCTGGACGAAGATGACGACATGTTCGCTCCGATCCTGACCAGCAGCCGCCGCCGTGCCGTCTGGCTGGTCCTGCATCTGACGCTGGCCTTCTGCACCGCTGCGGTCATCAACCTGTTTCAGCACACGATGAACCAGGTGATCCTGCTGGCCGTGCTGATGCCGATGGTCGCGGCTCTGGGTGGTGTCGCCGGAAGCCAGACACTGACCCTGATGATCCGCAGCATTGCGCTCGGCCGCATGGGCTCCAACATTTCTCCGCTCCTGCGCCGCGAGCTGTCCATCGGACTGGTCAATGCGCTGCTGGGCGCAACGGTGGTCGCAACCGTCACTGCGGTGTTTTTTCGCGACTGGCGGGTGGCCGGCGTGATCGCGGCGGCAACGGCAGCCAATCTGCTGATCGCTGCTGCAGTGGGCTTCGCGGTTCCACTGGCGCTGCGGAGACTGCGCATCGATCCCGCGCTGGCCGGCTCGGTGATCCTGATTACCGTGACTGACCTGGTGGGTTTTGTGGCCGTACTCGGACTGGGCAGCCTGCTGCTGACCTGAACCGCGCAGACCGCTTCAGCGTGCCGCGACTGCCGCTGCTTCGTCGATCTTCAGCACCCTCAGGCGCTGCGAATACTCGTCGCTGAGATCGCGCCAGCCGGCGATGCCGCCGGGCGCCTGCACCGGTTCGCCCTCCATGAAGGAGATCAGCTCGGCCTGGCGGGCCATCGCATCGTCATAGCCCAGCTGGATCAGCTCGCGGGTATAGCCCGACTCGAACAGCAGATAGCTGAGCAGCTGACTGCCACTGTAGTTGGTCGCACCAACGCCACGCATCAGAAAACGGAACGGCTTCGGCATCTCGCCAATGTAGCGTCCGGCGATCTCGCGGATATCGCGACTCGGCAACATGATCAGTGCGTCCGTATGGTGTAGGACGCCAAACTCGCCCTGCAGCACCCGCCCGGGCAGTTTTTCCAGTATCAGGTTGATGCGCGTCAGGTTCTCCAGATCCGAGGACAGTCCGTCCATGAACAGCGCATCGAGAACATAGCCGGCAATCTTGCCGAAACTCGGATACGGCACCTCCTCTCCCGGACCCGGTAGTGGATCGACGGACTCGTTGCGTACCCCGATCACCAGGATGCGCTCCGCACCGAGGCGCAGTGCCGGTGACAGCGGTGTCGCCTGGCGCATCGCGCCGTCGCCGAAATATTCCTGGCCCACCCTGACTGGCGGAAAAATCATCGGCACGGCAATGCTCGCCATCAGATGCTCGAGCGTGATTCTGGTGGGTCGCCCCTTGCGACGCACCCGGTCCCACGACCGATGTGCGGGAGTTCCCTGAAAGAAGCTGACGGAGCGCGCCGAGCCGTAACCGGCAGCGGTGATGGCCAGCGCACCCAGATAGCCCTGGTCGATGGCATCCTGGATCGCATCGAAATTGAGCCGCGCACGCAGCAGTTCCCACAGCGGTTCGTTGTCGAGCAGCGCGCGTGGATTCTGTCCGCCGAGGCCACCGAAAACCAGCGCCGAGATCCAGCGCAGGCTGCTTTTCAGCATCGTTGCCGAATCACAGCGGAAAATCTGCTCGGAGCGGAAGTTGCCCCAGAC
>CAYJPG010000169.1:0-2934 GCA_964371995.1 uncultured Chromatiaceae bacterium | reverse complement strand
GATCATGACGGTCTTGCCCGGTACGGTACGTACGCGGCAGTAGGTCAGGAAACGGTTGATCGCCGGAACTTCGCTCATCGATTTACCGGTAGTCGTCATTGCAGTATCTCCCCAATTAAACCCGTACAAGCCCACGTCTGCCCGGGTAAAAACCCCTTCAGGCCACCACGCCCGAAAACCCGAAGCAGAACGAAGAATATGTTGAATCGGGGCTTACGGTACGTCATCGGCGCAGCAACGTGAACTGCGACCTGCCAAAATTGTGAGGGAAGTCACAATAGCAGGCCGGGACGGGGGAGCTTCAGGCGGCGACAGAGCGGGCAATCTGCCGGAATTCCTCGTCGGTGATCAGCCGGCCCTGGCTGGTGCCGAGTTCCTTGACGCGGGCCAGTACTTCCGCATGAGCCGATTCTGCCAGCTTGATGCCAAGCTCCTCGGCCTTGAGCTGCACGCTGACCAGGCCGCTCTTCTTGCCGAGGACGATCTTCCGTTCAGCGGCGACGAGGTCGGCGGAATAGGGTTCGATGGCGGCGGGTATGTGGAACTGGTTGGCCACCGCGCCGCTCTCGCGGATAAAGAGGTTGTCACCGACGACCGGGCGCCAGCCGTCTACGCGGTAGTTGCCGGCTTTCTGTACCAGTGCTGATACCTGTCGCGCCTGGGTAAGGTCGAGTTCAATGGGCACGTTGTAGAGGCAGCTGAGCGCCAGCGCGACCTCACACAGATCGGAATTGCCGGCGCGTTCGCCGATGCCGTTGATGGTGCCCTGGATCCAGTCGGCACCGCCGCGTACGGCGGCGATCGCGGAAGCGGTGCCGAGGCCGAAGTCGTTGTGGCCGTGGAAGTGCAGCGGCACATCGGGGCCGATCCAGCCGCGCACTTCGCGGATCATGCTTTCCACCGCCTCGGGCGCGCAGGCACCGATGGTGTCGACCACGGCGAGTTCGGTGGCACCGGCGTCGAGTGCGGTCTGGTAGACCTTGCGCAGGAAGCCGAGTTCGCTGCGCGTGCTGTCGACGGGGAAGAACAGTACCTTCATGCCGTTTTTCACGGCGTGCTGCACCGATTCGCTGACGTTCCTGATGACCCTGGCCTGGTCGAAACCGTAAGCCTTCATCTTGATCTCGCTGGTGGAGATCTCGATCAGCGCCTGGCTGATGCCGAGCTCGATCAGCGCGTCGAGGTCGCCGCGCACGGCACGGGAAAAGCCCCAGATCTCGGCCTTGAGACCGGCCTTGAGAATACGCCGCACCGCCTGTGTGTCGGCTTCTGACACGCGCGGGAAGCCGGCTTCGATCCGGGCCACGCCGAGCTTGTCGAGGCCGCAGGCGATGTCAAATTTCTCATCCGGATCGAAGACTACGCCGACGGCCTGCTCGCCGTCGCGCAGGGTGGTGTCGTAGAAGCGCACCGGGCGGCTGCGGTTGAAACCGGCCTGTACTTCCTCGCGCCGGTTGAGTTCGCTGATCCAGATCTTGTCTTGCATGTCGGTCCTTTGGGTAAGTTTCAGGCCAGTGCGATCGGGCGCACCAGCGAAGCCTCGCCGCCCTTGATCTTGAGCGGCAGCACCACGACCGTCGATACGGACTGGTGGTCGGCAGCCAGCGCCTCGAGCGTCAGGCTTTTCATCACGTAGATGCCGTTTTCGATCATCAGCTGACGATGTGCGTCGAAGAGATTGGGTACGCCGATGGACAGGTTGTCGGTGCCCACCAGTCGCGGTTTGCGCGCGGCGATCCAGCCCACCGCTTCCGGCGACAGGCCGGCCCACTTGTAGAGATAGGTGTCGCGGTCGGTCTCGAAGTAGCGCGCGTAACCGGTGCGCACCAGCACGCAGGAGCCGGCGTCAATGTTGAGCTTCTGCTGTTCGGCCGCTGCCTCGAGATCAGCGACAGTTATCGAATAGCGTTCGGGGAGTACCTCCATGCCGAGCGCGGCCGGAATGTCGAACAGCGTGGCGGGCAGCACCAGCGGTGGCACCTTCTCCATGCTGTGCAGCGGTGCGGGCAGATCCACGAAGCCGATGTCGCGCTGGTAGGGGCGGATATCGATGCCCTGTACCTTGTAGTCCTGCGACATGTGTACCGGCACGTCGAAATGCGTGCCGGAATGCATGGAGGTGATGAGCAGGCTGATCGCATCGCCAAAGCCCGGCTCGATCTTGCCGAGGTCCTTCTCCACGTACTCGTGATAGCGGTACAGGTAGAACTGGAAGGGCGGGTCGAAGGGATGCACCGGCATGCCGGGCCAGTAGGCCTGGCCGAGGTCATAGACGCGCGCTTTGGCAAGCAGTTCGTGCAGTGCTGGCGTGCTCATGCTGCTGGCCGACTCAGGCCGCGACTCCGCAGATTTCGAGGATGCAGCGCACGTAGATTCGCGTCATGTCCACCATGTCGCCGATGTGTACGTGCTCGCCCTGGTGCGTGGAGAAACCGCCGCCGCCGCTGCGCAGCCTGCCGGCCGAGCCGTAGTTCACCGTGGGAATGCCGTAGCGGTTCATGTGGGCAGCATCGCTGTACCAGGTTTCAGTGCCGAACTCGGGCGCCTTGCCGAGCTGCTCAGTGTGAGCGCTGACGATGGTCTTGATCAATGCATGGTTGTCGGGAATCGAGGTGCCGGGCGCCGAGACATAGATGTCCACGGTGGTGCCTTCCAGCGCCGGGTTCCTGCTGACCACGTCGCGAACCAGCTGGCGGACTTCGTGATAGGCCTGTACGGGCAGCACATCCGGCAGGGTGCGCACATCCAGATAGATGCAGCAGTCGTCCGGCGTCCGCGCGCCGCGCCACGGCCAGCCGCCCTCGATGGCAGCGATGTTCACCTTCGGCCGGAAATCACCCAGGGCATTGCGTTCGATGTACTCCGGAATCCACTTGTGCAGCGCATCGAGCACCAGCGTGGCGTTGCTGATCGCATTCTGCTCGGGCTTCGACC
>CAYJPG010000168.1:0-2999 GCA_964371995.1 uncultured Chromatiaceae bacterium | reverse complement strand
CAGTAACCTCCGCTGTTGTCGTCATCTCGCGACGACACGTCAGATGATGAATCGTCATCACCATCGCCGGTGGCCGGGTAAATCAGCCCGGATAGCTGCTCGTAATGCTCGTGCCGCTCACTGGCCTCGCGCTGTGCCTGTGCCTGCAAGGCCTTCGCCACTTCAGGGTGCGTGCGCATCAGGATGCCAAAGCGCATTTCTGTCCTGGCAAATTCCCGGAAGGGAATTTTCGGTTTGCGTGAATCGAGTATGAGCGGGTTGTCGCCCGTCTCGCGGCGGCGGGGATCATAACGGAACAGGTTCCAGTGCCCGCTCTTCACTGCCAGATCCTGCTGGGTGAGGTTGCGGCGCAGGTCCACACCATGTGCGATGCACGGACTGTAGGCGATGATCAGCGACGGACCGTTCCACGATTCCGCTTCGCGGAAGGCCCGCAGTGTGTGCGCATCCTTTGCGCCAGAGGCCACCTGCGCGACATAGACGTTTTCATAGGCCATCGCCGTCATCGCCAGGTTTTTCTTTGGTACCGACTTGCCGCCGGTAGCGAACTTGGCCACCGCAGCACGCGGCGTGGCTTTGGACATCTGGCCGCCGGTATTCGAGTACACCTCGGTATCCAGCACCAGTATGTTTACATTGCGTCCCGAGGCCATGACATGGTCCAGCCCGGAAAAGCCGATGTCATAGGCCCAGCCATCGCCGCCGATGATCCAGACGCTCTTGCTGGTCAGGGCATCGACGATGCTGAGCAGGTTCCTGGCGGCCGGAGAGTCGACCTTTTTCAGCAGTGGCCCCAGCTCCGCAATCCGCTCGCGCTGCGCGTGGATCCCGGTGTCACCCTGTTGTTCGGCATCGAGGATGGCAGCCGCAAGTTCTGGGCCGACTTCTGCAGCCAGCCCGGTGAGGAGCTGCCGCGCATGGTTGACCTGCTCGTCGAGGCCAATGCGGATGCCCAGGCCGAACTCGGCATTGTCCTCAAACAGTGAGTTGCACCAGGCCGGGCCACGCCCTTCAGGGTTGGTGGTGTAGGGTGCTGTGGGCAGGTTGCCACCATAGATGGACGAGCAGCCGGTGGCGTTTGCGATGATCATCCGGTCGCCGAACAGCTGGGTCGCGAGGCGGATATACGGCGTCTCGCCGCAGCCGACGCAGGCGCTGGAGAACTCGAACAGCGGCTGCCCCACCACGGCGCCCTTCAGGGTGTCCCAGGGAATCTGCCGACGGTCGTACTCGGGCAACGACAGGAAGAAATCCCACTTGGCTTTCTCGCGCTCGCGGATCGGTTCGACGGGGTGCAGGTTGAGTGCCTTGCGGCTGCGGTTGGTCTTGTCCCAGGCCGGGCAGACCTCCACACACAGCGTACAGCTCGTGCAGTCCTCCGGAGCCACCTGATAGGTGATGGCCATGCCCTTGCTGAACTCCGCGCCCACTACCGTGGCATGACGGAAATCCTCCGGCGCGTCATTCAGCAATGCCGGGTCGAATACCTTGCTGCGGATCGCGCTGTGCGGGCAGACGAATGCGCACTTGCCACACTGGATGCAGAGATCCGGTTCAAACACCGGCAACTCCGTTGCCAGTTGCCGTTTCTCATAGGCGGCAGTTCCCAGCGGCCAGGTGCCATCGACAGGCATCTGGCTCACAGGCAGGGTGTCGCCGCGGCCAGCCATGAGTGTGCTGGTTACTTCCTGCACGAAGGCGGATGCGGTCGCCGGAACCGGGTTGCGGCGCTCGTGTGTCGCGCTGACCTGATCAGGCACAGGCAGCGACTGGAGATGCGACAGCGCCTGGTCGATGGCGGCCTCATTGGCCTCCAGTATCCTGCCGCCCTTGAACTGATAGCTGTGCTGCACCATGGCCTTGATATGCCGGATGGCTTCCGCTTCCGGCAGCAGTCCGGACAGGGCGAAGTAACAGGTCTGCATGATGGTGTTGATGCGCGGACCGAGCCCCGCCTCACGTGCGACCCGGTATGCGTCGATGACGTAGACCTTGAGCCGTTTGCTGATGATGTAGGCCTGGATATGCCGTGGCAGCCGGCTCCATACCTGCTCGACGGGCCAGGGCGCATTGAGGAGGAAGGTCCCGCCGGGCCGGGCCTTGTCCAGCAGGTCGTAGTTTTCCAGGAAAGTGCTCTGGTGACAGGCGATGAATTCCGCCTGGTTATCGCCGATGGCATAGGTTAAACGGATGGGCGTATCGCCAAAGCGCAGATGGGAGACAGTAACCGCACCTGATTTTTTCGAATCGAAGACGAAATGACCCTGGGCGTAATAGCCGGTTTCCTCGCCGAGAATGGTGATCGTGCTCTGGTTCGCACTGACCGTGCCGTCGCTGCCCAGACCATAAAAGACAGCTGCGTGGAGATTCCGGTCAGCGCTGGTTTCAAACTGCGAATCCCACGCCAGGCTGGTATGACTCACATCGTCGTGGATGCCCACGGTGAAATGGTTTTTCGGCGGGCTTGCGCGCAGATTATCGAATACCGCCTTGACCATGCCCGGCGTGAATTCCTTGGAAGCCAGGCCGTAACGTCCACCGCTGATGCGCGGCATGGCCGCGAAGCGCTCGCCGCCGGCCGACAGGTGCTCCGCAAAAGCGGTGATGACATCCTGATACAGGGGCTCGCCCGCTGCGCCGGGCTCCTTGGTACGGTCTAGCACCGCGATTTGCCGGACGGTTGGCGGCAGTGCTGCGACCAGATGCGCCGCGGAGAAGGGCCTGAACAGGCGCACCTTGAGCAGGCCGACTTTTTCGCCTGCTGCATTCAGGTCTTCTGCGGTCTGATGTGCGGTCTCCGCGCCCGAGCCCATCATCACGATGACCCGGTCTGCATCAGCTGCGCCGACATAGTCGAAGAGCTGGTACCGTCGTCCGGTACTCTGTGCCAGACGCTCCATCGCATCGATCACGATCTGCGGAAAACGCGCGTAGTAGGGATTTACCGCCTCGCGGGACTGGAAATAGACATCGGGATTTTGCGCGGTGCCACGCATCAC
>CAYJPG010000167.1:0-3034 GCA_964371995.1 uncultured Chromatiaceae bacterium | reverse complement strand
GCGCGGTACGTCCACACCGTCGATGTTGTCGTCCGCCTGCGACCAGGTATAGCTCAGCCACCAGCCCCAGGGTCCGACGCCGCGCCGGTTGAGCAGCAGTTCCAGACCGCGCACGGTCCCCGCGGTCGCAGCCACTTCGATGCGGTCGGTCTGCAGTTCAGGTAGCAGCACCACCGGATCAAACCGGTTCTCGAAACGCGGCTTCAGTTTGTCGTAGTCCTTGTAATAGCCCTCCAGCCGGATACGCATCTGGTTGGCAAGCTCATGCTCGGCGCTCAGGATCAAATGATCGGCGCGTTGCGCCGGAAAGAAAGTCTCTATGCCATCTTCGACCTGCAGCTCATTGATGGCCTGCGCCTGATAGAAACGGCCCCAGCTGGCCCGCAGCTGAGTACGTGCGTCGGGGTCGTAACGCAAATTCACGCGTGGACTGAGCTGTGTGCCGCCACCAACCTTGTCCCAGGTCTGATTGTCCCAGCGCATACCGATCTCACTGGTCAGCCGCTCCGTCATGCGCCACCGGCCGCTGAGGAACGCACCCATCTGGCTGCCACCAGGTTGCAGGATTGACTGCCGCTCCGTCAGGCCCGGCGATGAATCCGGAAACGGGTTGCCTGCAGATACATCCAGACTGCTGGCATAGGCGTAATGGGCGTCGAGCAGCCCCAGATCCAGACCGTAACGAAACAGCAGCTGGTCATCACCCTGCTGCAACTCCAGATTGAGGTTCGTCGCGGTATAACTGCGGTGATCGTGCACGAACCCGGAACGCTCACCGGGATCATCAACGGTTCCGTCACGATCGTTGTCTACATTTGTGTATGACAGTATTGCCTGGCCGGACAACTGTTCGGACCAGCGATGCCCGACCGTACCCCAGATCCAGGCGCTCCGGTCACCAACCCTGGAATACTCGGTCTTCTCCGAGTTGTTCAACCTGATGTGGTCGTCGACGACCAGCAAATGCAGCGCGCCGGTCGTGGCATCCGAAAAGTCGTATTCGACCTTCGAGAAAGAATCCAGATACCTGGGTTCGCCGAGATTACTGTTCGCGAGCTCGATCACATCGGCGAGATTGCTGCGCCGACCGGACAGCAGCCAGCGTCCGCGGGCATCGTCGAAGCTTCCGCCGACCAGACCGTTGGTGTGATAAAGCGATGCGCCGATCGCGCGTATGCCTTCGACCGGCAGCACGACGGAGCGCACGTCGATCACCGCACTCATGCGGTCGCCGTAGTCCACCGGGAAGCCCCCGGCATAAACATCCATGGCGCCGACAATTTCCGCATCGAGCACGCTGACGGGGCTGAAAAAGCTCTTCAGGTGGAAGGGCTCGGACAACGGCAAGCCGTCGAGCACTATCCGGGTTTCGTCTTCTTCGCCGCCACGGATATGCGCCAGGCCGGAAATTCCGTTGCTGGCGGCACCGGGCAGACGGTGTACCGCGCGCAGACTGTCGTCGGCGAGTTTGGGAAGGGTGCGCAGTTCATCTTGCACCAGCAGGGTACTGACACCGATATCTTCGCGGGCCAGTACATAGCGGCTCGCCGTGACCACGATTGTGTCGAGCGGCACCGGAGGTACGCCCACAGTGGCATCCCGCGCGGGAACATCATGGTCCGCAGCCACCACGATCGACCAGACACCGGCGCCGACAGCCTGCAGCTTCAAACCATGTGGCGCGAGGATTTCAGCGAGCAGCGCAACGCCCGTGGCCGCAGCAGGTTCCTGCTGCACACGCATCGCCGGCGACACAAGTTGATCGTTGTAGATCAGCGTCAGGCCACGACCCTGCCATTCCTGCAATACCTCGCTGACAGACCGGCCCGCGTAAGCCTCTGCGGCAGATGCTGGCGATACAGACAGGAGAGCGAGGCCCGCACCGGCCGCAACAAGCAGGACAGAAACGATTCGCAACAGGTGACGCAGAAACGGTTGCGACAGGAAATAACCAGACATGCTTGGAAGTGCCGCAGCCCCGGGGGAAGGCGCGGTGATGTTAACACGACGAATATGCACTGCCCGGCGCAGGCACCCGGGCAATGCGCAGCGGAATATCTACCGGGGTGCGCGCGCCTTGATGGTGATCAGGCTTCGATCGGCCGTGTAGTCCAGTGGCGTGGTGGCCATCACCGCGGCCAGCGCGGCATCCGGTCGCAGGCCAGCGACAGACCCACGCAACACGATCCCTGCCGCCGAAGATTGAAGTTGTGGCGACGCGTACTCCAGGTGACGGCCAGTCTCGCGCGAGACCCAGGCCAGAAAGTCCGGCAGCGTGCGCTGCTCGATCGCAAAGGGTGGTGTCACTTCCTGCGTCCAGTCCCACAGGGCAGCGGTTCGCTCAATGGTCTCGCGCCGCATGCTGCCGTTGGCCTTCAGCCGCAGCTGTTCGCCGGCATTTGCCTGTGTGGAAAGCCCGGCGCCCGATACTTCAACGAGCCCCTCACGGACACTGACCACCATCGCTTCCGAAGCGATCCGCACTTCATATTGCGTCCCCAGATGCCGGGTGCTGCCGTAGCGCGACTCGATGACCAGCGGATCAGCTGTGGCACTGCGCGAACCCGCATCCAGATAAACAGCGCCGCGCCCGACGACGATCCGTTCAGGGGTCAGCAACGCGACACGGGTATCGGTATCCAGCCGCAGGGTGATGCCATCACGCAATTTCACAGCGGCCCGGCCCTGCGGACCGGTGACGAGCCCCTGACCTGCCGTCAGCGTCTGCCGGACCGTAACCGGCTGCCAGTCGCTGCCGGAACCCGCCTCGACCGCACCATCGACGCGGCTCAACGTGGCCAGTGGTGTCACCGGCTGATTGAGTAGCGGCAAGGCGAACCAGGCGCCGATTGCAGCCACCGCTATGCTCGCCGCCAGAGCCAGCACCGGCCAGCGCCGGGCTATGGGCCGGGCGGTCGGGCGAACCATCGGCTGCCGGGCGGCAACCACCGCTCGCCATTCGGCCTCAACGACCGCTCGTACCTGCCGCGCCACGTCCGGCGGCGGATCGGCCCGCGGCCCCACATCGCGCAAC
>CAYJPG010000166.1:0-3133 GCA_964371995.1 uncultured Chromatiaceae bacterium | reverse complement strand
ACCTACACCAGCGAGCAGTCTATCCTGGGACTCAACGCCAGCCGCGATTTCGCGATGGGCTGGCTAAAGGCGCCGTTGCAGATGGCCCTCGGCATCGAGTATCGCACCGAGAACTACACCACGGAGCGGGGCGACCTGGCATCCTACGAGGCAGGTCACTACGGCAATGCGGGGTGCGCTACGCTTGACGATCCCCCGGATTCCATCGACTTTATTTGCAGCATCGGCGCCCAGGCCGCCCCCGGCCTAACGCCGGACGACGAGCGTTCCATCGACCGGAACGTCGTAAGCCTTTACGCTGACCTCGGCACGGACCTCAGCGAGCGCTTGTTTGTGGAAGTGGCCGCCCGTTACGAGGACTACGACGATTTCGGCTCGGCCGTCACCGGCAAGGTGGCTGGCCTCTACAAACTCACGGATGCGGTGTCCCTTCGCGCCGCCGTCTCCAATAGCTTCCGTGCCCCCAACATCGCCCAGCTTGGCTTCGCCGACACAACGCTCAACTTCGGCGACAACCGGGAACTGATCCGCACGCGCACGCTGCCGGTAGACGACCCGATCGCCAGGTCTCTTGGTGCACGCGACCTGAATGAAGAGAAGTCGTTCAACCTGAGCGCCGGCGTGGTCGCCCAGGTCGAAGGTGTTCGTTTCAGCCTGGACGTGTTCAGGATCGATGTTGACGATCGCATCACGCTATCGGAGCGTCTGTTTAGCGATCCCTTGACTGCCTTCATCCAGGCCCAGCCCGGTGGCGCGGACGTCCAGTCCGTGCGCTTCTTCACGAATGCCGTGGACACTCGAACCCGAGGCGTTGATGCGGTGGTCAGTTACGCTGTGCCGTGGCTCGGGGGCGATTTCCAGGCGTCCATTGCCTACAACTACTCCCGGACGAGCGTCGAGACCGTGCGTGGCACGACTCCGGAGCTGGCCGCAGTTGACCCCGCATTGGCCCTGGTAGGTGTGGAGGAACTCAACACCCTCGAGAGCGCTACCCCCCACAGCAAATTCATCGTAAGCAGCAACTGGTCGGGTGAAAGCTGGGACCTGCTGGCTCGCGTATCCCGCTACGATAGCGCCGTCCGCGTCTTCAACTTCGGCGGCGGCTTTGAGCCGAGCCAGGAGTACGGCGCGGAGTTTCAGGTGGACGCGGAGGCCGGCTATCGCTTTACTGAACAGCTCGCCGTCTACGTGGGCGCCGCGAACCTGTTGGACGAGTACCCGGACCGGTCTTCCGCCGATATCAACTACTTCGGCAATCTGCCCTACGATATCTTGTCGCCCATCGGGGTGAACGGTCGTTATGTCTATGCGCGGGCGAACTTCAAGTATTAAGTGGGGAACGTCTCGATGGGACAGCTGGCGACTCATCGTCAGATCAGTACTGTCAATTGGTTAGTGCTGCCCGTACGTCGATGATGTCCCGGACGATCGTAAGGAGTGCTCAATGAAAAAAGTGTGTGTGATTATCGGTGTTGGCCCGGGTAATGGTGAAGCATTGACCCGTCGTTTCAGTGAGGGGGGCTATCAAGTGGCGATGCTGGCTCGCAGCCGGGCGTACCTGGAATCCCTGGTGCAACAGATTCCGAATACTCATGCCTACGAATACGACGCTACCGAGTGGCGTAAGGCGGATGTAACGTTCCGAGCCATTGAACAGCACATTGGGCCGGTTTCGGTGTTGCTCTACAACGCTGGAAGTGGTGTTTTCAAGAATGTGGAGGAGGCCAGCCTGGAGGATTTTGAAGCCAGTTGGCGTGTCAATGTGCAGGGCCTGGTAGCGGCAACCAAGGCCGCTTTACCCCAGTTGCGCCAGCACGACGTCGCCAGCATCGTGGTGACCAGCGCATCAGCAGCAACCCGGGGGCGCGCCAATACCGCACCGTTTGCTTCCGCCAAAGCGGCGCAGCGCAGCCTGACCCAGTCCCTGGCCCGTCAGTTCGGGCCGGAAAGAGTTCATGTGGCCAATGTGGTGATTGACGGCATGGTGGATCTGCCTCGTACCCGCGAGAGGCTCGCGGACAAGCCGGATGATTTTTTCGTCAAGCCCGCTGCTGTTGCGGATGCCGTCTGGACACTTTGCCATCAAGACCCGTCGGCCTGGACCTTCGAGCTCGATATCCGGCCTTTTGGAGAAATCTGGTAGCAGAATTGGCCTCGCCGGAGCATCTGCAGTGCCGTCGCTGACCGCGATACCTCAGATCAGTCCATGGGCAACCATGGCGCCGACCACATAGTTACCCTTGGCGCCAAACTCCTCAGCTGTTTCGCGGCAGGTCCGGTGAATGTTTTTCATGATGGCGGCGAGTCGCATCTCTGTGTGCTCGAATGTCCATGAGTCGCGGCTGGCGTTCTGCTGCATCTCCCTGCGTGGCCGAAGGCATGGCCACCTGACAGGGGATCTCCCAGATATTTCCACCAGCCACGTACTTGGCGTGCTTTCGATATTGCACGTAGTCCGTGATGCGGCGGCGCTCGCGTTCCTTGATCCGTTTTACGAGATCGAGATCGATATCCTTCTCGTCGTGTACGACACCGATATCACCGGCAGGTACGTCCGTATACTCGCCGATGTAGCGCATGAGTTCGGTCATGAAGCTCTGGCAAAAGCGCATGATCTCATTATCGCTTCTGCCCTTCGGGTCGAAGTCGGAGCCGCCTTTGCCGCCGCCAATGGGCAGGCCGGTAAGTGCATTCTTGAAGATCTGTTCGAAGCCGAGGAACTTTACGATGCCGAGATTGACGGAGGGATGAAAACGGAGGCCACCCTTGTAGGGGCCGAGGGCGCTGTTGTACTGCACGCGAAAGCCGCGGTTGATATGCATCTCGCCCAGGGTCTCGAGGACCTCGCGAACGGCCTGGTGAATTCCACCTCGCCGGATTGACGGCAACATAAAGGTCTCACAATAGAGGATCGGGCTGGTCATGTTTCCGCAGGCGCAACGCGCGATATACGCGAACACATTCAGTACAGGAAAACATGACGAACTGCGCCATGCGGATAGCTGCGCTAGAATGACTCTCACTCACTGAACTGGAGTGCAGATGTTCCTGCCTCGCAAACCCGGCTGGCGGCAGACCTTGGTGCTGCTGGCCTGCTTGTGCTTCGCAGGCGCAGCCGGTGCAGAGCCAGCGC
>CAYJPG010000165.1:0-3170 GCA_964371995.1 uncultured Chromatiaceae bacterium | reverse complement strand
CTTTCGACGCGGACGGGCATGAGATTGGCATCGTGTTTGAAACCGCGACGCCTTTTGATACCCCGCACGAAATGGAGGACCTCATCGCCTGGACACGCAAAGCAATCGAGGAAGAAGCGTTGCATCCGCTTCTTGTCGCCGCCGTTTTCATCGTGACGTTTCTCGCGATCCATCCTTTTCAAGATGGAAACGGGCGGCTTTCCCGCGTGCTCACCACACTCCTGCTCCTGCGGGCGGGCTATGTCTATGTGCTTTATGCATCGCTGGAGCGGGTGATCGAGGAAAACAAGGACCTCTATTACAAGGCGCTGCGACGGACCCAAACGACGCTCAGGGGCACTGCGCCCGACTGGGAGCCGTGGACTGGCTTCTTTCTGCGGTGCCTCAAGAAACAAAAAGACAGCCTCGCGGTGCGGCTGGATCGTGAGCGCGCCGCCCAGGAGGGCGAGGCCGAACTGTCCGACTTGTCGCTCAAGGTACTTAAAGCCCTGCGTGCAAAAGAGCGCCTGACCATTGCACAACTCGAAGCAATTACTGGTGCAAATCGCAATACGCTCAAGGTTCGGCTGCGGGAACTGGTGTCAGCGGGGCACGTCCGCCAGCACGGCAAGGCCCGTGCGACCTGGTATTCATTGGGCCAGTCGGTTACCGCAGCACCGTAGCATCGCCCGGTCCGGAAATCTGTACTACGGAGAGGCAGCCGGAGCGAGCAAATCCTGCAAACGGCGGGTGAATTGTTCGGTCTTGTAGCCGGGCAGCGTGTAGATCCAGCCGCCGAGCCGTGCATTGATGGCTTCCGCTTCCTTGCGCACGGCGTCGATTCCTGGCGCATCGGGACTGGCATGGCGTTCAGCCTGTGCCTGCTCGGTCGAGGCGAGGAAGCTGAAGCGCGTGCCATCAGCGGTACGCCAGGCGCTGGCTTCGACGATCAGGCCGTCAAAGCACACAAAACGGGCGACCACGGGCTTGCCGGGATCCACGCCCAGCGCTTCGCGGCCATGCACATCGTCGAGCTGCAATCCGGCCAGCAGTGCGCTAAGCGTGTTGCCGATGCCCGGATAGCCGGGTTCCCTGCCGGCCGGGATATCGGCCACCGTGAAATCCGCTGCATCTCGTCCGGCCTTTTCCAGTCGCAGGGTACCGTCGCCCGGATGAGTGATCGTCAGCGACTGGATGCGCGTTGCCGGAATATCGACGAGCTGGCGATCCAGCCACTCGCCCGTGGTCTTGCCGGGTGTCAGGCTGCCGGTGACCAGCCAGCTTTGCGCCTCTCCGGTACGACGCACATAGCTCATGTCGCCGCCGGCTTGTGTCTGGCCGACGATGAGCTGTAGCGGTGTCCGGGTCCCGCTGATCTCAAGCTGCACGCCGCGGGCCGTTGGCAGGGCGATGTCCTCCACGGCGAGACGGTCGTACAAGGCGGGCGTTGAGGTTTTCTCTTCGACGATGCGGGCCTCGGCGAGCGCCAGCAGGGTCTCGCGGATCCGTCCCGTGTCGGCTGGGTAACCGCGCTCAACGACTATCCAGCGAGCCTCGCGGCGTTCAAGCGTCGCGATGAGCTGATTGCCGGGTCCGCGCACGATGATCCGGCTGACATCGTTCAGCTGTGCTCTCAGATCCGGAAACAGCAGCCGCTCGTCGCTGCCGCTGTGGCTTCCCGGGCCGACCACCAGGGCAAGAACCGCCAGCACTAGCAGGGCAGCGAGCAGCAGGATCAGGGTGCGGCGGCTCATCGTTGGTGTCCGGCGGCATCCTGCACGCGCCGCTGCGCCCGGCGCCTGAGCATTACCAGCAACAGCCCCGCAGCGGTGACGAACAGCGGCACCACGGTGATATTGAGTATCTTCAGCACGCTGCCCAGGCGCTCGATGTCGCGATCCAGGCCGCGTTGAACCTGGCGCAGCTCCTTGCGCAGCTGCAGTCGCCGCGCCTGGAATCGCTCTATCTCTGCCGCCTGTTCCGGCGACAGGATCTGCGCACCCTGATCGGCGCGGCTGGCCTGGAGTTCACTCAGCTTTGCCTCGGTCTCCTGCAGTTCGGTCTGCAACCGCTGCTCCGCACTGCGGAAGCGCGCTTCGGCTTCACGACGCAGATCCTGGACCCGCGTGAACGGCCGCTGGAAGGTGGCGCGGCTGCGGATGCTGATCAGGTCGCCGCTGCCGAGCAGGTTGTCGAGCGCGTTGATGACGAAATCACCGTTGTTCGCAAATGCCGTGTGTACCCGCTGTCCGAAGAAGTCCTGGCTCTGTACCCAGAGCTGGTCGGCAAGCAGATCGGTGTCAGCGACCAGCACGACATTGACCGGTTCCGTTGCGGCGGCCAGATGCGTTGCCGGAACCGCAGACGGACTGCCGGGCGGTGCCGGCAGACCTTCCGGGAAGGCACTCGGCACCTTGCCGCTGATCCTTGCTGCCAGCACATAGCGTTCGCCGGTGGGCTTGAAATCTGCGCGCAGCATTTCAGGATCGGACATGATCGCCAGCCGGTCGACAGGGATCAGCCCCGCGAGTTCGCTGGATTCGACCAAGGGCTGCATGGTCGCCGGTGCGTCCTGGTCGCGGGTAATGTGGCCAGGGAAGGCAAAGGTCATGAGATTGAGGCTGCCGGTGATGATGTCGTCGGGCGACATGTCCGCCGGCTCGATGCCGAGTACGCCGAGATGGCGAACCGGGCGGCTGTCGGCGCCGAGGCCGACGGTCATCGCATAGCGGTCATCGGCGACGACGTGGGCCACGTCCATATGGATGCCCCAGGCGCCGGTCAGCCGGTTGAGATTCGAAGCCCGCCTGCCGCCGGAGGGATCAGCGAGATCACCCCGATCGACCTCCGAGTACGGGTCGACGAAAAACAGGGCGCGCCCGCCCCTGAGGACGAACTGGTCGATCGCATACAGCGCCGCGTCCGACAGGTCCTTCGGGTGGACGACCATCACTACCTTGATGTCGTCGGCGATCTCCTCCAGGTCGGGGTCGAGTGTCCGGACATCGAACAGCTGACGCATCTGCTCGGCGATCACCCAGGGCTGACTGGCCTGCCGGGACGTCGGGTTGAACTCTGCCGTCAGCGGCAGCTCCGACAGCAGGCCGATCACCGGCTTTTTCGGGTTGGCCAGCGTGTAAACCAGTTTGGCCAGATCGTATTCGAGGAAGGCCTCTTTGGCCGGATCCAGA
>CAYJPG010000164.1:0-3335 GCA_964371995.1 uncultured Chromatiaceae bacterium | reverse complement strand
ACCGTGGGCGATGAGTCTTATTGACATCGACTGTTTCGACAAGACTCCGATTCTGTATTTATTCGGGCCACGATGTGGAGCTTCTATCCATGGATGGGCATGGAGGCCGGCGGAGGCTACGTGCTCTCGGAAATCATCGGCCGGAAGATCGCAGGCCCGGCAGACATCCCCGCCGCACTGCGCGAGCGCATCGAGCGCGACCATCCGGGATTCCTCGCCAGCCCGGACATCTGAGCCTTGCCTCAAACTCCCAGTGCAGTTTCCTTCGACACTGCCGGACCATCTTTCTCCCAGAAAGGCGGGAAGCGCATGGCGACGGCCGAACAGGCCAGCGCCGCAGCATGGAAAGCGACAAACAGCAGCGCATTGCCGAACAGCGTGAAGTGCAGCAGCGCGATACAAAGAAATGGCATGTGCCCGAACAGCACTTTTTTGGCGTTCGTGGCACGGATGTTGTGCGGCGGAGAAACGTGGATGTCCCACCAGCCTGACTGATAGATCTGGCCGTAGCCGGCGAGTACGAAAAACACCAGCAACGCGGTGCCCCAGCGGGCGAAGCCGAATTCCTCTATCACTGCCCATATCGCCAGCGTCAGCTGACCGGAGCTGAATCCCCAGGCAAGCCCGAAGAGTATCTGCGGCAGCAAGTAAAGCTTGCGGTCGTAGGTCAGCGTGCCGCGCGGCCACCAGTACATATAGCCCCAGACCAGGGCGAGCAGCCAGATGCCGGTGAGAACCAGCCACGGTGAACTGGCCAGATCGTCGGCCGGCACGAAGGGCGCGTGCACCAGCACACCCAGCACCCCGGTTGCCCAGCTGATCACCAGGATCACGCTGAAATAAAGCAGCGCCCGCATCCACGCCAGCCGCGGACTGTGTACGTTGTCCGCATGCCTGTTGCGTTCGGCGAGAAACAGCTGCGCGAGTACGGAAGCGGCAAGCATCACGCCGAGGACCGCATAGTCCTCCCAGCTGCCGCTGTAGACCTGTGGTGGATCAAACGAAGATTGCGCCGTCATGCGCATCCCCCCGGAACACGGCCCTGATCAGCGCATGTTACGGCAGGCAGGAGTGATTGTCAGACGACGTAGGACAGGATCGTATAGAAATGGCAACCGCTGCCACTGACCACGAACAGGTGCCAGACACCGTGACCATGCCGCAGCCGGTGGTCAGTCGCATAGAAGATCAGCCCGCCCGTGTAGAAAGCGCCGCCCGCCACCAGCCAGGCAAATCCCGGGGGCGTGAGCGCATGCCACAGCGGCACCACCGCGACCAGTGCCAGCCAGCCCATGAGCACGTAGAGGATCAGTGAAAGCACGCGTGTGCGGTTGCCGAGCACAAGTTCCTGCCCGATGCCGAACAGCGCCAGGCTCCATACGATGCCGAGCAACCACCAGCCCCAGGTACCGCGCAGGGAAACCAGTGCGAAGGGCGTATAGGTACCGGCGATCAGCATATAGATCGCGCAGTGGTCGAGCTTTCTGAGTATCGCTTTCGCGCGGCCGCGCACGCTGTGATAGACCGTCGATAACACATACAGCGCTACCAGCATCGCACCGTAGATGCTGAAGCTCACGATCTTCCAGGGATCCCCGAGGCGGGCGGCAATCGTGATCAGCACTATCGCGCCAGCTAAGGCCAGCCCGGCTCCCACCAGGTGGCTGATACTGTTGAAGCGTTCGCCGTAGTACATGCTGGATGGACCACAGCTGTCGCGCACAGTTCAATCGCCCCCGCGCCGGAAGAACCAGGCCTTGGCAAGTTCCGTGCTGACTATATATGCCGCGACGATAAAAATGATGGTGCCGGCAATGGACAGGGGCAAGGGCACAAATCCAAACACGGCGGCGGGCGGACCAAGCCAGGGAATTGCCAGGGTGACCACGCTGACCACTGCCGTAAACCAGCAAAGCAGGCGGCCCGGGCGGCTCTGAAGTACAGGCCCCTGTGTGCGCAACACCAGCACCACCGCCAGTTCGGTGAGCAGCGAGACCACAAACCAGGCGGTCTGAAAGGTGGCCCGCTCTGCGCTGAACACCGTCCGCAGCAAAGCAAAGGTCGCCAGGTCGAAGATCGTGCTGAGGAGACCAAAGACAATCATGAAGCGCTGCACTTCAGCAACACGCCAGCGCTGCGGGCGCACCAGCCTGTCCACATCCACGTTGTCCGTCGAGATAAACAGCGCAGGCACGTCAGACAGGAAATTATTGAGCAGGATCTGCTTGGCAGCGAGCGGCAGAAAGGGCAGCACGGGCGTGGCCAGCGCCATGCTCACCATGTTGCCGAAATTGGCACTGGTGGTAATGCTGATGTACTTGAGCGTATTTGCAAATGTCCTGCGTCCGTCCTCGACGCCCTGCCGGAGTACGTCGAGATCAGGTTTCAGCAACACGACATCGGCGCTCGCGCGGGCCACATCGACTGCCTGGTCGACGGAAATACCCACATCCGCCGCATACAGGGCAGGCGCATCATTGATGCCGTCGCCGAGGTAGCCTACCGAGTGCCCCATGTGCTGCAAGGCGCGGACGATGCGCTCCTTCTGCTGCGGGTCAACCTCGACAAACAGATCGGTGGATTCGGCGCGGTGCCACAGTGCCTCGTCTTTCATTGCAGCGATCTCCGCACCCGTCAGCATGGCGCGAGGATCAAAGCCGATACTTTCCCCCAGATGAGCAGAAACGTAGCGGTTGTCGCCGGTGATAACCTTGGTCCGGATACCCAGGGCGGCGAGTTCGCCAATCGCCTTCGCCGCAGTCGCTTTTGGCGGATCGTAAAACAGCAGGAAACCGGCCAGATTCAGCCCTGTTTCGTCTTCACGCACATAACGCTCCCGCGCCGGAACGCGCTGAGCCGCGAGCGCAAGCACCCGGTAGCCCTCCTCGCTGCGGCACCTGAAGAACTCTTCCAGCGCGGCGCGGCTTGTCGCGTCCAGGGCAACTACGGCACGACCTTGCGTGAAGGTGCTGCAGGTCTCCAGCACTTTGGCGAAAGCGCCCTTGATGATGAACAGATGTGAAGCCGGGTCACCAGTGACGGCAACCACGATCGTCAGTCGCTTGCGGATAAAGTCATAGGGGATTTCATCCACCTTGCTGTAGCCCGTAGCCGCAAGTCCGGCGGACTCACCGGCGGCAACGATGGCTGCATCAAGCGGGTTCTCGATACCCGTCTGCATGACCGCATTCAGGTAAGCGAGTTGCAATACGGCCGGTGCGGGCTCACCAGCGGGATCCACGGCTGCATTGAGCGCCACTATACCGGCAGTCAGCGTACCGGTCTTGTCCGTACACAGAATGTCCATGCTGCCCAGGTTTTCGATAGCCTCCAGG
>CAYJPG010000163.1:572-3496 GCA_964371995.1 uncultured Chromatiaceae bacterium | reverse complement strand
CGGCACTGTCCGACAATTTTTCCGTGCATGCCAGCTACGCCTGGACCCGTTCGGAATTCGACGATTACATCAGCCCGGAGGAAGCGGATCTGCGCGGCGGCAATGGCAGCTATGCTGATACGCAGCGCCTGGGTGACGTGAGCGGCAAGGATTCGCCCCGCGTACCGAAGCACATGGCCTCGCTGGCGGCCCGCTATCAGCGGGCACTGACTGCCGATACGCAGTGGTATGCAGCCGCCGACTGGACATACGAGTCTTCCAAGTATGCCCAGGAACACAACCTGATCGAGACCGGTGACCGGCAGCTCGTCGGCCTGCAGGCCGGACTGCAGCACGGCCGCTGGGACGCGAGCCTCTGGGTGCGCAACCTCTTTGACGACGACACGCCGGCAGACGTGATCCGCTATTTCGACGGGCGTTATCGCAGCCTGGCAACGGGTCCGGATGGTCAACCCTACAATCCGCCGCTCCCCGCAACACCACCGGGCGTCACGCGAGCAAGCTCCATTCCGCGCGGCTTCGCGATCCCCCTCGCAGCCGGTCGTCAGGCCGGAATTACCGTCCGCCTCAAATTCTAGAAAATGCGTAAAAGGCGCGCCCGCCCGATAAATTAGGTACAAGAGCTTAGGTACAAGTCACGATTGTTGCTCATGTGGCAGCGCGTTAGCGTCTTAATTGAGCTACCACATACTCAGACAGTGCTTTTTTTGGGGATTTATTCATGAATAATCAGTCGGCGTTAACCCGTTTCAGGGGGCGTAGCCTGGCGGTACTGGCAGGGACTGCAGCGATTTCATTGCAGTTTTTTGCAGTACAGGGCCTTGCGGCATCAGGGGAACCGGAAGTACACAAGGCCGAGGTCGCCAGTGCGACCGGCGGCAAAGGCAGCAAGGGCGAGGCACTGTTCCAGGCCAACTGCGCCGCCTGTCACCAGGCCAACGGGCAGGGGCTGCCCGGCGCATTTCCGCCGCTCGCCGGTTCCGACTACATCGCCCAGAACCCGAAGGTGCTGATGGAAGTCACCCTCCAGGGCAAGCAAGGCAAGATGACCGTCAACGGCAAGGAATACAACAACATCATGCCGTCGATGAGCTATCTCAGCGACGCAGACCTCTCGGCGATCACCACCTACGTCCTGAACAGCTGGGGCAATCCCGGTGGCAAGATCACGACCAAAGAGATCAAGAAGTTCCGCGAGGCCAATGACCTGCAGGCCAAGCAGGGCGCTGGCGAGCGTCACCCTGGTACCGGTGAATCCGAGCAGATATACCAGTCGGCACCGATCGGCATAGAGCCCCCGGAACGGACGGCAAAGGTCAAGGCACCGCCGATGACCGAGCCGGAGTTCAAGCAGGCCACGCAGATCTACTTCGAGCGCTGCGCAGGCTGCCATGGCGTGCTGCGCAAGGGTGCGACCGGCAAGCCGCTGACCACCGATCTCACCCAGGCCAAGGGTACCGATTACCTCAAGGCGCTGATCAAGTTCGGCTCACCGGGCGGCATGCCCAACTGGGGCACCTCAGGCGTACTCTCGGACGACGAGATCGACCTGATGGCGCGCTTCCTCCAGCACGAGCCGCCGCAGCCTCCGGAATGGGGTATGCCGGAAATGAAGAACAGCTGGAAGGTACTCGTACCGCCAGAAAAGCGCCCCACCAGCCCGCAGAACAAGCTGAACCTCCAGAATATCTTTGTTGTAACGCTGCGGGACGCGGGTGAAGTTGCCCTCATCGATGGTGACACGAAGCAGATCGTCACCATTATCAAGACCGGTTATGCAGTACATATCTCCCGCATGTCCCACTCCGGCCGTTATGTGTTCACCATCGGCCGCGATGGCAAGACCGACCTGATCGACCTGTGGATGAATCCGCCGCAGACGGTCGCCGAGATCAAGATCGGCCTGGAGGCGCGTTCGGTCGAGACCTCCAAGTACAAGGGTTACGAAGACAAGTACGCCATCGCCGGCGCCTACTGGCCGCCACAGTACGTGATCATGGATGGCGCTACGCTTGAGCCACTCAAGATCATGTCCACCCGCGGCATGACCGTCGACACGCAGGAGTACCATCCGGAGCCGCGCGTAGCCGCTATCGTCGCTTCGCATCAGCACCCGGAGTTCATCGTCAACGTCAAGGAAACCGGTCGGATCCTGCTGGTGGACTACAGTGACATCGACAACCTCAACGTCACCACCATCAATGCCGCCCGCTTTCTGCATGACGGTGGCTGGGACTCCAGCCTGCGCTACTTTCTGACCGCCGCGAACAAGTCCAACACCGTCGTGGTTATCGACTCCAAGGATCGCAAGCTGGTCGCCAAGGTTCCGGTCGACGAGATTCCGCATCCGGGCCGCGGTGCGAACTTCATTCACCCTGAATTCGGACCGGTCTGGGTCACCAGTGCGCTGGGCAACGACAAGATCACGCTGATCGGCACCGATCCGGACAAGCACGCACAGTACGCATGGAAGGTCGTCAAGGTACTGACGGGCCAGGGCGGCGGATCACTGTTTGTGAAGACGCATCCCAAGTCCCATAACCTCTGGGTAGACACGCCGCTGAATCCGGATGATAAGATTGCCCAGACGGTCGCGGTTTTCGACACCATGAACCTGGATGCCGGATACAAGGTGCTGCCGATTGCCGAATGGGCCAAGCTTGGGCCCGGGCCGAAGCGCGTCGTACAGCCCGAGTACAACAAGGCTGGCGACGAAGTCTGGTTCTCCGTATGGAGCGGTCAGGCCGACGAGTCTGCGATCGTTATCGTGGATGACAAGACCCGCAAGCTGAAGAAGGTCATCAAGGGGCCAAAGATCATCACCCCGACCGGCAAGTTCAACGCCTACAACACCGTCCACGACATCTACTGATTCCGGCGCGGGGGGGGGGGGGGGGAAAAAAATTTTTAGGGGGCGCGCCACC
>CAYJPG010000163.1:0-562 GCA_964371995.1 uncultured Chromatiaceae bacterium | reverse complement strand
GCCCTCATACTCGGCATCGTCGAAGGGCTGACTGAATTCCTGCCGATTTCATCTACCGGTCATCTGATCCTCACAGCCGACCTCCTCGGCTTCAACGACGACAAAGGCAAGATCTTCGAGATCGTGATCCAGACTGGCGCCATGCTGGCGATCGTCTGGGAATACCGGCTGCGCTTCAGCCGTGTTCTGGGCGGAATGTTCAGTGACGCCACTGCACAGCGCTTCATCGCCAGGCTGCTGGTGGCCTTCATGCCGGCCGCGATCATGGGCCTGCTCTTCGGCAGCTATATCAAGGCGATGCTGTTCAAGCCGGTGCCCGTCGCCATCGCCTTTATAGCCGGCGCTTTTGTAATTCTCTGGGCCGAGAAACGCCAGCACCGGACAAGGGTCGTCGAAGTCGATGACATGAGCTGGCGTGATGCCCTGCTGGTCGGCTGTGCCCAGTGCTTCGCACTGATTCCGGGTACTTCGCGGTCAGGATCGACGATCATCGGCGGCATGCTGTTCGGCCTTTCGAGGCGTGCGGCTACCGAGTTTTCATTCTTCCTGGCCGTTCCCACCC
>CAYJPG010000162.1:0-3508 GCA_964371995.1 uncultured Chromatiaceae bacterium | reverse complement strand
GCCGAGAAGTTTCGCCTGCCTGTGGTTAAATTTATAGATACGCCCGGTGCCTATCCGGGCATCGGCGCCGAGGAGCGGGGGCAGAGTGAGGCTATCGCGCGCAACCTGTTCGAAATGGCTCATCTCAAGGTGCCGATCATCAGTATCGTGATCGGTGAGGGCGGTTCTGGCGGTGCGCTGGCGATCGGTGTCGCTGATCGGGTGCTGATGCTCGAGTACAGTATTTACTCGGTGATTTCGCCGGAAGGTTGCGCGAGCATCCTGTGGAAGAGTGCCGAGAAAGCTGAACTCGCGGCCGAAGCGATGGGCGTAACGGCACCACGGCTGCGCGAGCTCGGTCTGGTAGACGAAGTAGTGCGCGAGCCGCTGGGAGGCGCACATCGCGATCCGGCGGTCACTGCCGAGTCCATACGTGGCGCGCTGGTGAGGCATATACACGATTTCGATGCCGTGGATGTCAACGAGTTGCTGCGGCGACGCTCGGCGCGTCTGGCTTCTTACGGCAGTTACCGTGAGAGCTGAGCCGGGCTGAAGCCATGCTGGTCAGCAGATGAGCAGCCAGCTTGCAGATATTCCGCAGAGCCTGAGCCAGTCCATTCCGGACGGGAACTCCCTGTGTGTCGCCCTGAGCGGTGGTCGCGATTCCTCCGTGCTGCTGCATGCGCTGGCCGGGCTGCGTGACCGGAGCGGCTGGCAGCTGCGCGCGGTGCATATCAATCATGGTTTGCAATCCCACGCACACAGCTGGGCCCGTCACTGTGAGCAGTTCTGTGCCGAACTGGATGTACCACTGCGTGTACGGCAGGTCGTGATATCGAGGGATGCGGGACATGGTATCGAGGCTGCTGCGCGGGAAGCCCGCTACTCGGCCCTCCGTGCCGAGATCCGGCCTGGCGAGTGGCTGCTGACGGCCCACCATGAAGACGACCAGCTGGAGACGGTGCTCCTGCATCTGCTGCGTGGTTCCGGCGTGAGTGGCCTCGCCGGTATTCCCTTCGGCAGCGATTTTGCCGCCGGGCGACTGTGCCGGCCGCTGCTCGGCGTGTCTCGTGCGAGCATCGAGGCCTATGCGCGGATCCATGCGCTCCACTGGATCGACGATCCGACGAACGCCGATATCGCGCTGGACCGCAATTTCCTGCGTGCCCGGGTCGTTCCGGCACTGCGGCTGCGCTGGCCGACAGCGGCCCGGGCGGCGGGGCGCAGTGCCCGGCTGGCGGGCGAGGCAGCGAATCTGCTCGAAGACCTGGCGAACATCGATGAACTGACCGTGATGCGGGGGGAGACCCTGAGCCTGCCGCCGTTTCGCGCGCTCGGCGCAGCCCGTCAGCGCAACCTCATTCGCAGCCTCGTGAGGCGACGCGGTTGGTCCATGCCGCCGGAGCAGCGGCTCCGTGCGGGCCTGCAGCAGTTGCTGGATGCGCGGGCGGATCGTCATCCGGTGCTCGCCTGGTCAGACTATGAGATCCGGCGCTTTCGTGAGCACCTGTACCTGATCGAAGCCGGACCGGCTGCCGGTCTGGCAGATAGCCATGTCTGGAGCGGTGAGGGCGAATTGCTGCTCGGCGGCCCGCGTGGCCGACTGCGACTGCAGCCAACGGTCGGTGTTGGTCTGGCCTCAAGCGCCCTGAGCGGCGGGCTGCGGGTCGCTTTTCGCACCGGCGGGGAAGCGGTGCAGGCCAGCGGGGATCTGCACCATCGGACCCTGAAAAACCTGTTTCAGAAACATGCGGTCGTACCATGGATGCGCGGCCATATACCTTTGCTGTACGCGGGCGGCGAGCTGGCCGCTGTCGCAAACCTTTGGCTGGCTGACTGGGCGATAGCCAGGCCTGGCGAGCCCGGTATGGTCCTTGTCTGGGAAGGGCATGGCGCAATCGTCTGAATCCCGCATTGTTCGCCGTGGAGCGATCTGGTAACTTTTCCTCCCCATCTACCTCCTTGTTGGAGAGTCCAGCCCAGACAGCTCGTCGCCTTACCTGCTCGATCCGGCCGGTGAGGACTGCACTCTGTCTGTTTGCTGGATACTGGCTGTTGTATTTGCAGCCGATCCCGGGCCTCGCCTCAGAAGGTGTGGTGCTGTCGGTCGGCGGAGATGGGTGCCATGCCCCGCTATATTTTCGTGACTGGCGGCGTCGTTTCCTCACTGGGAAAGGGCATAACGGCTGCCTCGCTCGGCGCCATCCTCGAAGCCCGCGGCCTCAAGGTCGCGATGGTCAAGCTCGACCCCTATCTCAATGTCGATCCGGGCACCATGAGCCCGTTTCAGCATGGTGAAGTGTTTGTTACCGCTGACGGCGCTGAAACCGACCTCGATCTGGGTCATTACGAGCGCTTCGTGCGCACCACCACCGGACGTAACAGCAATTTCACCACCGGACGGATCTACGGCAGCGTGATCGCCAAGGAGCGCCGCGGCGACTACCTGGGCGCGACCGTGCAGGTCATTCCGCATGTGACGGACGAGATCAAGCGGTGTATCCGGCTCGGGGCCGGTGAGGCAGACATCTGCATCGTCGAAATCGGCGGCACCGTCGGCGATATCGAATCGCTGCCATTTCTCGAGGCGATCCGCCAGTTTGGCTTTGACCTCGGCCCGCAGCATTGCGTTTATGTGCATCTGACGCTGGTGCCGTACATTTCTTCCTCGTCCGAGATCAAGACCAAGCCCACCCAGCACTCGGTAAAAGAACTGCGGTCTATCGGCATTCAGCCGGATGTGCTGGTGTGCCGTTCCGAGAAGGCATTGCCCGAGGAGCAGCGCCGCAAGATTGCGCTGTTTACCAATGTGCCCGAGCGCGCTGTTATTTCGGCGGTCGATGTCGATGATCTCTACAAGCTGCCTGGTGCTTTCCGCAATCAGGGCTTCGACGCTATCGTTGTCGAGCGCCTGGGACTGAGCGTGCCGGCTGCTGATCTCAGCGAATGGGATGCGGTGGTCGCTGCGCGCAAGAACCCTGAAGCTGAAGTGACGATCGCCATGGTTGGCAAGTATGTTGACCTGCGCGATGCCTATATTTCACTGACTGAAGCGTTGATGCATGCCGGGATCAGGACGCGCACGCAGGTCCGCATCCGATACATCGAGTCACAGGACCTGGAGCGGGACGGTCTGGGGGCCCTGGCCGGGGTCGACGCGATTCTGGTGCCGGGCGGCTTTGGCGAGCGGGGCATCGAAGGCAAGATTGCAGCCGTTCGTTACGCGCGTGAAAACGGTGTGCCTTATCTGGGCATCTGCCTCGGCCTGCAGGTTGCGGTAATCGAATACGCGCGCAATGTGCTCAAGCTCACCGGTGCCCACAGCACCGAGTTCGATCCGCGCAATCCGCATCCGGTGATCGCACTGATCTCGGAGTGGCAGGACCGCGACGGCAGCCTGCAGAAGCGTGATACCGATTCCAATCTCGGCGGTACCATGCGGCTTGGTGCCCAGGAATGTCGCCTGCAGGCGGGAACGCTGGCCCACGATCTCTACGGGACGGAATCCATCCGCGAGCGTCACCGGCAC
>CAYJPG010000161.1:0-3519 GCA_964371995.1 uncultured Chromatiaceae bacterium | reverse complement strand
CAGCGAGCTTGAAACCCAATTCGGCAAATCCCTCGATCTCCTCATAGTTATACAGATAGCTGTTGGTGATCGAGTCGTAACTGTTACCCAGGAAATTGGTATCCGAACCGTAGAACGTTCCCTTGCCCCTGGTATTGAAGTGGTAATACCCTGCGCCGGCCGTGAGTTTCACGTCATCTGCGATCGGGACCGCCGCACCCACCTGACCACCCCAGGTGAACTCCTTGTCATTCTTGCTGTCGCTTTCCAGCCAGAAGCCAATCGCATTTGCGAAGAACGGACCACTGACATAGTTGAGTCCGAAACCTTCGGGATTCCAGTCACTGTCCCAGAGCAACGCGTGCTGGCCGGGCCGATACAGCAGGTTCTGGAACTTGCCACCGCTGACGGTCAACCCCTCCAGTGCAGCCCATTTGAAGTAGGCAAGACTGAGCGCAAAATTCTTGTTCGAGTTACCGTCACCCAGGGTCTGGTTGCCGGAGACCGGATCATTGTCCTGGCTGGTCGTGAGGCCCAGACCAATCTCCAGGTTGTCCTGCGGTTTGGCAATCAGCGCCAGACGGGCACGAATCCGCTCGCGATTGCGTTCGTCGCTGGCATTTTCGTCGTCTATGTTCTCGTAGCGCAGACGCAGGTCGCCCTTCAGGCTCAGCTTGTCAGCCCAGCTGGACGGTGCCGGGGCGTTAGCAGCCGGCCTCGCTGCAACCTCTGCGACGACCTGTTTCTGCTCTTCCACCTCCGTCTGCGTCTGTTGGGCATTCTTCTCAAGTTCAGCAATGCGCTTGTCCTGTGCCTCCAGACGCTGGAGAAGCTGCTGCACCACTTCATCAGAAACCGCAGCGAATACGGTCGGTGAGTTCATCAAGAGGCCAATGGTCAGGGCCAGAAATACACGTCTCATGGGAATACCTCGTCTGTTCATAATCCGTTCCACCTCGGCGGAAAAGGCGCTCGCCCGATCCACCCGATGCAGGAAGTCTGCCGCGCTTTTGTTGCGGGAATATGAAACGGACAGCGGAAATGCGGTCCGGATTTGTCTCGTCTCAGCCGAAACGCCCAGTCACGTAGTCTTCGGTGAGCTTGTGCGCCGGATTGGTGAATATCTTGTCGGTAGGGCCAACTTCCATGATGCGGCCCAGATGAAAATAGGCGGTACGCGTTGAAACGCGCGCCGCCTGTTGCATTGAGTGCGTAACGATTGCGATCGCATACTTCTCTGACAGCTCGTCGATCAAATCTTCGATGCGTGCGGTCGCAATCGGATCGAGGGCCGAACAGGGTTCGTCCATCAGGATGACCTCCGGATTGACGGCGATGGTGCGTGCGATACACAGCCGCTGCTGCTGACCACCAGACAGCCCGGTACCCGGGTCGTCGAGCCGGTCCTTGACCTCATCGACAAGTCCCGCGCGCTCGAGACTGCCATAGACGATGTCGTCGAGTTCCGCGCGATTGGCAGCGAGACCATGGATACGCGCGCCATAGGCAACGTTCTCGTAAATCGACTTCGGAAAGGGATTCGGCTTCTGGAAAACCATGCCGACACGGGCGCGAAGCATCACCACGTCGGTGCCTTTGGCATACATATCCTGGCCGTCGAGCCGGAAGTCACCGCTGACACGGGCTGACTCGATGGTGTCATTCATCCGGTTCAAGCAACGGAGAAAGGTGGATTTCCCGCAACCGGAAGGACCGATCAGCGCGATCACCTCATTGCGCCCGATATCAAGACTCACATTGATCAGCGCATGCGTATCGCCGTAATAGACGTTACCGCCACGGACGCAGATCACCGCGTTCCGCGCGTTGACGTCGCCCACTGTATCGGAAGCGATGCGTTCGGCCTCAACAGGCAGCACCGCAGCAGGTGCGGTATCCGCCAGCGGCACAACGACATTCTCGGGTTTGTCCATTGCGAGCATTATCTGCAATCTTCCCTGTGTGACGCTACCAGCGCCGCTCGAACCGGCTGCGCAGCCATACCGCGGTGGCATTCATCACCAGCAGAAACGCGAGCAGCACCATGATCGCAGCCGAAGTCCGCTCCACGAAGGCGCGCTCCGGGCTGTCAGCCCACAGATAGATCTGCACCGGCAGCGCCGTCGACGGGCTCATTGGCCCGCTGGGCACGTCGACGATAAACGCAACCATACCGATCATGAGCAGCGGAGCGGACTCGCCCAGTGCGCGCGCCATGCCGATGATTGCGCCCGTGAGCATGCCCGGCATTGCCAGCGGCAGCACATGGTGGAACACCATCTGCATCTGCGATGCGCCGATCCCGAGCGCAGCCTCACGCACCGAGGGCGGCACCGCCTTGATGGCCGCCCTTGAGGCGATGATCACCACCGGCAGCGTCATCAAGGTCAGCACGAGACCGCCGACCAGCGGCGCCGAACGCGGCAGCCCGAAAAAATTGATAAATACGGCAAGACCCAGCAGCCCGAACACGATTGAGGGCACGGCGGCCAGGTTGTTGATATTGACCTCGACCACATCTACCCACCAGCTGCGCCGGGCAAATTCTTCCAGGTAAATGGCGGCTGCAACGCCGAGTGGAAAGGACAGCAGCAGCGTCACGAGCAGCATGAAGAACGAGCCCTTGGTCGCTCCCCAGATGCCCGCCAGCTCCGGCTCACGCGAATCGCCAGAAGTGAAGAAAGCCCTGTTGAAGCGCAATTCTATCCGGTCACCGGCCTGCAGCCGTTCGAGCCAGACAAGCTGCTGCTCCGAGAGCCGGTTTGAATAGTCCGCGCCGACTTTTCCAGACGCCTGCGCCTTCAGCCACAGATCCACCTCACTGTTCAGCGGCAGCCACAACGTCTTCGTCTGACCGAGGATCTGCGGATCAGCCATGACGGTATCGCGCAGGCTGAAGATGGCGCCCGCGCTCACCAGCTGGTTCAGTTCGCGCTTTTCCGTACGGCTGGCAGCTTCCGGTATCAGCTCCCGCAACGCGGATTTGACCAGCAGCGAGTAGTCGGCCACCGAGAGTGCATCGGGATTCCGTGCACCGTCCGGATCGATCACATCGGTATCGAAATGTATATCCAGCTGTATGAAACTCTGCCGGAACGCGCTGTAACCGTTACTGATGATCGTGCCGAACAGAAGCAGCAGAAAAACCACGCCCAGACAGACAGAGAACAGTCCGTAGAAGCGGAACAACCGCTCTCTGCGATAGCGGCGCCGCAGACTCGCATCGACGCGCCGGCGCGTCTCCTCCGGACTCAGCTGGCGGCCGCTGCGCTCGTCGCCGTCAGCCGCCATCATTCGTACTGCTCCCGGTAACGACGCACCACCTGCAGGGCGATGATATTGAGAATCAGGGTCACAACGAACAGCATCAGACCCAGTGCAAAGGCCGCCAGGGTCTTGGGACTGTCGAACTCCTGGTCGCCGACCAGGAGTGTCACGATCTGTACGGTGACCGTCGTTACCGACTGCAATGGATTGAAACTCAGGTTTGCCGACAGGCCTGCCGCCATCACCACGATCATGGTCTCGCCGATCGCACGC
>CAYJPG010000160.1:0-3601 GCA_964371995.1 uncultured Chromatiaceae bacterium | reverse complement strand
ATCAGTCGGGCCTTGCAGGAAAGGTCGTTCATATGATTTCGTCAAATAACTTATAAGTTATTGTAATAATGAATCTTATTGACGATCTATTCTGGCTGGAATCAGCGGCGCGGCAACTCAAGGCACGCCTGCAGCGGGATCAGCCTCCGCAGGCGCAATTGATCTATGGACCGCCTGGAACGGGGCGGCGTCATTTCGCCCTGTGGTCTGCAGCGCAGATCCTGGGTATGGACTGGGAGCCGGCAGCCGACAGCGAAGCGGAAGCATTGCCCACACTGCCGCATCCGGATTTCTTTTCCGTCAGCATGGAAGAGGAAAAAAAGTCTCTTGGCATCGAGCAGTTGCGGCGCCTGATCGCCAATCTTGAACTGACCAGTCATCGGGGCGGGCGCAAGGTCGCGATCATCTGTCCCGCCGATCGCATGCTGCGCAATGCTGCGAACTGCCTGTTGAAGACCCTTGAGGAGCCGCCTGGCGCGACCACGATCCTGCTGGTCTGTGATTCGCCGGCGCGCGTGCCTGCCACCATCGTCAGCCGGTGTGAGCGCGTGCGGCTGGCACCGCCGGACTGGTCGGCCGGGCTGGCCTGGCTGCGGCGTGCCCATCCGGAGGACAGCGGTGTGGAAGCAGCACTGGGCTTTGCGAGTCGCGCACCACTGGGTGCCCGGACGCTGCTGCGCGAAGGCTTCGGCGAACAGGTCGGGATACTGGCCACCGATCTGGAAAAGATCGTACAACGTGAGGTTTCACCCGGCGCGGTAGCACGCCGCTGGACCAGACTCGACCGCGGCCTCTGTCTCCGCTGGCTCTACTGGCAGGTCGCAGCCCTGGTGCGTGAAGGAATGAATATTGCCGAACCAACGACGACTGTAGCGAAAGCGCACTTGAATATTTCGTACTCGCGCCTGAACATGAGCGCCTGCTGCGACTACCTGGATCAGCTCAATCAGGCAAATCGACTGCAGGATCGTTCGCTGAATCCCGAACTTCAGTGGGCAGAACTGTTGATGTGGTGGTACGGTTCGGTGGGATATGCAAGGTAACGTCATGGCAAGACCTGGGCTGCTGACACTCACAATCAGGGACAAGAGTGCGCTTTATCTGGCGTACATGCCGTTTGTGCGCAATGGCGGTCTGTTTATCCCGACCAGTACCAGCTACCGGATCGGTGATGAAGTTTTCATGCTGCTTAACGTGATGGGTGAGGATGAGAAGATTCCGGTCGCCGGCAAGGTGATCTGGGTGACGCCCAAGGGTGCGCAGGGGAAACGTACTGCCGGTATCGGTGTGCAGTTCAGTGACCAGGATGGCGGCTCAACGCAGAAAAAGATCGAGAATTATCTGGCCGGCGCCCTGGGTGGCGACAAGCCTACGCATACCATGTAAACCATGGGAGCCTGCCGCTCCCGAAACGGCCCGCGAATCAGTCGGCCAGATTCAGCCCGCCGCGCAGCACCCGCGCATCGAAGCCCCGTTCGTTCAGCACAAAGGCTCCGGCCGAACTGCGACGCCCGGTATCGCAGCAGACGACGTAGGGTATTTTCGGATCCAGTGTGCCGAGCTTCAGCCGGATAAAGTAGAGCGGGATATTGATTGCTCCAGGTTCGTGGTGTGTTTCAAACTCACTCGGCAGGCGAACATCAAGCCACATGCCGCCCTTGGCCACGATCTTCTGCGCTTCCTCACGGTCCACCCATGCCGTCATCGGCTCGTTGAGCAGGGTGTTGAAGTCCTGCTTGCCGAGACGCATGACTGCACCGTCGGTCTGCATGGTGATAGTCGCATTGCGCCGGTTCTGTGAAATCAGCGCTTCTTCACCGAAGGTATCGCCGACGCCGAGTTCGGCAAGTTTTATGCCTTCCTTGTTCAGTGGCGTTTCACGCATCACCGTGCACTGGCCACGGGTGATGACATAGAAATAGTCACCTTCGTCACCCTGCTTGATGATGACGTCGCCGGCGCTGAAATTCACCTTCTGCATGCGCATGAATATGGCCTGGATATTTGCCGGCGGAATGCGGTGAAAGGCGCGTGTCTGCAGCAGCGTCGTCATCCAGTCATCGGCTTCACCATGCTCGTCGTTGTGCAGTTCGTTGACCTCATAGCTGCCGGTCTGGTCCCAGGTCAGCATGACATCCAGCAGTTCCGTGTCGACGGACAGATACTGGACATGGTCAACCGCCTTGACGGTATAGCGCCGGGGCAGTAACGGTGTTATCGGGTTGTGCGCGTCGGCGCTGTCGGCCCGCATCAGTCTCACGCTATTGCTGCGATCGGTGAGTTCAAGTGTGCCGGACACCAGGTAATAGGTACGCTTGTCGGTATCCCCCTCGCGCAGCAGTGTTTTGCCGCTTTCCAGGGTCCTGATCTCCATTTTCTTGGCGAGCGCCGCCACGTTTTCCCGCTTGAGGCTGTCGAGCGGGGAGAAACGTCGCAGAATGGCTTCGGTGAGGATCAGTTCAGACATCTGCGACCATTGTAACCGCAAGCTTTTGCGGGGCGGAAGAACGCCAGCGTGGAATTTGTGACGTCAGTTGGCCAGAAGCTTCCAGCCGGGCGAGGGCCGAAAACGTGACCCATGTTGTGTTGCCAGCACCTCAAGCCGGTCAACCAGGGCGTCTACACCTGTCTCCCGCGCGTAGTGCAGCGGCCCGCCCCGGAAGGGCGCAAAACCGGTACCGAAGATCACACCGGCATCGACCAGATCTGCATCCGTGACAATAGCTTCCTGCAGGCAGCTCACCGCTTCGTTGAGCAGGGCCAGGATCAACCGGTCCTGGACCGCGGAATCAGAGCTGCCGGGAGTCAGTGATGGGCGCACCGGTTTTCTTTCGCGGTAAGTGTAGAAGCCCTGACCGGTCTTGAGCCCCAGGTGTTTCTGACGCACCAGCTCTTCAATTTCTGGCGCAACCTCCCTGCCGATCACCGGTGCCAGGATCCTGGCCACATGGGCGCTCACATCAAGTCCGACAGAATCGGCAAGTTCGATCGGGCCCATCGGCATGCCGAAATCGGTTGCCGCGAGATCGATCTCGGCGGCAGGAATGCCTTCCCGAAGCAACTCCAGTGCTTCTGCAATGTAAGGTGCGAGTATGCGATTGACCAGAAAGCCCGGGTGACTCCGGCAGGGCAGAGGCAGTTTGGCGATCCGGCGCGCGAGGGCAATGCCTGCATCCACCGACGCCTCGCTGCTGGTGGGCGCTGCCACGACCTCGACCAGCGGCAGCTTTGCCACCGGATTGAAGAAGTGCAGTCCGATCAGTTTGCCGGGATCCTGCAAGCAAGTGCTCAGGTCCTCAAGCCGGATGCTTGAGGTGTTGGTTGCCAGTATTGCACCGGCTTTCAATTGCGGCTCCACGCGCGCAAAGAGTTCACGCTTTGCAGCCAGGTCTTCGAAGATAGCCTCGATTACCACATCGGCTGTGGCGATACCCCGGCCCTCGGGATCTGCCGTGAGGCGCGACGTCGCCGCATTGCGGGCATCTGGCTGCCTGAGTTTGCGCTCAAAGAGCTTGTGGGCCCGTTCAAGGGCAGGTTCGATAAATTTCAGTTCGCGGTCCTGCAGGCTGGCCTCGAGGCCGCGCAAAGCGCACCACGCCGC
>CAYJPG010000159.1:0-3698 GCA_964371995.1 uncultured Chromatiaceae bacterium | reverse complement strand
GGCAAAGCCCATCCTCGATCTGTGCGTCTCCCTGCAGGATGTCGCGATGAAGGTGGTCAGTTGGGCGATGGTCCTGGCGCCGGCTGCGGTGTTTGGATTGCTGGCGCAGTTGAGCATCGACATGGGCCTGGATGCGATCGGCGGCATGGCCGCCTACGTCGGCACGGCAATCCTCGGACTCGCGGTGCTGATCCTTGTGTATCTGGTGCTGGTGTTGATCCTCGGTCGCCGCAATCCGTGGGTGTTCCTCAAGGCGGTGCGCAGCGTCCAGCTGCTGGCCTTCTCGACCTCCAGTTCGGCCGCTGTCATGCCGCTCTCCATGACCACCGCAATCAACGATCTTGGCGTGCGGCCCGCCGTGGCGAAATTCATCGTGCCGCTGGGTACTACGGTAAACATGGACGGCACCGCGCTCTATCAGGTGTTGCGACGACCGGTTGAATCTACCCTGTTCCTGACGCAGGTTTACCAGATTGATCTGGGTACGGGCGAGCTGCTGCTGCTGATCGTCACCACTGTGGGCGCGTCGATCGGCTCGCCGGGCACACCCGGTGTCGGTATCGCGATCCTCGCCAGCATCGCAGCCGGCATCGGTATACCCGGCGAGGGCATCGCCCTCGTTATTGGCGTCGACCGGATCCTCGACATGTGCCGCACGACCATCAATGTCACCGGTGATTTGACTGCCTGTGTGGTGATGGAACGCTGGTTGCCTGTGCAGCTTCCACCATAGAGCCGCCGCAATTTGTGGTGCACGAACCGCGCCCGCCCTCCCGCTGGAGGAAGCATGGGGTCAGCCCCCGGGTGGCAAGGCGCGGCCCGTGCGTTGAGGGGTTCATCATGGAGATGAATCATTCCTCAACGTCGTCTCAGATCCTGAGAATGGTTCGGAGCCGTCCGGCACTCCGTGTTCGGGGTAGGCGTCCAGTGCGCGGAGCAGCTCAGCGCGGACGATTGTCCGCAGCGATGCCGGTTCAATCACTTCCACCGCCGCGCCATGACGGAGAATATCCATGACCAGCTCGCGGGGGTCCCGGTACGGCACGCGCAGCTCGTAGCGGCCATCGGTCAAAAACTGGCCGGATTGCTGCGGGTGCCAGCGTTCGTCGGCGATCCAGCGGGCGCGCTCCGCCGAAAAGCGCAGCACCGCAGTCCGCGTGCTGCGACCGGCAAAGATCCCGTAGGCGCTGCCGAAGTAGGCGTCGAGTTCGGCATCGGCGATATCCCTGGCGGCCTTGTCCAGCACCCGCGCGTGACTGATGCGGTCGATGGCGAAGGTGCGCAGCGCCTTGCGTGACGGATCCCACGCATCCACATACCAGTTGTCGCGGTAGTGCGCCATGCGCTGGGGCGAGACCTGCCGCGTGGTGTGCTGGTCCTTCAGGCGGGAGTGGTAATGGAAGGCGAGCTGCTTCCGTTGCAGGACGGCCGAGGCCACCGTGTGGAAATCCGCGCCAGGGGCACGGCCGAGTCCGCCGAGCAGACGGACGCGTCGCGGTACTTCACCGAGGTGCAGGTGCTGGTGGCTGATCAGTTCCTCGATGCGCCTCGCGAGCGGTGCCAGATGCTCGCCGAGCAGACCGGGGCCCAGCTTGTCGAGCAGGCCGTGAAAGGTCACCAGGGCCTGCAGCTCGGCGGCCGTAAACCACAGGCCCGGCAGCTCCCAGCTCGGCCCGTCGGGATCCGGCCGATAGATGAATCCACCGTTCTCCTCGTCGGTGTCGAGCGGGGCGCCAAGCGCATCGCGCAGAAAGGCGATGTCGCGATAGAGCGTGGCGCGGGAGCAGTCGCCAAGCCGCTCCATCAGGTCTTTCGCCGATATCGGCGTGCGGCGCGCCGAGAGGATGCCATGCAAGCGAAAGATGCGTTCGTACTTGTCCATCAGGCCGCGCCGTTTCCGATACTGCCCGAGTACAGGTTTATCACCAACACGCCGGAAACAATGAGCAATATGCCGATGATCGCTGCAGCATCCAGTCCCTGACCAAAAAACGCATACCCCGCCAGCGTGATCAACGCCACTCCGGTGCCAGCCCAGACGGCATACGCGATACCCAGTGGCAGCGTGCGCAGTGCAAGGGACAGGAAATAAAACGATGCCACGTAGGCGACGACAACGATCAGCGAGGGCACCAGTCGGGTGAACCCGTCAGAACTTTTCAGGAAAGAAGTGCCGATCACCTCGGAGATGATGGCGATGGCGAGATGGATCCAGTGGCTCATGGGATTGTTGCTCCGAAGGGAGAGGTTCGACGATCAGCCGCGCCACGTGCGCTCAGGCACCGACGATCCTGCCCCGGAAGATGAAAAAAGCGGCGCCGAGGATGCACAGTGCAGCCCAGAGATAATCCAGCTTCAGGGGCTCTTTCATGTAGAAGAGTGCAAAGGGCACGAACACGCCCAGCGCAATGATCTCCTGCAGGATCTTCAGCTGGCCCAGCGACAGCACGGTGTAACCAATCCGGTTGGCCGGCACCTGCAGCATGTACTCGAAGAAGGCGACTCCCCAGCTGAGCAGGGCGGCGATGAACCAGGGTTTGGCGCTCAGTTCCTTCAGGTGTGCATACCAGGCGAAGGTCATGAACACGTTGCTGAGCGACAGAAGCAGGATGCTCAGGCTGATTTGCCGCATCTATGTCTCCAGTGTCCGGGCTGCGTGAAAAATAAATCTGGCACCATTTACATTTACAACGGCTTGTCCAGCTCTATCAGTTCGAAGTCGTTCTTGCTCGTGAAGACTTCGCTGCCGGCCTCGAGCTGCAGGTAGAAAGCCGAATCCGGCAGGTAGAACCAGTTCGAATGAACCGGCGTCTGCACGGATGGTTTTCCCGACGAGGAGTGCGTTCCCTTGCAGTTGACCGGAATTACGTCGGTCCATGCAAAGGCGGGCATTTCCGTGTGCCGTTCGCGCTGGCCAACGGCACAGGACCATGCTGTCGTGTTGGTGTTCGTATGATTACTCGACCAGTCCCAGGGCATGCTTCCCGTGCTCTTGCGCGTGGACTCCGACTGCATCTCAAACGAAAATGTCGAGCCTTCTTCTGGGCTGCATAAGTTCGAGGCTCCACTCGTCACATCAAATCGCAGCGCTCTGGAGCCGCCCGTCATGTCGGTAGTGGTGCGAATGCCGAGAGGCACGAAAACGCTGCCGACCGGAACCGCGATCGTGCTGCTCTGACTGGAGTGTGATTCGGAAGTGCTGACAAGCTCAACCAGGCCACATAGAGAAACGATGGTGAAGTTGGTTGTCGGGACCTTTTTGGCTGAAATGGTTGAGCTGATACCCCATAGATTCCTGCCGAGTGGCCGATAAATGGCGTCGCGGCTGGTCGATACCACGAGGGCCTGGCTCGTGATGGTAGCGGTGTTCTGAGTGTGAACCAGCGGGTGTGAAACCGTTGGCGAATCAAGCGTCTCTACCGCCTCCATGACAGGTTGCTCAATCGACAGGATAGTGTCGGGATTCTCGTCGGCCATGAGCGGGGTAGCCATCAGTGCCAGGAGGATCAACCGCCTTGGGCCGCGAATGAGGTATTTCGTCTTCACTGACACCGGTTCGTTCTGGGTATTGTTCATATGACTTTCCTGCCGCCCATGGGTTGCTACCAGTTTCGATGACACCACCCTCAGCCTGAGCCTATCGCTTTCTCATAATCGACTGGACTCAGGTAACCCAGCGTCGAGTGTCGGCGTCGGGG
>CAYJPG010000158.1:1399-3788 GCA_964371995.1 uncultured Chromatiaceae bacterium | reverse complement strand
CTTCACGGTCCCCGACCACTATCAGGTAGGGAACGCGCTGCAGGGTATGCTCGCGAATCTTAAAGCCAATCTTCTCATTCCTCAAGTCCACCGTGGCGCGAACACCCTGATTTTTCAGGACTTCCTGAATGGTCCTGGCGTACACGGCCTGCCGGTCGGTGATATTCAGGATCGCGACCTGCACCGGCGCCAGCCAGGTCGGCAGACGGCCGGCATGGTGCTCCAGCAAAATGCCGCAGAAACGCTCCAGGGAGCCGAACATGGCCCGGTGCAGCATAACCGGGATCCGGCGCTGGCTGTCGTCACCCACATAGGAGGCGCCGAGCCGCTCCGGCATGTTGAAGTCCACCTGCAGGGTGCCGCACTGCCAGTCACGGCCGATCGCATCGCGCAGCACAAACTCAAGCTTCGGGCCATAGAAAGCCCCTTCGCCCGGGTTGTATTCAAGTTCGAGCTCAGCCGCCTCCGCCGCCGAGCGCAGCGCCGCCTCAGCCCGGTCCCAGATCGCATCGCTGCCGACACGCTTTTCGGGACGGTCGGAAAACTTGATACGTAGATCATCGAAACCAAAGTCGCGGTAAATGCCGAGGATCAGGTCGGTGATCGCCACCGACTCCGAAGTGATCTGGTCTTCGGTACAGAACACATGGGCGTCGTCCTGGGTAAAAGCACGCACGCGCATCAGGCCGTGCAGCGCACCCGATGGCTCATAGCGGTGTACCTTGCCGAACTCACAGAAACGCAGCGGCAGGTCGCGATAGCTGCGCAGCCCCTGGTTGAATACCTGGATGTGTCCGGGGCAGTTCATCGGCTTGATCGCATAGACGCGTTCGTCAGGCGTCTGTGTCAGAAACATGTTTTCGCCGAACTTCTCCATATGCCCGGACTGCACCCAGAGTTCGCGGTCCAGGATCTCCGGCGTGTTGACTTCCTGGTAACCGGCCGCGCGCTGTGTGTCGCGCATATAGCCGATCAGCTGCTGGAACAGCGTCCAGCCTTTCGGATGCCAGAACACGGCACCCGGCGATTCTTCCTGGAAGTGAAACAGATCGAGTTCACGGCCCAGCTTGCGGTGATCGCGCTTCTCGGCTTCTTCGAGCCGCAGCAGATAGGCCTTCAGCGCCGCCTCGTCCTGCCAGGCCGTGCCGTAGATTCGCTGCAGCATCTCGTTGCGCGAATCGCCGCGCCAGTAGGCACCAGCGAGCTTGGTCAGCTTGAAAGCCTTTAGGCGACCGGTCGAGGGCACGTGCGGACCGCGGCACAGGTCGACCCAGTCGCCCTGCCCGTACAGACTGATGTCCTGCTCCGCCGGAATGCTGGCGATGATCTCGGCCTTGTAGTGCTCACCGATATTTTTGAAGTATGCGACCGCTTCGTCGCGCCCCATCAGCTTGCGTTCAACGAGCAGGTCGGCGCCGGCGAGCTCCTTCATGCGCGCCTCGATGGCCGCGATGTCTTCGGGCGTAAAGGGCCGCTTGAAAGCGAAGTCGTAATAAAAGCCGTCTTCGATGACCGGACCGATGGTCACCTGTGCATCCGGAAACAACGACTGCACGGCCTGCGCCAAGAGATGCGCTGTGGAGTGCCGGATGATCTCGAGTCCGGCAGGATCCTTCGGCGTGACGATGGACAGGCGGGCATCGCCATCGATCACATATGAGGTGTCGACGAGCCGGTCATTGACCCGCCCGGCCAGCGCGGCCCTTGCCAGGCCCGCACCAATGGAGGACGCCACCTCGGCAACTGAAACCGGGCGATCAAACGCCTTCTGACTGCCGTCAGGCAGGGTAATGACGGGCATGGGTGAACTTGTCCAGAAAGTTGGTAGGCGCGAGAGGAGTTGAACCTCCGACCCCTTCCATGTCAAGGAAGTGCTCTAACCACTGAGCTACGCGCCTGTCGCATCTATCGGGAAACGGCCCTACCGCATCCCGACCGGGCGCAACGATACCGAATGGCACGCGCAGAAGGCAAGGCAGAACTAGCCGGTCTTGCGTTCCGGCAAACCGAAGCCGGTGCGCCGCAGCTCCTGCACCTGGTCCCGCAGCCGGGCAGCCGCCTCAAACTCGAGGTTCCGGGCATGGGTATACATCTGCTTTTCCAGCCGGGCGATCTGCTTGATCAGCTGCTCCGGACTGAGATTCCGGTACTCGCTGCGGGGCTCGGCAGCGCGCCGGCTGCCGCGCGGTACCTCGCTGCGTGCCCCATCCATCACGTCCCGGACCTGCTTGATGATGCTGCGCGGCTGGATGCCATGCAGCTGGTTGAATTCGAGCTGCTTCTGCCGCCGCCGGTCGGTTTCAGCAATCGCCCGCTGCATGGAGCCGGTGATCCTGTCGGCATACATGATCGCCATGCCATTGAGGTTACGGGCTGCACGACCCACGGT
>CAYJPG010000158.1:0-1389 GCA_964371995.1 uncultured Chromatiaceae bacterium | reverse complement strand
CACATCGAAAGCGCCAAGCCGCAGGTCGCGAATGATCTCGCTGCGTTCGACCGTTTCTATATCGGAGTGCAGGTAACGCACGCGCACCCCGTGCTCCTGCAGATAGTCGGTGAGATCCTCTGCCATGCGTTTGGTGAGCGTCGTAATGAGTACCCGCTCCTGCCGCTCAACCCGGATCCGGATCTCGGACAGCACGTCGTCAACCTGCGTGGCCACCGGACGTACCTCGATCGGAGGATCAGTAAGTCCGGTGGGCCGCACAACCTGTTCGACGATCGCATCGGATCGTTCGCGCTCATAGGGCCCCGGCGTGGCCGACACATAGATGGTCTGCGGCGACAGCGCCTCAAACTCATCGAAGCGCAGCGGCCGGTTGTCGAGTGCAGACGGCAGGCGGAAGCCGTACTCGACCAGCGTCTCCTTGCGTGAACGATCACCCCTGTACATGCCGCCCAGCTGCGGAACGGTCACGTGGCTCTCATCGATGATCAGCAGCGCATCGTCGGGCAGGTAATCGAACAGGCAAGGCGGGGGTTCCCCCGGCTGCCGGCCCGACAGGTAGCGACTGTAGTTCTCGATACCGCTGCAGAATCCGAGCTCGGCCATCATCTCCACGTCGTACATGGTGCGCTGCTCAAGCCGCTGGGCTTCCACCAGCTTGTTGGCCCGGCGCAGCTCATCGAGACGCAGCACCAGGTCGCGTTTGATGAAATCGACAGCCTTCAGCACCACCTCGCGTGGCGTCGCATAGTGGGTCTTGGGAAAGATCGTGAGACGGGGCACATTGCGCAGGATCTCGCCGGTCAATGGATCGAAATATGCGAGGCTCTCGATCTGCTCATCAAAGAGCGTGACGCGGACCGCCTCGCGCTCTGACTCCGCCGGAAAAATATCGATGATTTCGCCACGCGCCCGGTAAGTACCGTTACCGAGCTGCATGTCGTTACGCGTGTACTGCAGCTCGGCAAGACGCCGCAACAGGTCCCTGTCAGACATGCGATGGCCGCGAGACAGGTGCAGGACCATTGCAAAGTAGGCCTCGGGATCACCGAGACCATAAATCGAAGACACCGTCGCAACGATGATGCTGTCCGACCGCTCCAGCAGCGTCTTGGTGGCCGACAGGCGCATCTGCTCGATATGCGCATTGATCGCCGCGTCCTTCTCGATATAGGTGTCCGACGAAGGCACATAAGCCTCCGGCTGGTAGTAGTCGTAATAGGAAACGAAATACTCGACGCGGTTATCCGGGAAGTATTCGCACATCTCGCCATAGAGCTGCGCCGCCAGCGTCTTGTTCGGCGCGAGGATCAGCGTCGGACACTGCCGGTCCTCGATCACGCTCGCCATGGTGAAGGTCTTGCCTGAACCCGTCACCCCGAGCAGGGT
>CAYJPG010000157.1:0-3832 GCA_964371995.1 uncultured Chromatiaceae bacterium | reverse complement strand
GTACTGGCGCGCCTCTAATCTGCACCGAAGCTGCCCTATACGCACCGGACGCCAAACCTTGAGGATGTCTTCCTCAAACTGACTGGCCACGATCTGCGGGAATAACCCGTCATACGGAGTACGCCAAGATGACAAACATGGGGCTGGTACTGCCGAGGCCGCAGGCCTCGGCACTGAAGATCTGGCAGCGCAATCTGCTGGTCTGGCGCAAACTGATCGGGCCGAGCATGGCCTTTTCATTCGGTGAGCCGGTGATCTATCTGCTGGGCCTCGGTTTCGGTCTGGGCCAGTTCATCGGCGAGGTCAACGGGATCCCGTACTTCACTTTCCTGGCTGCCGGCCTGCTTGCGGCCTCAGCGATGAACGTGGCTTCCTTTGAAGGCATGTTTTCGGTGTTTACCCGCATGACGCATCAGCAGACCTACGATGCGATTCTCGCCACGCCGCTGACGGTCGATGACATCGTGGCCGGAGAGATGCTGTGGTGTGCGACCAAGTCACTGCTCAATACATTGCCGATCCTGGTGGTGGCTTTCCTGCTGGGTGCCATCCATAACTGGTCGGCACTGGCCGCGATCCCGGTCTTCTTTCTGGTGGGATTGTGCTTTGCAGGACCGGCGCTGGTGATGGCTGCATGTGCGGCCAGCTATGATTTCTTCAATTACTACACGACGCTGCTGATCACGCCGATGTTCATCTTCAGCGGGGTGTTCTATCCGGTGGCGACCTTGCCGGCGATTGCGCAGGTCCTGGTAAATATCCTGCCACTGTCCCATGCGATTGCGTTGATACGGCCGCTCGTTGCCGGTCAGGCGCTGACTGACCCGGTGCTGCATATCGCCGTGCTGCTCGCCTATGCCGCTGTTGGCTATGTGGCAGCGAGCATCTTCATCCGCCGCCGGCTGATCCGTTGATCAGTCAGTCTGCTGTGGTGTCCGGTTCAGATGGCTGCGGCGCATGCTGTAGGCGAAATACATAACGATACCGATGACCGACCAGACGATGAACCGTATCCATGTCACCAGCGGCAGGAAGGTCATCAGGCCAAAGCAGGCAAGTGCCGCGAGAATTGGCAGCCAGGGCATGAACGGGGTACGAAATGGCCGGTGTTCATCCGGTTTCGCATAACGCAGCACGACGACGCCGATACTCACGATCGAGAAGGCAAACAGGGTGCCGATGTTGGTCATGTCGGCTGCTTCGCCGAGGTGTACGACACCCGCCAGCAATGCGACGACAATACCGGTGACCCATGTCGCCTTGTGTGGCGTGCGGTACTCCGGATGTACACCAGCCAGCCAGTTGCCGAGCAGTCCGTCACGCGACATGGCAAAGAAAATGCGCACCTGGCCCATCAGCAGCACCACCAGCACACTGGTGATGCCGGCAACCGCACCCACCGAAACGATTGCGGCACCCCACTTGAAGCCGAGCTGGCCGAGTGCATCGGCAATCGGCGCATTCACATCGATCGCCGTCCACGGAATCATTCCGGTGAGAATTGCCGCGACGGCCAGATAGAGCAGTGTGCAGATACCAAGTGAGGCGATGATGCCGATCGGGATATCGCGCTGTGGATTCCGTGCTTCTTCGGCGGTCGTCGAAACGGCATCAAAGCCGATGTACGCGAAGAACACGATGGCCGCTGCAGCGCCGACACCGGCAAAGCCGTTTGGCATATAGGGTGACCAGTTGTTCGTGTCGATATGGTCGGCACCGACGGCGATGAAGAAGCCGATAACGGCGAGTTTGATCACGACGATGACGGTGGTGATGCGCGCGCTTTCCTTGATGCCGACCACCAGCATCCATGTACACAGCAGGACGATGATCATGGCCGGCAGATTGACGATCCCGCCATCAGGGCCGCCCGGCGCATGACTTGCCCAGTGCGGCAGATGGATGCCGGCAATCTCGAGCAGCTTGTTGAAGTAACCTGACCAGCCGATTGCCACGGCAACGCTGGAGACACCGTATTCAAGGATCAGGTTCCAGCCGGTGATCCAGGCGACGAATTCGCCGAGCGTGGCATAGGAATAGGTATAGGCGCTGCCGGATACCGGGATCAGGGCAGCAAACTCGGCGTAGCAGAGGGCGGCCAGCACGCAGGCCAGGCCGGAGAGCAGGAAGGAGAGCGTAATACCCGGCCCTGCGCCGAGTCGTACGGCGTCGCCGACGATCGCGGTGCCGATCAGCACGAAGATACCGGTACCTATGATCGCCCCAACGCCCAGCGCAATCAGGTCGGTCAGGGTCAGCGTACGCTTCAGACGGTGGTCGGGATGATCGGCATCCGCGAGGATCTGGGCGAGCGGCTTGGTACGCAGCATCCGTGCGCGGATACCCGGCAACTGTCTGGACATCAGGTCTCCCCCTGTACTTCGATTCTAAAGCCGGCCGGTGAGCGACATGACAGGATCGGCCCGCTGCCATACAGGGTGCTGAGGGCACCGTGTTCCGCGATCTCGATTTGCGCTGCCCGCAGGCGGGTCCGGATCGGTGCGAGAACCTTCACCTGATAGTTCATGTGCAGGATACCGGTCGCTGGCGGTCTCGCGCGCGGGTACAGATCCTCGCCCTCAAGCCGCTGGTATTCGATGATCTCGATACGGCCAAGGGGCTCGTCCGGGTCGCCAAAGACACGAAGCCCGAGTCCGGCACCCGACGGCAGGCCAGCGGTCCGTTCGATATCCGGACCGCTCAGCTGCAGTTCAATAGTGGTCGTCATGCCGAGTACGTCGCGATAGAAAAACGTTTCTGCTTTGGCATCGGGAACGATGGTGACGAGCGGGCCTATGCCCGCATATCCTTTCGGTGACATCGTGGTGTCATAATCGGGACCGGTGGCTTCGATGAGTACCACATTGATCTCATCGTGGCCTGGCATCTGTACTTCGCGAAATATGTGCTGACCGGCACGCATCTCGGCCCATCGGGTACGGAACTGATGTCCGGCTGCTTCGAGTTCCAGATACCGGGCCGGCAGGTCGGTGGTATAGAGGTCGAGGTTCTTTGGCAGCAGGTCCCAGGTTTTGGCGCCGTGCCGGACGGGTGGCAGCGGGTCCCTGAATTCAACCAGGTGCATTGCGCCGACAGCGGCCCAGCGCCCGATGCCAGTCGGAGTGCCAACAAGTGCCTGACGGGTGATGGTCTGTGGATCGATACCCCAAAGCGAGCCGAGGACCGCATCCGGCCCCCGACGGTCGCTGCGAACTTCCAGGCCGAAGTTATGCTGCCAGAAGCTGAGGGCTGTATCGAGGTTCGCCACGCCGATGGTGACATGAGAAAAAGCGCCCAGGCCCGGTGCCGACATGCATTACCTCAGTGCGCATGGAGTACGAATGCCGCGATTCTATGCGCCCCGGGTGCCAATCCGGAAACCCGTTCTTTTGCGCTGCTTACGAGCTTGCCCCATCGCAACGCGGGGAAGGCCGTGCTAGAGTCGAGACATCCGCATCTGAGTCGAATCCGCAAGCAGCGTTCTGTGACCCCTTCCGTGAACTGTTTTCCTGCAGATGCTCCCTTCGAATTCCGAATCATGGACGTGAGCCTTGCTCGCGCCCTCTTGCCGTTGTTCTCGTGCCGTCCATCAACCTTGAGGAATAATAGGTACCCGTCATGACCAGGATTTACGTAGGCAATCTGCCATATACCGCCGATGAGGAGTCGGTTCGTGAGTTGTTTTCGCAACATGGAACGGTCGACGCAGTTCGTTTGATCAACGATCGCGAGACCGGCCGTTTTCGCGGTTTCTGTTTTGTGGAAATGCCCGAGTCGGATGCTCAGACGGCAATCGCCCGTTTGAATGGCCACGACATGGGTGGTCGTCAGC
>CAYJPG010000156.1:0-3968 GCA_964371995.1 uncultured Chromatiaceae bacterium | reverse complement strand
CTACCAGAGTGACGCACAGGTACGCATGCTGCATGGCCAGCCAGTCGGCGGGCATGCGGGCAAGAAACGGCGCAAGTAGGAGCGGCCGTAGGAGCGGCTACAGCCGCGATCCCCTGTCGTCGGGTTGATGATCGCGGCTGAAGCCGCTCCTACGGGTTCCTTGCTGCGTTAATCAGCTGCTGGGCGCGGGCGGAAAGCGCGGCATCGCCCGCGCTGAGGCTCAGCGCCTTGCGGCCGAGACTCTCGGCCTGGACGTAGTCGCCTTCCTTCAGGCGGATGTTGCCGAGTTCCAGCCAGAGTACCGGCTGACGCGGCTCGATGCGGATCGCGCGCTCGATGGAGGCAGCTGCCTGCGGATAGTGGCCGGCAGCTGAGTGACTACGACTCTCGTTGAGCAGCGTCTGGCTGGCCGGACTGACGGGTGGAACGATCCTCACGGGTGCCTGCGGTGGTACCGCTGGCGGTGTGACGGGTGCTTCGGGCTGCGGTGCCGGCGCGGGCACCGGGGCCGGAGCAGGGCGGGTTGCGGGTACCGGTGCCTTCGGTTGGGGCGGCCGGGTGCCCCCCGGCGGCACGCAGCCGCTGAGCGTGGCGATCAGCAACAGCGATGGCGCAATTGCCCTGCCAAAAGTGTCGCGCAGTCTCAGTTGAGCAGATCCTTCAGCCATTCGATGCCACGCCTGGTGAGATTATCTGATTCGGGCATGCAGTCCGGCTTCGCTGCCAGGACCGTGCCTGCAGGCAGCGGCACGGTGATCAGATCGCCGCAGTCTGCGCGCGACATCATGCCAGTTGCATAGTCGAAAGACACATCTGCCAGATCCTCTGTCGGCAACGCCTCGTAGCCGAGGTCGCCGAAGCCGGCCACCAGCCGCGCCCAGATCGGGAGCGCGCCGGAGGCACCGCTGAGTCCGGTCGGCGTGTTGTCGTCCGCACCGACCCAGACGACAACCACATGGTCATTGGTGAAACCGGCGAACCAGCTGTCGCGGAGATCGTCCGAGGTGCCGGTTTTTCCGGCGACGGCCAGGTCGGGTGGCAGCCAGCGTCTTGCCCCGCGGGCGGTACCGCGATCAACCACCTGCAGCATGCTGGTGGTCAGTTGTGCCACGGCCGAGGGATCGGCCGCCCGGTCAATCTTGAGCTGGTAGCGCTCGAGCGGCTTGCCCTCTACATCGAGTACCGCGCGCACCGCCTTCAGCGGCGCATGAAATCCGCCATTGCCCAGGCTGTTGTATACCTGTGCAACTTCCATCGGCGAGAGATCGACCGCACCCAGTAACAGGGACGGCAGCGGAGCCGGTGCCTTTGTCATGCCCAGCGATTTGAGCAGGCTGGCGACCTTTTTGGGTCCCACATCCATGCCGATGCGCACGGTGGGCGTATTGAGAGACTCCGCGAGCGCCCGAATGGCCGGCACCGGGCCGCGATACTGGCGATCGTAGTTCTGTGGGCTCCAGGTCTTGCCGGTATCGAGGCGGATGTTAAGCGGCGCATCCTCAACCTGTGTGGCGGCGGTGTATCGCCCTGACTCGAAGCCGGCGAGATAGACCACCGGTTTGACCAGCGAACCGATTGGTCGCCTGGCATCGAGTGCCCGGTTGAAGCCCTGCATGCGCGCGTTGCGGCCACCGACGATCGCCAGCACGTCGGGAGTCTGGGTGCCGGTGACCACGATCGCGCCGTCCAGTGAGCCAGGCTTGCGCTTGCGGCTGGTCTCCAGCTCATCAAGGCCATCCCTCAGCCGTTCTTCGGCCAGCGCCTGAATGCGTGGATCCAGTGTTGTCATGATGCGCAGCCCGGCGCTTAGCAGGTCCTCTTCCTTGTAGTCGGCGTGCAGCTCGCGGCGCACCAGATCCATGAAGGTCGGGTTATAGCTTGCGAAGGTCGTGGCTTTCCCGCGTACGCCAAGGTCGTGCTGTTTGGCCTTGCCGGCCGCAGCTTCCGAAATGAGGCCGAACTGCGCCATCAGGTCCAGCACCATGTCGCGACGCTTGCGTGTGCGTTCCGGATGACGTCGCGGGTCGTACCAGGACGGACCACGAACGACCGCGACGAGCAATGCTGTTTCCTGCGGCTCGAGTTCGGTCAGCGGTTTGCCGAAGTAGAACTGGCTGGCCAGTCCGAAGCCGTGAATCGCGCGGTCGCCGGCCTGGCCCAGATAGATCTCGTTGACGTAGGCGTTGAGCAGATCGGGCTTGTCGAAGTGCAGTTCCAGCAGCATCGCCATCAGTGCTTCGCGCAGCTTGCGGGTCAGCGTGCGGCTGTTGTCGAGGAAGTAGCTGCGTACCAGCTGTTGGGTCAACGTGCTGCCGCCTTGTTCGATACCGCCGGCGCGAATATTGGCCCACATCGCGCGAGCGATGGCGCGCAACGAAATACCGCCGTGTTTGTCGAAGTCGCGGTCCTCGACGATCTTGAGTGACGCGAGCAGCACTTCGGGTACCTGGTCCGGACCCAGCACGATCCGGTCCTCGCCGTGTGCGGTGAAGATATTACCGATGAAGGGCGGATCGAGGCGCAGCAGCGACAGGTCACCGCCACGGTCGTCGGCCAGCGAAACGATGCCCCTGGCGCCGAAGCTGATCGTGGCTTTCTGTGCCGGCTGTGCGCCGTCCCAGAACTGGAACGGGCGGGTCATGAGGACGATGCGGCCGCTCAGCCGTGCAAAGGTGCCCTGTGTCTTTACGGCCGGTGTCGCCGAATAGCCGAGCGCAGTGAGCTCGCGCTGCAACTCGTCGGCGCTGAGTCGCTGCCCGGCATAGAGTTCAAGCGGCCGTGCGTAGACCTGTGCCGGCAGATCCCAGCGCCGGCCCTCGAACTGATGCACGATCTGCCGGTCGAGCAGCCAGACCCAGATCGCCAGCGCCGATATTGCAAGCAGCGCCAGGCCGGCAAGCGTGAAGATCACGCGCCGGCTCAGATACTGGCGCAGGTTTCGCCGGGGGCGTCGGGACCGTCGGGCCAAGAATCTGCTTCCGCGTCGGGGGAGGCAGGGATGTTAACACCCGCCCCGTGGCTCTCAGACAAACTCCAGCAGCTCGATGATGTTGCCGTCCGGGTCGCGTCCATAGCAGACAAAGCCGCCGTCCTGCGCCTGCGGCGGAGCGTGAAAGCGCATGCCGGCTGCACGCAGTCGCTCGTATTCGTGCTGACAGTCCTTCACCGCGAGACAAATATGCGTGATGCCGTGGTCGCATGCGGGCCGGTCGGGATCGGCCTGCCGCGGCACCGGTGAACTGAACTCGAAGATCTCCAGGAAACTGTCACCGAGCTTGAGCAGTACCGCGCGGGCCGCTGAATCCTTGAGGCCCGTAAGTGCATCGGCTGCCGCGACGCCTGCCGGCCAGCCAAACTCACGCACGGCTTTGCAGCCGAGTACGCCCTGGTAGAAGCGCAGCGCCCGCGCCAGGTCGGGTGTGGAAATCGCGGCATGGTGGAAGCCTTGCAGCATGGGCAATATTCTCCTTCAGGCAGTTCCGGGCTGGGCCAAGCATATAATCATTCCGCTTCCCGGTTTCACCACCTCGCAGAGGATGTCGACATGATGAAAAGAACGCTGCTTGCCCTCGTGACTTCCCTGAGCGTGCTGCTGTTGTCGGGTTGCGGCTATAACGCGCTCCAGAGCGGAGACGAAGGTGTCAAGGCGGCCTGGGCGGAGGTACTGAACCAGTATCAGCGGCGTGCCGACCTGATCCCGAACCTCGTCCGTACGGTGGAGGGCTTTGCGCAGCAGGAGCGTGATGTGCTGATCCAGGTGACCGAAGCGCGCTCCCGCGTGGGATCCATACAGGCCACACCCGAAACGCTGAACGATCCGCAGGCCTTTCAGAACTTCCAGGCTGCACAGGGCGAGCTGAGCAGCGCGCTGTCCCGGCTGCTCGTGGTGGTGGAACGCTATCCGGATCTGAAGTCCGACCAGAACTTTCGCGACCTGCAGGCGCAGCTCGAGGGTACGGAAAACCGCA
>CAYJPG010000155.1:3341-4059 GCA_964371995.1 uncultured Chromatiaceae bacterium | reverse complement strand
TGTCAGGGCCGCGGGTGACAGTCGCCACGTCCTGCAGATACACCGGGCGTTCGTCGCGTACTGCGACGACAAGGCCTGCCACGTCGGCAACGCTGGCGAGAAACTCGCCGGCCTGTACGGGAACGGCCTGGTCACCGCTTGTGATCTGGCCTGCCTGCGCGGCGGGGGATGCTGCCGCCAGCGCTGCCGAGACTTCAGCAGCAGTCAGGCCGTATGCAGAAAGTCGCTGCGGGTCCAGTGCGACCCGCACCACGCTGTCGGGGCTGCCGATGGTGTAGACATCCCGCGTGCCTGGCACGCGCTTGATTTCCATCTCGATGGCCCGGGCCACCTGGCCCAGTTCGTAGGCGCCGCGTGCCGGATCGCGGGTCCACAGCGTCAGGCCGAGGATGGGTACATCGTCGATGCCTTTGGGCTTGATGAGCGGTGGCAGCACGCCGAGTGCCGGGGGCTGCCAGTCCTGGTTGGAGTACACGGCGTTATAGAGCCGGACGATCGCCGCAGTACGTTCTTCACCCACTTTAAACTGTACGCTCAGCACAGCCATGCCCGGTCGCGACACGGAGTAGATGTGCTTCACGCCGGCGATTTCACCGAGTACCTTTTCCATCGGCGATGAGACGAGGTTTTCTACCTGCGTTGCGCTGGCGCCGGGAAAGCCAATGAGGATATTGGCGAAGGTGACATTGATTTGCGGCTCTTCCTCGCGGGGTGTCAC
>CAYJPG010000155.1:0-3331 GCA_964371995.1 uncultured Chromatiaceae bacterium | reverse complement strand
ATGCGCCGGCCGACGAGCAGCGCCGCGAACAGCGCCACGGCGATCAGCGTGAAGACGGTCTTGTGATCGAAGCGCAGCGGGCGCCCGAAGACCTCCTCGGTGAAGAGGACGCCGCTCAGCGCGGTCAGCGAGAGCAGCGGTGTGAGTTCGGAGTTAAGGAACAGCCGTGCGATGCGCCCGCTGATGCCGGGATTTGCTGTCATGGCGCTCAGTCGGCGCGGGCCGCGGCCACCGGGTCAAGGGCGACCCGTTCACCGGCACTCAAGCCCGCCAGCACCTCAATCTGTTCTGCGCCCGCCGCACCAGTAAAGATGTGGCCGAGCCGCACCTGGCGCAGCGATACCCGGTTGTCCGGCGCGACCACGTAGATACCGGTTACTTCGCTGCGGGTGATGACGGCTGTACGGGGTACCAGCAGACGGCTGGTTTCGCCGGTAACAAATCCGACCTTCACATACATGCCCGGATACAGGTCTGCCGCGTTGGCCGGCAGTTCGACCCGGGTACGGAAGGTGTTTGAGAGCGGATCTGCCTCCGGAAAAATGGTGACCTTGCTCGCGTCGATACGACGCCCGCTGATATATACGGCAGCTTTCTTGCGCAGGCGTATCTGCTCGACGAGGCTCTGGGGAATATCCACCGTGACTCGCAGTTTCTCCAGCGAGTAGCCACTGATCAGTGGTGTGCCCGGCGCTACGGTTTCGCCCACGCGGACCTTGCGGGCGGTGATGATGCCTGCATAGGGCGCACGGACCTCGGTCCAGGCGACACCTTCCGTCGCGGACGCTACGGCGGCCCGGGCTGCGCTCAGCCGCGCGAGCGCCGCGTCACGCTCGGCGAGTGCCTGGTCGAATTGCGCTCTGGCCACAACCTTGCGCTCATACATGGCCGCAATGCGTTCGTAGCGGGCGCGGGCTTCAGCCTCGCGGGCCCCGGCCTCGCTCAGTGCCGCTTCGGCCTGGTTCAGTTCAGCCCGTTGTCCGATGCTGCGGATCTTCAGGAGTACAGCGCCGGCCGGTACGAAGTCATTGACGTCGTAAAATATTTCGGTGACGCGACCTGCTGTCTGGGCTGCCACGGTGGCCTGGTTTACCGCTTCGACAGTACCGTCGAGTTCGCCCTCGGCGGCGCCGGCAACCGGCTGGACGACGACAGTGGCAAATGCCGGTGCCGGCAGCTTGGCCGGCGCCGGCGGCGTCTTGCCGCCACAAGCGGCGAACAGCACGATCCCCGGAAGGAAGATCATCAGCCGCGACAGCCTGGCGGCGGCCGCCGCTCGCGCAGGGAAACAGCGCCGCATCAAAATGCGGCGCCGGGCTTGAGCCCGAGTTTCTTCAGGATGATGGCGAGCGGGCAGAAGCCGGTAAAAGAGGACTGCAGCAGGTTCGCACCCACGAACGCTGTCAGCCAGAACCAGTTGGGGTTCAGTCGCAGGCCCAGTGCCAGGCTCACCAGGATTACCGTGCCCGCAAAAGCCAGTACCACACGATCGATGCTCATTGCGTATCTCCTGCCGATTTCGGCTTGTCTTTCAGACGTTCAATACCCAAAGCCTTCATTACATAGGTTTCGTACACGGGGGTGGTTGTCCCCGCGCGTACCTTGTGCAGAAAATATTTCTCGAAAGCGATCTTGGCCAGGTGCACCCATTTGCCCTGTTTTGCCCAGGTCACGTTTCGTGGCGGTATCTGGGGCAGAGCCACAAAGGCGATACCGATGTCGCCGAAGTCGGCCAGGCAGACAGCATTCCACGTTGCCTTGGCAGCGGGCGGGTGGCCGGCGATGGCAGACTTTATGTTCTCGCAGATGGCCGTTGTCATCGACTCGATCATATAACCGGTCTTGGGTGCCCCGGTAGGTACCTGCGTGACTTCCACGGGCGGAATCGCCACGCAGACGCCGGCAGAATAAATCTCCGGATACTTCGGGCTGCGCTGGAACTGGTCGATGAGAACGAAGCCGCGCGGATTGCACAGGCCGGGTACGGCCGCCACCGCGTCCACCCCCAGAAATGCCGGCAGAATCATGCTGTAGGCGAACGGCAACACATGGGCTTTAGCCGGCTGCGCCGCCTCACCCTGTTCCTCAACATGGAGACTGCCATCCTCCACGCGGGTAATTTTTGCATTGCTGATCCACTTGATGTGCCGCTGGCGAAGCTCGGCTTCCATCAGCCCCTTGCTGTCGCCGACACCGCCGAGTCCCATGTGCCCGATATACGGTTCTGGCGTCACGTAGATCATCGGCACGCGGTCGCGCAGTTTTCGTTTGCGCAGGTCTGCGTCCAGGATCATGGCGAACTCGTAGGCGGGCCCGAAGCAGCTGGCACCCGGTGCGGCACCAATTACGATGGGCCCGGGGTTCTGCAGGAAAACCTGGTAACGCTCCCAGGCTTGCAGCGAGTGCGCATGGGTACAGATGGACTGGCTGAAGCCGGACGGACCCAGGCCGGGCACTTCCTCAAATGCCAGTTTGGGTCCGGTGGTGATCACCAGATAGTCATAAGGGACTTCGCTGCCGTCCGCGAAGCCGACCTGGCGCTTTTCGGCGTCAATACGACTGGCTGGCGTCTCGATCCAGCGGATCCCGTGTTTTTCCAGCGGTTTGCGCAACTCGACGCTGGTGTCTGGTGCTTCGCGCCAGCCAACCGCCATCCAGGGATTTGATGGGGTGAACTCGAATCGCCCTGAACTCCCGATCAGCGTGATCTGGTGACTGCTGTCGAGTTGCTTGCGCAGGTCGTAGGCGCAGGGCACGCCGCCAATGCCGGCGCCGATGATGACGATGTTGGCCATGGGGTTCCCCTTTATACAGTCAGATTCAGACTACTACAGTGAGCCGTCGATTGCCGCTCGCCGATGCCCTTGCTCGCAGGAATAATGGGGACATCCGGACCGATGCCTCCATTCGGGAGTGCTGAATTGCTCAAATTCTCCATGACGAGGTATCGTGTGTGCAGCAGTGCGGATACTTTCGCACCACAGCGGACTTCAGACAGGGATCAGAAATGCGTTTATCTATCTTAATGGCAGGGGTTTCGGCCTTACTGCTGGTTTCAGCTTGCGGCCGGAATGCGCCGCAAGAGCCAGTGCAGTCAGCCGCGCCACAGGCATCGGCTGCTGTGGATGCCGCCGTGCTGCAGACACAAGCTGCGGCGATGTTCAAGGTGCTGCCCGCGCAGATGAGTGCTGATACGTACCCGGTTACCGACGCACAGGTCACGCTGGGCCGGATTCTTTATTACGAGCCGCGCCTGTCCAAAAACCAGGATATCTCCTGTAATTCCTGCCACGACCTGGCGAAGTACGGTGTGGACGGGCAGCCGACCAGC
>CAYJPG010000154.1:0-4072 GCA_964371995.1 uncultured Chromatiaceae bacterium | reverse complement strand
CACCCGCCGAGGCGCCACTGCTGCAATCTCGCCCGCACCCTGCCCCAGCATCGCGGCGCAAACCGCGTCGTCACTACGCGGGGCCAGCGGGTTGTGACGACGCGCGTACAGCCCCAGCACACAAGCGTTGTGCCGAGGCTGGCGCAAGTGACGACCCCACGTGACGATCTCTCTGGAACGTCACAATCTCGGACCGTGCAACGCGGTCTGCCCCTGGCCCGCCTCTCTACGGGCCACATCAGCCATAGCGCCACCCGGCGCACCCAGCGCCTTGGGTAATGGCTCACCCGATGGATCGCCTTCTCACAGGAAGCGCCATCGACGCCAATGCCGCGTGCCGCGGCAGGCCAGCGATACAACAACGGCACGAGACGGGAGTGGTGTCCCGCGTCCTTTGTAGTTCCCGCAACGCTAAGGCGTTCGGGACGGACAGAAACACTGACCAGATAGGCAACACACACCAGCGACAGGAAGGAGATCGTAAACCCTGGGGCAATGGACGGAAGGCACAACGAAAGACAGCAGACGAGAAGCGAATGCGGGATCTGAACTACGAGCTCAAGCAAATGTGCCGGCGCAACCGCGACGGCAGCTTCGCGACCCAGCGCGATCGCGAGCGCGTGCTCGACCTGGTGGCGAATCAGCTTCATGAGCTGGGCTACCGGCACATGGCCGCAGCAAGCCTCAAGCCCAAGCACGTCGAGAGCCTGGTCGAACGCTGGCAGGCGGAAGGTTTGGCCGTGGGCACGATCAAGAACCGGATGGCGGAGCTGCGCTGGTGGACAGAAAAGATCGGCAAGCAAAACGTCATCGCCCGCGACAACGACCACTACGGCATCGGCCATCGGCAGTACGTCAGCAACGTCAGCAAGGCGCGTCAGCTGACCGGGGGCGAACTCGCCCGGATCACCGACCCCTACACGGCAATGTCGCTGCGGTTGCAGGCCGCCTTCGGCCTGCGCCGTGGCGAGTCGATCAAGATCCACCCGGCGTGGGCCGATCGGGACAACCGGCTGGTGCTCAAGGACACCTGGACCAAGGGTGGGCGAGCGCGCGAAATTCCGATCCGCAACACTGAGCAGCGCCAGCTCCTTGATGAAGCCAAGGCCCTGGCCGGCAGGGGCAGCCTCATTCCGGCCGAGCGAAGCTACGTCGAGCAGTTACGCCGCTTCGAGTATCAGTGCACTGTAGCCGGCGCACACCGCATCCACGGCCACCGCCACCAGTACGCACAGACACGCTACCGCGAACTGACCGGCTGGCTGGCACCTACGGCCGGTGGACCACGGGCTAGAGATCTCACACTCTCGCAGCGCGAGGCCGACCGCGAAGCGCGGCTCACGATCAGCGCAGAGCTGGGGCATGAGCGCGAGCAGATCACGGCGGTGTATCTCGGCAGGTGAGTCTGCCGTATCGCTCGACCGAACGAACCCCGGCGCAGCTGTCAGCACTGCTGACAGTCAAAAAAAAGCCCGGGCAACCGTGAGGTTGCGCCGGGCAAAGGGGGTGATTCGCGATCATGGGCAAGAATCCCGAAGCACTGCCTGTGACAATGCTTCGGGCGTTTTCACGCCGCTTGAGCCAACTCCTTCCAGTCGTTGGGGGCCAACTCGATGAGCTTGCCGCCCAGTGCCTCAAACTCGGTGGCACGGTCGTAGTCCTGAACGTCCTGCGAGTAGTGCGTGACAGCGTTGACCAGACCATAGGCACTGAGGTCGCCTTCGAGGATGAGGTGTCGCAGCACGCCGGCCCGCTCCGTGTCGTTGAGCGTGTAGCGGTTGGCCAGCACTTCGACGGATTTCACCGGGTCGCCAGTCAGACGGATGTCACGCGTCTTTTGGAACTTCGATACAACCTGGCGGAACGTGGCTTCGGAAACCGCAGCCTCGACCACATCCCGCACCTTCAGGAAGAAGGCCCGGTCATCTGCAGCCAGGGTGTCATCCCTGAACACATTGACCGACTCTGCTTCGTTGGCCAGCGAGCGCCCGACATGCGTCTTGCGCAGCGCGTGGTCCGATGCGATCAGACCGTTCTTGCAGACCAGCCGATAGATGAGCGGCTGCACTGACAGCGTGCCGCAGCCCACCTCCGAGTTGGTGATGACGATGCCGGCCTGCACGAAGTCGCCGGGAGCAACCTCGAACTCGACACGGGGGGTGATGGCTTTCAGGTACATCTTCGTCTCAGTCAGTTCGACCGATTCAAAGCGCGCGCCTTCGAGCCGCTGCAGGATAGGCAGGACATGCTCCGCAAGATCGAAGTTGTCCAGCCGGCGATAGCGGTCTGAGAGTACCGCCCTCACCTGCCCGTCCAGCGTGCGGATCATCCGGCAGTCGCCATCCGACTGCAGCCAGGTGTTGACGTTGCGATCGAGCAGTTGGGGCTGCTCCGTACGCATGCGCTCGAAGTAGGCGAACGGGATCTTGAGCTTGTCAGCGAGCTGCCGACGCGCGAGACCCGTGACGCCATATTCGCCGTCGCCCTGGCGGGAGTCGACGATCAGCTTGAGATTGCCACCCTCATCGGTATGGCATTGCAGTAGCGACGAAGGCACGACCAGGTCGCGCTTGGAGGACAGCTGGCGCTGAAGTTCATGGGCCAGGTCGACGAGAGAACGTCCGCTTTTCATGATAAGACTCCTTGAAAATTGCGGAGACGGCCCCCCGCCATGCGGGGGATGCACATCCCCGCTGGGGTGAAAACCGGATCGAGAGATCCCGATCCGGATGGAAAGCGCGACAGGTGTCGCGCAGGGTTCATGACCTACAGCAGGCCGCGTTCTGCGAACGAAGTGGCGGTGCTGCCGGCGATCACGATGTGGTCAAGCACACGGATGTCGACCAGGTCTAGCGCGGAGCGCAGCGACTGAGTCAGGCACTCGTCGGCCCGGCTGGGCTCGGCGACACCCGACGGATGGTTGTGTGCCAGGATTACGGCTGCTGCGTTCAGCGACAGCGCCCGCTTGACGACTTCACGCGGATACACGCTGGTCTGCGTGAGCGTGCCTCGAAACATTTCCTCGGGTGCGATGACCCGGTTCTGTGCATCGAGGAACAGCACCATGAAGACTTCGTGGTCGCGCTGGGCCAGCATGATCCGCAGGTAGTCGCGTACCACAGCTGGTGAGCCAAGCGTGTCCCGCTCGCGCATCGTCTCGGCAAAGGCGCGACGGACCAGTTCCCTGGCCGCCATCAGCTTCGCTTCGACGGATGACGACGGGACTTTTTCCGACAGAAACTCTGCGTTCAGCAACCGCGACAGGCTGCCGCTCGCATCCTTCAACAACTTCGCAGCCGTTCGGGCCCCCAGCAGCGTGCTGAGCAGGGTCGCGTCCGACATGGACTCAATGGTTCGACTCATGGAGTTCTCCTTCGTATGACGAATGGGGAACCCCTCCCCCAGGGAGCAAGCTCCCCGGGGGATGGATAGCGACCGACGATGCCAGCGGTCAGAACGGAACGCTTTCGCGTTCCTCTGCACGCGCCAGCTGTGGCACATCAATAGATTCGCCGTTGACCTTGGCGAACTTGATGCGCAGCAGACGGCCCTTGATGCTGACGCCCGGTTGCCCCTTCCTGTCACCCTTCTCGTAGGTGAACAGTTCGGGATAGATGTCGGCGATCCGGAAGCCGATGATCACAGCCTTGTCGGCCGAGACATCGCTTTCCAGGCGCTTGACGATCACCTGAGCGTCAGCACCGCTGACACGGCAGTCGAACTTCGTGTAGCTGACGTCACTGTCGCTGCCACGCAGGGCAGATACGGTGCAGGCAAGGAACTCCTCGCCCTTCTTCGGCTTCACGGTGCGGACCCGATTGAGATAGCCGACGCCTTCGACATGCAAATTAAAAAAGGACGACGGACTGGCAGCTTGAGTTGACTCGGACATGATGGCCTCCTGGTACATGGAACACATGAAAATGGAGAGACCATCCCCATACGGGGATGGGACTCCCCCGACTGGGTAGTAGCACTGACAAAATCTCCAAGCCTTGCGGCCACCGGTTTTCAGGAGATCTGACCGGTTTTGGGCGATGCGTAACGGGCATCAACCGGGCTGACACAGCCA
>CAYJPG010000153.1:0-4236 GCA_964371995.1 uncultured Chromatiaceae bacterium | reverse complement strand
GACCAGTCTCCAACCAAACGCTCGACCGGACGCGCATCAAAGAACACGCGCCGGTCAGCGTAGACGTTAGGTTGCATAGGCACCACTGATGGAGTTCGAATGGGATCCGGCGAAAGCTCGTGACAACGAGGCCAAACACAGTGTCACCTTTCGCGAGGCTACCGAAGCTTTTGCCGACCCTCTATCGTCGACCGCCCTGGACCCCGATCATTCCCGGGAGGAAGATCGTTTTGTCATATTTGGCAAGACCTTGGCGGACCGGTACCTGGTCGTGGCGTTCACGGAACGCGGTGGTAGACTCAGGATCATCTCCGCACGGCAAATGACCCGCCGAGAGCGTCAGGCTTATGAGCAGTAACGAAAAAGACCTGCGACCCGAATACCCCCCGGAACTCATCCGTTCCGGCACCCGGGGCAAGTACGCCCAGCGGTATCGCGATGAGGGCACCAACATCGCCATCATCGACCCCGATCTCCACAAGCTGTTTCCCGACTCCGACGCTGTAAACCGCGCACTCCGCGACTATGTCGATAAGCGGCAGGGGTCGGCAACCTGACCAACGGTTGCAGCCATCGCCCAACAGCGCTTCGCGCTCTTGGGTTTCCCCGCCTGCGCTCGGCGCGGCTGAACCGAGTCGTTAAGCGACAGGGACTCAGGCATTGGTCATGACAAGGTACGCCGGCTCTTGCCTCTGCGGGCGTGTTCGCTTCGAAGTTGTCGGAGAGTTCGAGCGCTTCTATCTGTGCCATTGTGGGTATTGCAGGAAAGACACAGGATCGGCACATGCAGCCAACCTGATCACTTCCACCGGCAAGCTCGTCTGGCTCTCGGGCCAGGACAGGGTCAGGCAGTTCACGCTGCTATCCACGCGGCACGGCAGATCGTTCTGTCTGGAGTGCGGATCAGCCCTACCGAGCACTCAGATGGACGGCAAGCTCGTGGTTGTTCCTGCCGGAAGCCTGGACACTGAGGTTTCACTGCGTCCCACTGCCCATATATTTGTATCGAGCAGAGCAAGTTGGGATCGGGCGCTTGAAGAAGTTCCATCAGTGGAGAGGTTTCCAGCGTGAGATCAGAAGCGGCGCTGGTGATCTCTATCGTGATTGCTGTGCCAGCAGCAGGCCCGGTGTCGCCGGTGCCTGTTCCGACGTGACCGCACGGGTCAGTGCCCAGGCCAGGCACAGGTTCGAGGAAATGACCGGCAGCGCGGACTCGTCACGCAGTACACGCAGCGCCTGCAGGGTTGGCATGCCGGTGCCGCTGGCGAGGATGCAGTCGGCTCCGCTACGGTCGATCTTCCTCAGGGCGGCCAGCGCGTCGTCGCTGCCCAGTTCGTAGATGCGGTGCGTGTCGCTGAGCGCGGGATCCACGCGCAGTTTCGCCACGATGCGGATGCCGGCGCTGTCCCAGTAGCGATAACCGGCCTCGGCGAGGTTCTCCGGGTAGGGTGATACCAGCGCTACCTTGTTTGCACCGAGCGCGGTGAGCGCCAGCCGGATCGCCTGCGCTGCGCTGATGACCGGCACCCCGCATTCCTCGCTCGCCGCAACCGTCAGCCGCTCTTCGAGTTCCAGTCCCGCGATATAGGAGCTGCCGGTACAGCCGAAGCCGAAGGCGTTGAGCCCCATGCCGCCGAAACTGCGGATCGCATCCGGCATGTGGCGGATGTAGTGATCGATGCGCTGCTCGACGCGCGGCGAGGGGTGGATGAGCCGGGTGGCATACACACCGATGCTTGCGGGGATCAGCGCGCGCAATTCCGGCTCGACGGTCGGGTTGCCATGCGGAACCGCAACACCCACCCGGCCGCTTGCCCCGTAGTCTGCTACTTGCGATGTGCCCATGGCCGGATATTCAGGCAGCGGTGACGCCGCCGTCCACACAGAGTATCTGTCCGGTCACGAAGGAGGCCGCATCGGAGAGCAGGAAGGCGATGACGGCGGCCACTTCGTCAGGCGTGCCGTAGCGCCCGAGCGGAATGCTCGCGAGCAGCGCCTGGTTGCGCTGCGGGTCGGCTCTCGCCTCAGACGTCATCGGCGTGGCGATCGGTCCGGGCGCTACCGCATTGACCCGTACGCCGGCACCCGCAAGTTCGATGGCGAGCGCGCGCATCAGCCCGTTGAGGCCGGCCTTGGACGCGGCGTAGGCGGCGGCCTGCGGATGGCCGACGATGCCGATCTGGCTCGACAGCAGCACGATCGAGCCGCGGCCAGCCGCTGCCATGACCCGCGCACCTTCCCGGGCCACCTCGAAAGTGCTGCTGAGATTGACGTTGAGTACTTCCTGCCACTGCGCCAGGTCCGTCTCGAGTCCGGCCCGGTGTTCGAAGATGCCAGCCGCACAGACGAGTCCGTCGAGGTGGCCGTCGAGGCTGGCGATGGCCGCGCAGGTGATGTCGGCCATGTGGCCGGGATCGGCCTGGTCTGCGTAATGGATATGCGAGGCCGGCAGCAGTGAACCCATGAGTCGGGCCTCAGCCGAGTCGCGCAGCAGCACCGCGCACTGCGCGCCAGCGGCCAGCGCATTCTCCAGCAGCTGCCGGCCGATGCCGGAAGCCGCACCACTGATGAGCAGGTGCCGCCCCTTGAGACCGGTTGCCGGCGTGGAAGTCGTCACACGATCCCGCTCGCCGGTACAGGCGCCAGCAGATACGGCCGCGTCAGATCTTCCGACACCGCCCACAGTTTCGCGGCAAGTGCGTCGTTTTCCATGTTGCCGCCCGGTGATTCCGGATTGCAGTCGGCGAAGTAGTAGCCGCTGACGGTGGCGAGCGCAGGTGCGGTTGCGACGTAACAGGTCGTTGCAGTGCCGGCCTCGATGCTCTTCATGAAGGTCCAGCCGATCAGTCGGGCGGCGGTCTGCTTCCATTCGGGGAAACTGCGGCCGAGGTTGGTCATGATCACGCCGGGGTGTACCGAATTCGCGGTGGTCGTGGTGCCGGCCAGACGCTTCGCGAGTTCGCGCACATAGAGATGATTGGCGAGCTTCGACTGCCCGTACATCTTGTTCGGCTCGTAACCGCGTTCGCCGGACAGGTTGTCGAACTCGATGCCCGATTCCGGTGCCCACTGGTAGCCGCTGCTGCTGAGGACCACGACGCGACCCTGCGCTGCAGCCTGTACCTGGGGCAGCAGCCGGTTGCCGACGATGAAGTGGCCGAGGTGATTGGTAACGAACTGCTTTTCGAGGCCGTTGATCTGCTGGAGTTCAGGCAGCGCCATGATGCCGGCATTGAGGATCAGCATGTCGATCGGCATGCCCATGGCCCGCACCGCATCGGTGCCGGCGACGATGGACGGGAAATCGGTCAGCTCGATGACCACCGGAGTGGTGCGGCCCTGGATGCCGGCGCAGGCCTCCTCGGCCTTCTCCATGGTGCGTGCGGCGCACAGCACGTGGGCGCCGCGCAGGGCCAGCACGCGCATGGTTTCGTAGCCGAGGCCTGAGTTGGCCCCGGTGATCAGGACTGTTTTAGCGCTGAGGTCGATGCCTGCCGTGACTTCCTCTGCGGTGGATTTCGCGCCAAAGGGTCCGACCGGCACGCCCGGCGGACGTACGATGGTCTTGTTTTTGCCGCTGCAGGCGCTGAGTGCGATTGCAGCAGCCGTGAGCGTGGTGCCGGCGATCAGCTGGCGGCGATTGAGCAGGGGGGATGGCTGATTCATGGTGAGTGCGTGTCCTGAGTGAGGGCTTCGACCCGGCCGCTTCGATTGTAGTCCACTCATCCGCGCAGTTTGGCAGGCAAGCAAGCGGCGGGCGGTTTAAACTCATACCAAGATCGACCCGGGAATACAGGCATGACGACGGTGAAGATTGCAGCCATCCAGATGAACTCCGGCGAAGACGTGGCCGCCAACCTCACGAGGGCACGCCGGGCGCTGCGCTCGGCGGCCGCCGACGGTGCGGTGCTCGCCGTGTTGCCCGAGAACTTTGCGCGCATGGGCAAGCGGGAATCGGACCGGCTCGCGCTTACCGAGGAAAACAACGTCGGCCCGCTGCAGGATTTCCTGGCTGCCGAGGCGGCCCGCGCGAAGATGTGGATCGTCGGCGGCACGATCCCGCTGAAGAGCGATGATCCGAAACGGCCCTATGCCGCGTCGCTGGTCTATGACGCGGAGGGCAAGCGTGCCGGGCGTTACGACAAGGTGCATCTCTTCGACGTCAGGGTTCCGGAGAGCGAGGAAGCCTACCGCGAGTCGCGCAGCACCACGCACGGCACCAAGCAGCTGATCGTG
>CAYJPG010000152.1:0-4263 GCA_964371995.1 uncultured Chromatiaceae bacterium | reverse complement strand
CACATCAACGCGCATGCTTCAGAGCATAACGGAAAAACCGGCCGGTTCCCTTTGGGGTCTGACAGAATAGGGGCGTGCAGAACCCACCGTCCCGACACGCGAAACCAGTGCTGCTGCCGGCGCTGACCGCCCAGGCCGCACGGCTGGGAGCTGTGCGGCGTGTGGTCGTCATCGGCGGTGGCCTCGCCGGGATTGCTGCGGCAACAGTGCTCGCCGAGCGTGGTGCTGAAGTCACGCTGCTGGAGCGCGATGCGCATCTCGGCGGCCGCGCCAGCGCCTGGCCTGACCAGCTCCGCGACGGCACGCGCTTTCAGATGGAGCGCGGCTTTCACGCCTTCTTCCGCCAGTACTACAACCTGCGCCAATTGCTGCGCCGGATTGACCCTGCTCTCCACTTTCTGTCTGCGACGACCGACTATCCGATCCTCACGCCGACCGGCAACGAGTCCTTTGCCGGGCTCAGTCATGCACCGTTGCGTAATGTCGCTACGCTGACCTGGCGAACCGAGACGCTCGGTTTGCGAGACCTGATCAAGGTGAATGTCCCTGCAGCGATGGAGATGCTGCGCTTCGAACGCGGCCGTACCTATGGGCAGTTTGACCGGCAGACCGCTGGCGGCTATCTGGATTCACTGCGTTTCCCGCCGCTGGCCCGTCAGCGCCTGCTGCATGTGTTCGCGCATTCCTGCTTCAATCCGCAGGCCGACATGTCGGCAGCGGAGCTGCTGCAGATGATGCACTTCTACTTCACTGCCAATTACGATGGCCTGGTCTTCGATGTGGCTAACCGGCCTTTCTCCGCCTGCATATTCACGCCGCTCGGGAGTCTGCTCGACGGGCTGGGTGTGTCGCTGCGCACCGGTGTATCGGCGCGTTCACTGGTTCGCCGCGATGACAGCTGGGTTGTTGAAACCGATTCCGATACCGTGACTACCGATGCGCTGGTGCTGGCTACCGATGTGTCAACCGTCAAGGCAATCGTTGCGGCATCATCGACACTCGACGATGTGAGCTGGCGCGCGTCCGTGGACACACTGCGTGTCACCAATGCCTTTGCAGTCTGGCGTCTGTGGCTGGACCGGCCGGTCGCCTCCGGTCGAGCGCAATTTGCCGGCACGGCTGGCGTCGGACCGCTCGACAACATTTCCGTCTTCGAGTTGCTGGAGGATGAAAGCCGCGACTGGGCGGCGCGTACCGGCGGTTCGGTGGTCGAACTGCATGCCTATGCATTGGCGGCCGGCACTACCGATACAGAAGCGCTCAAGCGCGACCTGCTGGCTGGCCTGCGCACCCTCTATCCGGAGACGGCCGGCGCACAGATCGTTGAAGAGCGCTTTCTGCTGCGGCAGGATTGTCCGGCGTTTGCACCGGGCAGCTACGCTGCGCGCCCGGAAACGGCCACACCCTGGCGAGGACTCGCCCTGGCGGGAGACTTTGTGAAACTGCCATTTCCGACTGCGCTCATGGAGCGTGCCGCCGCCGCCGGGTTCCTCGCCGCAAGCACGCTGCTGGATGCCTGGAATGTCAGCCCGGAACCGCTCTGGTCGGTTGCACTGCGTGGCCCCGCCGCCCGGAAAAAGCCGGCATGAGTGAGCTGATCATCTTCGGTCGTGCACTCGAACCGCGCCCGGTCACCTCGACGCTGCCCGACTGGCAGCAGGCCGATCCGCGCTGGATCGGCCAGGCGCTGCAGCGCGCGCTGGACAAGCCCGGCGGTGGCTGGTTCGTGGTCGACAGCCGGCGACAGTTCGGCGCGAAGCCGCGGCGCTATCGCATCGATGATCGCGAGTATGTTTTCTGGCAGGGTGCGAACGGCCTGATGGCTGCATCCGACACCTGTCCGCACCTGGGCGCATCGCTGGGCGCGGGCACGGTACGCAACGGCTGTCTGGTCTGCCCCTGGCACGGCATGGAACTCGGCGAGCGGCCAATGGGCGCCTGGCACCCCTTGCCGGTACATGACGACGGCGTGCTGGTGTGGGTACGGCTTGATGATTGCGGTGAGCAGCCAACCGAACGGCCCATCATGGTGCCGCGCCCGGCAACATATCTGGACGCCACGGTGCGCATGGAAGCCCGCTGCCGTCCGGAAGACATCCTCGCCAACCGGCTCGATCCCTGGCACGGTGCGCATTATCACCCGCACACCTTCGGCCGCCTGCGTGTTATCGAGCGGAGCGATGAGGACATCATCGTGCGCGTGGCTTTCCTCGTGCTCGGCCGGCTGGCTGTCGAGGTGGATGCGCGCTTTCACTGCCCGGAGCCGCGCACGATCGTGATGACTATCGTCGGCGGGGACGGCGTGGGCTCGGTGGTCGAGACACATGCCACGCCGATCGACGATATGCATTGCGCTGTCATCGAGTCCACGCTCGCCACTTCGGACCGCCCGCAAATGAAATATGTGCTGCCGATGGCGCGCTGGATTCGCCCGCTGATTGAGAAGCGTGCGGCGCGCCTGTGGGTTGAGGATATCGCCTACGCGGAGCGGCGCTGTGCACTGTCGGTCACCGATGCGCGCCGCTGAACGATTTTCCTGGTAACCCGAGGAACACACCATGAGCACTGCATATCGCTGGGTTGAACCGCCCTGGCCAAAGACCGAACTGCCGCGTGAGCAGCTTGAAGACCGGATCCAGCAACTGCTGGGCTCGACCAACATGTGCGTGATGGCCACCACGGGCAAGAGCGGCCCGATCGCCAGCCCTATCGAGTACTACGCCGACGGTCTCGATCTCTACATCCTGCCCGACCCCGGTACGCCCAAGCTCAAGGCCCTGCAGCGCGATCCGCGTATCTCCGTCGCCGTGCATGGCGCCTACCACGGCTGGCACAGTGCCCACGGCGTGCAGCTCTTCGGCCGTGCCGAGATCATCGAGCCGCACGCGCCCGGCTGGGAGCGCGGCATGCAGATCTTTCGCTGGCACGAATGGGTGAGCGACCTGGCCATGGACGCCAGCAAACCCTTCGAACGCCAGGTCGTGAAGATCGTCCCCGACAAGATCCTCTACACCGAGACCTGGCTGTGGAAACTGGGTTTCAGTGCCAAGCAGAAGTGGTTGCGCCAGGCGCGATGAACTTATCGGCAGGCCGTCTATCGCGATCGTCTGGCCGGGACCTGGGGAGAAAATATGGATTCTGTGCTGACACATGCAGTTACGGTATTCATGGCGTTCTTCGCCATGATGAATCCCGTTGCCGGCGTCCCTGTATTTCTCAGTCTCACGAGTGGCGATGATGAACAGACAACCAGAAGCGTGGCATTGCGATCGCTGACAGTCGCGTTCGCTATCGTTGCCTTGTTCTCCGTGGCCGGGAAAGTGATCTTTGATGTGTTTGGCCTCACTCTGCCCGCATTTCGCATTACCGGTGGAATCATTGTTTTCTATATCGGTCTGCATATGCTGCAGGGAAATCAATCGAGCGTTCAACACCCAAGTGCGGAGGACAGGCATAACTCACCAGACGCAGCGCTAAGTGTTGCAATCTCGCCCCTGGGAATGCCATTGCTCGCCGGCCCGGGTACGATCGCAACCGCGATGAACTTTTCGGCAGGTGGCGGCGTCGCCGGCATGGTCGTGACCATCTCGGCATTTGCTGTTCTTTGCCTGATCACATACGTGTTCTTTATCTTTGGCGAGAAGCTGGTCGGCTATCTTGGAGCCAGCGCACTGGGCGTCGTCACTCGCATGATGGGGCTTATCCTCGCCGCGATCGGGACGCAGATGGTGATAGAAGGGTTGCGTGGAGCCTTTGCGTTCGCGCGTTGATGCATGAGAATCGGATCAGCGGTGCAGGGAAGACAGGAACCAGATGTCGAGTGACAAGAAGCGTGTCGCGGTCGCGGCGCATGAAGTCGCACCGCGAACCAGTCCATCGAGCTATCCGCAACCGTTTGCCTCGCGGGTAAGCGGCCGCATCAAGCGCCAGCTTGGTGAAGTCTTCGGGCTCACCAACTTCGGGGTAAACCTTGTCCGCATGGAGCCGGGTTCTGTATCGGCGCTCCGCCATTCACACACGAGGCAGGACGAGTTTGTCTACGTCCTTGAGGGTACCCCGACGCTGGTAACCGATGCGGGAGAAACGTCGCTGGCCCCTGGCATGTGTGCGGGATTCAGGGCCGGGGAGGGTGGTGGTCACCACCTGGTCAATCGCAGCAGCGCCGTGGTCGTTTACCTTGAAGTCGGCGCCCGCACCCCCGGTGATGGCGTCAGTTACCCCCACCAAGATGTGGAGGCTTGCTTTGCAGACGGTTCATGGCAG
>CAYJPG010000151.1:3499-4381 GCA_964371995.1 uncultured Chromatiaceae bacterium | reverse complement strand
ACGGCCACCACCCAGACCGCTGACAGCGCCTGGGCCAAGGGCAATGCCATCAATGCAGCCGGCGTCTCCGGTTTGACGGCCACTGCCACCAACGCGACCACCGGTACCTTTTCGACCATCTCCAACGCAGCGGCCACGTCCACCTACAACCTGACCATCAACAGCGTGGCCATCTACTCCGGCGCCGACAATCTCGCTGCCGGTGCCTCGCTGACCGGTGCCGACGTCGTCGCACAGATCAACCTGTTCTCGGGCCAGACCGGTGTTTCCGCCTCTATCTCGGGTACGTCGTTGACCCTGACAGCTGCTGACGGTCGCAATGTGGTACTCGCCGAGACCGTGACGCAGGGTGCTGGTGCAACGTTGACGGGTACGGGTATCGATGCTGCCCAGACCGGCACGCTGCGCGGCACGATCGCCCTGTCCGCTGCGCAGAACATCACCCTTGGTGGTGCCAACGCTGCGATCGGCTTCGCCGGCACCTCGATTGCTGTTGACAGCACCACGCTGGCGACGGTGAGTGTCACCTCGGTGGCCAATGCCAACACGGCGATCCAGCGGGCTGACGCTTCACTGACTGCGGTATCCTCACTGCGCAGCCAGCTCGGCGCCATCCAGAACCGTTTCGAATCGACGATCTCCGGCCTGACGGCGGTATCCGAGAACCTCACAGCTTCTCGCAGCCGTATTCAGGACGCTGACTTCGCCGCCGAAACGGCAGCTCTGACCAAGGCGCAGATTCTGCAGCAGGCAGGTGTCGCGGTGCTGGCCCAGGCCAACGCCGTGCCGCAGACCGTGCTGAGTCTGTTCCGGTAACAGCAAGGCATACGGACGTGGGGGGGGGGGTGGGTGGACCGGCCCCCCGCATCGGGGGTTGGTGCC
>CAYJPG010000151.1:0-3489 GCA_964371995.1 uncultured Chromatiaceae bacterium | reverse complement strand
GGTTCAGCTGAACGGGCCACCCATCTGCTTTGGTGGCACCAAACGTGGCTTATGTTGAAGAGATGAATTGCGCGTGCTTGTTACCTCAAGGAGAGGTGAACCATGGACAGTGTGATGATTCGTAATGCCGCCAGTGCGCTGGGTACCAGCCCATCCAGGGCGGATCAGGGCGGCAAGGTATTGCCGGCACTCGGCAAGGGCCTGCCGGATACATCGAAAGCCGAGGCAAGTCCTGAACGTGTGCAGGAAGCTATAAGCCGTATCCAGAGTTATCTGAGCGCATCCAGTCGCGAACTGCAGATCAGTGTGGACAAGGGCAGCGGACGCACCGTAGTCCGCGTGGTTAACCCGGATACGCAGGAAGTCATCCGGCAGATCCCCAATGAAGAAGTACTCAAACTAGCTGCCTCGATCAGCAAGTCGGGAGGCGGAATTATCAGCGACCTGGCGTGATGGCACACAACTTGCTTTGCTGAGGGGCAGGGATCCATCACCAGCACCTGATCCGGACGTATGCACGCATGGCAACGATAACCTCATCTGGAGCCGGCTCCGGCCTCGACATCGCCGGCATCGTCGACAAACTCGTCGCGGCTGAACGCGCACCCATTGCCAGCCGGCTGACCGCCAAGGAATCGAAAGCCAACGAACTGCTTTCGGCGCTCGGCAAATTCAGAAGTTCGCTGGCCACTTTTCAGGATTCACTCAAGGGCCTGAAAGACATCAACACCTTCCAGGGCCGCAAGATTACGGCGGGCGACGAAAAGGTGTTTACCGCTACGGCCAGTGGTACTTCCCTGCCAGCCAACTACTCCGTAGAAGTCACAGCACTGGCGACCGCACACCGGCTCAGTACCGCTGGCCAGCCCGATGCAACGACCGCCATCGGCACCGGCATCATCAGCATCACGGTCAATGGCACCACCTCGAATATCGCCATCGATGGTGCCGCCAACTCCCTGAACGACATCCGCACCGCGATCAACGCGGCATCCGACAATCCCGGTGTGCGCGCCACGATCGTGACCGGCACCGACGGTGCACATCTGGTCCTGAGCGCTACGAACACCGGCCTCGCCAATGCCATCACGGTAGCAGTCAGCGGTGGCGATGGCGGCCTCAGCCCGTTTGTGTATGAGGCAGGTGGCCCCTCAAACACCATGACGCAACTGGATGCAGCAGCAGATGCCGGCGCGATTATTGACGGCGTTGTTGTCAGCAGTGCGACCAATACGATCACCGATGCTATCGAAGGCGTCACGCTGAATCTGGTCAGCGCCAATCCAGGTACAAAGGTCGCGCTCGGCATCAGCTATGACACCGATGGTGCGAAACGTTCGGTGGGCAACTTTGTCAACAGCTACAACAAGCTGATTGACACGATCACCGAGCTGACCAAATACAACAAGGACACCAAGGACGCAGCACCACTGCTCGGCGATTCAACGGTGCGCGGCATCCGCGACCAGTTGCGCCGCGAGATCAGCAGCGTGCCCAGCGCAGATGCGGCATCGCTCGCCAGTATCGGCGTGACCACACAGATCGATGGCAAGCTGGCTACCGATGCCACCAAGCTCGATGCGGCAATCGCTGCGGACTTCGACTCGATCGGTGAACTTTTCTCTGGCGTAACGGGGCTGGCCACGCGCCTCGATACCATCGCCAGCGCCACCCTCTCCGGCGCCAGTGCGATCGCGACCCGCGAGGGCAATCTGAAGACCACGCTCAAAAGCATTACCACCCAGCGCGCATCGCTCGATGAACGGCTTGTCCAGATTCGCGCGCGGCTGAATAAACAGTTCAACGCAATGGACAGCCTGCTCGCCCAGCTCAAGACCACCAGCAGCTTCCTGTCCGCACAGCTGCCCAGCTAGGAACACATCCGATGACCTATCCATCACCCAATAACCCCCTGCATCAATACCGTGCAGTGGATGCCTATGGCGCAGCAGCTTCCTCTGACCGGATGCAGCTGATCCTCCGTCTGCTGCAGGGCGCGCTCGACCGCATCAGCAGCGCGCGGGGCCACATGCAGCGCCGTGAAGTCAGCCTGAAGGGCGAAGCCCTGGGTCGTGCGGTACGCATGATCGACGGTTTGCGAGCTTGTCTCGATCACACGAATGGCGGCGAAATCGCGACCAATCTCGCTGCCCTTTACGAATACATGACGCGCCGGCTGACCGAAGGCAATTTGCGCAACGATCCACGTGCTCTGGATGAGGTTGCCGACCTGCTGGATGAAATCCGCTCGGGCTGGGAACAGGTTTCTTCATCGCCTGCCCTGCGTGTCGTGGCACCCGTCGATGCAGGAGCGAGCCGGGGCATCGCATGAAATGTCTGGACCGGATCATGGAGCTGACTGACGTGATCGAGGAACGCGTGCTGGCCGCCGACTGGGCCGGCGCCACGGGCCTTGATATCGAACGTCGTCGCCTGCTGGGCGAACTGTTCGCCCGGAATCCGGATGCCGCACAGGGCAGTGAAAACAGGGCCATCCTCGAACAACTCAGGGCGCGCAACGAGGCAACGATGGCATCAGTGACCGGCACCCGGCAGGCATTGACCATCGCTGCCCGGCAGCTGGATTCCGCACCTGCCGTGGTACGCGCATATGAACGCAACATCCCGCAGGGCACAGCCAGGGCAGCGACGGCAGGAGGCTAAGCACTGATGAACGAGGTACAACGGGAAGCGGAGTTCGACGGACTGGCGCTGCACGACTATTTGCCGCTGGCCTGGGAGCCCTCTGACCTGATCAACCCGGCCGACCTCGAGCACTACAACCAGGAAACTGCGCGGGCCCTCCAGGCGGTGGCGCTCTTCGAGGAAGCGCCAAAAGAAATCTCCACGGATGCACTGCATCAGGGGCAGGAACTGCTGCACCTTGAGGTCAAGGTAGACGTGCTGCTGTCACTGGTCTCGCGCCTCGTCAACCAGCAGCACGGTCTGCCGAAATTTCACAACACGGTATTGCGCGCCGATACACTGGAGTGGGCCGGCCCTGCCGTCGACCAGGCACGTACCGGCGATACCGGCGTGATCGTGCTGTATCCGAATCCGCTGCTACCGCTGCCTTTCCGGCTGGCAGGACGAATTGCCGGCTCGGTTGAACGTGGTGGCTCGCGCTGGCGCCTGACCCGCTTCGAACACATGTCACCATCGGTGCAGATCGGTCTGGAAAAGCTGGTATTTCGGCGCCACCGGCGCCAGGTAGCCATCGCACGCGGCACAGACGTTTTCAGCAAGACCGGCATTCACCGCGCGCCAAAATTCTGACTCGCCGGCCGGTCGGCCCCCGCCAATTCCCCGGCACCAGCCCTGTGGCGGCATGGCGATAACTGCTTAATATGTTGTTTATGCTATTTATTTAGCCTACGGCACGCTTCTTGCTCATGGTTCTTCGTGACCATTGGCAGAGAAAGTGCGCGTATGACCCACCCCAGCCAGGATGCCCTGCAAAGGGATCAACTCAAGCATGCCCTGCAGAGT
>CAYJPG010000150.1:0-4403 GCA_964371995.1 uncultured Chromatiaceae bacterium | reverse complement strand
ACATGGGTGTCCCGCTTACCGGCAACCACAACTGTATCATGGCCTACGTCCATATCGCCCTTGACTGTGTCTTGGGCAACGACGTGATCTGCTCCAATAACACGACGCTGGCCGGCCATGTGCAGGTCGGCGATCACGTGATCTGCAGCGGATTCTCCGCGATCCACCAGTACTGCCGGCTGGGTGCGCACAGCTTCCTCGGCGGTTTTGCCGGTATCACCCGTGACGTACCGCCCTATGTCATGGTGGCGGGGCAGCCGACTGCTCCGCATGGCATCAATACCGAAGGACTCAAGCGTCGCGGTTTCAGTGCTGAGCAGCTGCGTAACCTCAAGGATGCTTACCGGATCCTGTACCGCGATGGCCTGCAGCTGGCGGAGGCGCGCGACCGGATCGCGGCGCTTGCGGAGAGCCAGCCCGAGCTGCGCATCCTCGTCGATTTCATCGACTCCTCTGAGCGGAGCCTGATCCGCTGACTTCCCGCATGCCGCGGATTGCCATCGTCGCAGGTGAGATTTCCGGAGACCGGCTCGGTGCCGGCCTGATCCGCGCCGTGCACGCCAGAAAACCGGAAATCCGTTTTGCCGGCATTGCCGGACCGTTGATGCAGGCAGCCGGTGCAGAAGCATGGCGGCACAGCGATGAACTGGCCGTGATGGGTCTTGCCGAGGTCGTGCGCCATTTGCCGCGGCTGCGGCGGATCATGCGTGAACTTGAAGCGCGTTTGCTTGCTGATCCGCCTGATTTGTACATCGGTATCGACGCGCCGGATTTCAATCTGCGCGTCGAGCGGACGGTGCACAGAGCCGGTATACCGACCGTACACTACGTGTCGCCCTCCGTATGGGCGTGGCGCAGCGGTCGGGTTCGGGTGTTGCGCGAAGCCTGCGACAATGTGTTGTGCCTCCTCCCGTTTGAAGCGGAGTTCCTGCGGCGGCATCAGGTGCCAGCCGTTTTCGTCGGTCACCCGCTCGCCGATGAACTGCCGGCTGACCCGGATCCCGTACCCGCGCGCCGCCAGCTCGGTTTGCCGGGAACGGGGCGGGTGGTCGCCCTGCTGCCCGGCAGCCGGGGTGGCGAACTCGAGCGACTCGGTCCGGTATTCGCTGAAACCGCACGCTGGCTGAGCTCTCGCCTGCCTGATGTAGTCTTTGTCGCGCCAATGGCGACGCCGGCCTTGCGTACCCGTTTCGCGGCGCAATGGCAGCAGGTGGCGGGTGGGTTGCCGATACAGCTGGTCGACGGCCAGTCGCACACGGTCATGGCGGCCGCCGATGCGATTCTGCTGGCCTCCGGCACGGCCACGCTCGAGGCCATGCTGCTCAACCGGCCGATGGTGGTGGCGTACCGTATCTCGCCACTCAGCTATGCGCTGGTGAAGCTTTTTCGGCTGATCCATGTGCAGTACATGGCGCTGCCCAATCTGCTGGCCGACGAGCGCCTGGTGCCGGAGTTCGTGCAGGGCCAGGTTGAGCCGGCGACACTTGGTGCTGCACTGCTTGAGTTGCTGGAGAAGCCCGAAAATCGCAAGCGCCTGACCGGGCGCTTTCGTGAGCTGGGAGCAGGCCTGCGGCACACGGCCAGCGAGCGCGCAGCGGATGCGGTATTGGCGATGCTGAAGCAGGGCTGAGTTTCGGGCAGTGGGCCGATTGCAGGAGCGCTGCGCAGCCGGTTCAGCTCCGTATAATCCTGCATTCCATGTATTCCTCTTTCACACCGAATAACCCCGGCGGTCGCGCCACTACCGTAGCTGGTATCGATGAAGCCGGACGCGGGCCGCTGGCCGGCGCAGTCGTCGCCGCCGCGGTCGTGCTCACTCCCGGTCAGATCCTTCCGGGTGTGCGCGATTCCAAACAACTGAGCGCGGCCCGGCGCGAGGCGCTGGTGGACGAAATCCGCAGCAGTGCACTTGCCTGGTGTATAGGCGTCGCAACGCATGCAGAAATCGATTCACTGAATATTCTGCACGCCACAATGCTGGCCATGTCCCGTGCCTTTGCCGGCCTGCGCATAAGGCCCGATCTGGTACAGGTCGATGGCAACCGGGCGCCACGGCTGGATGGCTTCACGGGAACCGTAGAGACGGTGATCGGCGGCGACCGGAGTTGTCCTGCTATTTCGGCCGCTTCAATACTCGCCAAGGTCCATCGCGACCAGTTAATGATGGAGCTGCATGTCGAGTATCCCGGCTATGGTTTCGACCGCCACAAGGGTTATCCGACCGCCGAGCATCGGGCTGCCTTGCTGGCGCTCGGACCCTGTCCGGCGCATCGCCGCAGCTTTGCACCTGTGCGTGCCGCATTGACCGGTCCGCGCCGGCCGGTGGAACTGTCGTGATGACAGCACCTGGTTTCGTGCATCTGCACGTGCATACCGAGTACTCGCTGATCGACAGCGTCGTACGCCTGCCTGGACTTGTAGCGGCTACAGCCGCCGCCGGCATGCCGGCCGTAGCCATTACCGATCAGGGCAATCTGTTTGCCCTGGTCAAGTTCTATCGTCAAGCGCTCGATGCCGGAATCAAGCCGCTGATTGGTGCTGAAGTCTGGGTGACGGGCCGCGAGGAGCAGGCCGAAGCTGCGCGACTGGTTCTCTTGTGCCGGAATGGTGCTGGCTACCGCAGCCTGTCCCGTCTGCTCAGCCGTGCCTGGCTGGAAGGTCAGAATGACGGCATACCCCAGGTACATGCCAGCTGGTTTGATGGCGGCGCCACCAGCGGACTGATTGCCCTGTCGGGCGGTCAGGACGGTGTGCTGGGCCGCGCGCTGCTCGGGGGGCCGCCGGAACGCGCCGAACGTGCAGCAGCCGCATACAGCGAGTGGTTTGGTGGTGACTTCTACGTCGAACTGCAGCGCACCGGCCGGCCGCATGAAAATGCCTATGTCGAAGCGGCAACGCTTTTTGCCAGTATGGTGGGCCTGCCGGTTGTTGCGACCAACGACGTGCGTTTTCTGAAGCCCGATGACTTCGATGCACATGAAGCGCGGGTCTGTATCCAGCAGGGAAGAACCCTCGCTGATCCCGGTCGTCCACGACTTTACAGCGAACAGCAATACTTGCGCACACCTGAAGAGATGCAGTTGCTGTTTGCTGACCTGCCCGAGGCGCTGGCGAACTCGGTAGAGATCGCCAAGCGCTGCAATGTCACGCTCAGCCTGGGTGAAACCCATCTGCCGGACTACGCTGTGCCCAACGGTTTGCTGCCGGCAGACTATCTGCGCGAGCAGGCAGAAGCGGGGCTTGCACAGCGCCTGTCCGAAACAGGCCCCGGGCAGGTCAGCGGCCCCGTAGCCGGTTATCAGCAACGTCTTGCCGATGAGCTGGCGGTGATCTGCCGGATGGGCTTCGCCGGCTATTTCCTGATCGTTGCTGACTTCATCCGCTGGGCCAAAGAGCATGAAATTCCGGTGGGTCCGGGGCGTGGTTCCGGTGCCGGTTCGCTGGTCGCGTGGGTACTCGGTATTACTGACCTCGACCCGATCCGCTACGACCTGCTCTTTGAGCGCTTCCTGAATCCGGAGCGCGTGTCCATGCCGGATTTCGACATTGACTTCTGCATGGAGGGCCGTGACCGGGTTATCGAGTATGTCGGTGAGCGCTATGGGCGTGACCGCGTCTCGCAGATCATCACCTACGGCACCATGGCGGCGCGCGCCGTGGTGCGGGATACGGGGCGCGTGCTCGGCCATCCCTACGGTTTCGTGGACCGCATCGCGAAGCTGATTCCCAATGCGCCCGGTGTAGAAATGACGCTCGGGATTGCCCTGCAGCAGGAAGCCGAGCTGGCCGCGCTGTATGCGGATGATGACGAGGTGCGCAGTCTTATCGACCTGGCCCGGCAGCTTGAGGGGCTGGTGCGCAATGCCGGCCGGCATGCCGGTGGCATCGTCATTGCGCCGCGGGAGATCACCGAGTTCACGCCCCTTTATCAGGTGGCCGGCGAAAAGACGGCTGTTACCCAGTTCGACAAGGATGACGTTGAGGCGACCGGGCTCGTCAAATTCGACTTTTTGGGCCTGCGCACACTCACGATCATCGATCGCGCGGTGCGCGTAATCAATGCTGAACGACAGGCTGCGGGTGAGGCGATTGTCGATATCCGTCAGTTGCCGCTGGACGATGCGGCCACCTTCGCGCTGCTGCAGGCCTGCCGGACGATATGTGTATTCCAGCTCGAATCTCCGGGCATGCGTGACCTGATGCGTCGCTTGCAGCCCGACAGCTTCGGCGACATCGTGGCGCTGGTGGCGCTGTTCCGGCCTGGCCCGCTGCAGTCGGGCATGGTTGACGACTTCATCAACCGCAAGCACGCCGACGCGAGCCAGCCCATCGATTATCTGCACCCGGATCTGGAGCCGGTATTGCGGGAAACCTACGGGGTGATCCTCTACCAGGAGCAGGTG
>CAYJPG010000149.1:0-4421 GCA_964371995.1 uncultured Chromatiaceae bacterium | reverse complement strand
CGCGCACGGTCGGCAACATCCGCAATGTATTCAACAAGAACGGGGGCAACCTGGGCACCTCGGGCAGCGTGAGCTTCATGTTCCGCCGCATGGGGGTATTCCGCTTGGATCCGGAGGGTATCGACCAGGACGATCTTGAGCTGTATCTGATCGACCACGGGCTCGACGAGATGGGCGAGGGCAGCGGCGAGAAAGACGAGCCGCAACTGGTGATCCGCTGCAATTTTCCGGATTTCGGCCAGCTGCAGAAGGGCCTCGAAGACCGTCATCTCACGCCACTTTCCGCCGAGCAGGAATATATCTGCACGACGCCCACCGAACTCCCGGAAGACCAGGCTCGGGAAGTGCTTGAGTTCATTGACAAGCTCGAACAGGACGAGGACGTCCAGAAAGTCTTCCATACGCTGGTGTAGTGCGGACTGCGGCTAACCCTTATGGGAAATAGTCCTTCTATAAACTAGATTCGCTTCCCTGTTTACGTAGAATGAAGCGCCTGCCGCACCGGGCTCGGTAAAAGGGGGGGGCTGTTTATGGGCGCATTGGGACCCGATGGATTGAACGTTATAACGCCGATGGGACCAGAGGGCCTGGACGCGTTCCTCATCGCCATCATTGCCGGTGGCCTTGTAGTGGTTTTCGGTGGTGTTTATGCCGCCTGCTTCGCGTTTGGGCGCCTGTTCCGCAAGGCCAGCCTGATGCTGGCTGCCTACGGGTGCTTTGCCTTGTTGATCGGCGCCGTCTATGTGCTGGCAACTTCGCTGCACTTTAGCGGTTTCTGGAACGTGCTGATGGTACTGCTGCTGATCGCCTATTTCGTTGCACCGCGCATGATCTGGCGACTGACTGCAGCAACGCACGAATAGAACACTGATAACTTCTGTATCTAACTGATGACTTCTGTATCTAGGGGCCCTGCGGCCGGAAGGAGAGCAATATCATGAGCAATGTGCCCTGGTGGGCGAGCGAGGATTTCTGGCGCAAGACGGCAGTCTGGGTGACCGCTTTCATGGCCATAGTCCTCATTGTGCTGACCTTCGATACGGTTGCCGTGATCACCGCGGGCCACTCGCGTGTGCCGAACTACGAGGTGATCAACAAGCGCATCTATTACCGCATGAATACGCAGCGCGAGTTCCAGGAACCGGTCATCGGTGCGGATGCCCCGCTGTTCGGCAAGATGCTGTCACCGGAAGAAGCCGAGGCCATGGTGAGTCACGGCAAGATGACTCTGCAGGCCAGAAACTGCACCGGCTGTCACACCATTTTGGGTAACGGCTCCTACTATGCGCCCGATCTCACCAAGGCATGGCTGGATCCGGGCTGGGCTGGTGAAAGTGCCCGCGAGATGCTGATGGTCAAGTTCCTGATGGATCCAACCACCAATGCCCGCGGTTACGGCGGCAAGCGCCGTATGCCAAACCTCCATCTCACCGAAGATGAGGCCAAGGCAGTCGTAGCGTTCCTCAAGTGGACCTCTGCGATCGATACCACCGGATTTCCCCGGAACTTTACGCCCATTGCGCAGGAGGGCGATCGATGAGTACCGCCAAGCTCACAGGCAGTGTCCCCCTCAATGGAGGCCAGCGGCTTGCCGTTAAATATTTTGCCGTCGCCGTCGTACTGTTCGGTGCGCAGATCCTGTTCGGACTGCTGGCCGGCTACCAGTACCTGAATCCCGACTTCCTCTATGGTGTGGTGGATTTCAGTGTTAACCGCACGGTTCACATCAACGCCATGGTCGTGTGGATGCTGTTTGGCTTCATCGGCAGCATCTATTGGCTGATCGAGGAAGAATCGGAAACCGAAGTCGTTGGTCTGAAGCTGGCTAATCTCGGTTTCTGGCTGTTTACCATTGCTGTGGCGATTGTGGTTGTGGTTTACCTCGTCATTCAGACCGGGCCCGGCAACATCGAGAGCATCTGGCTCATCAACGAGGGCCGTGAGTACATCGAGGCGCCGCGCTGGGCAGACATCGGCATCGTGGTTTGCGTGCTGATCTTCTTCTACAACATTGCTGCAACCTTCATGAAGGGCCGCTGGACCGGAATTGGCGGTGTGCTGGTGCTTGATCTGGTCGCCGTTGCCGGCATGTATCTCGCCGGCATGTTCTATACCGAGAACCTGTCCATGGACCAGTTCTGGTGGTGGTGGGTTATTCACCTCTGGGTAGAAGCGACCTGGGAAGTGCTGGTCGGTTGCATCATGGCATGGGGTCTGATCAAGACGCTCGGCGCACGCCGGCAGATCGTGACCACCTGGCTGTATATCGAAGTTGCGATGATGCTTGGCTCCGGTATTCTCGGCCTCGGTCACCACTACTTCTGGATCGGTACGCCTGAGTACTGGCTCACCGTCGGCGGCTTCTTCTCGGCACTCGAACCGGTACCGCTGGTAGCGATGGTCGTGCATGCGGTCTATGACTCCGGTGTGCATCGCTTCAAGAGCCCGAATCATCCGGCGCTTGCCTGGCTGATTGCCCACGCCTTTGGCAACTTCTTTGGCGGCGGCGTCTGGGGTTTCATGCACACACTGCCGCAGGTCAACGTCTATACCCACGGCACCCAGTGGTCTGCGTCGCACGGACACTTCGCGTTCTTTGGCGCCTACGCGACGATGAACATCGCGGTGTTCTACCTCGCCGTGCAGAAGTGGCGCGGTAACGTGAACTTCGGTGCTGGACTGGTGGATAACGGTTGGAAGTGGAAGTGGGCCCTGGGCCTGCTTAACGCCGGTGTGCTTGGCATGGTCATGGCGTTGCTCATCTCCGGTTACGACCAGGTATTCATCGAGCGCGCTCTTGAGGGCTCAACCTGGGCGGGCTACTTCAAGGCGCAGCACAACGCCTGGTATCTGCAGGGTATGTGGTGGCGCCAGCTCTTCGGCTACATGACGGCAGCCGGCTTCTTGCTGCTGGTGTGGGATCTCATGACTATCGGCGTGCGCGAGACGCGCCCGGCGGTATTCCACACCGAAGTTGCAGAACACGCTGCCTAACGAAATCCTGAAGGAGATATGACGTGAAATCGACAATCATCATCGCGACGGCAGTGGCTGTACTCGGCTTCAGCCTGGGCGCATCGGCTGCGGATCAGAATGCTGCAGACAAGGCGAAGACGCTCTGCGCTGGTTGCCATGGCCCGAACGGTATCAGCGTTAATCCGCTCTGGCCGAATCTTGCTGGCCAGAAGGCCGTCTATATCGAGAAGGCCATGCGTGACTACAAGAGTGGCCAGCGCAACGACCCCTCGATGTCAGCAATTGCCGCTACGGTAGCCGACTCGGAAATTGCCGCGCTGGGTGCGTACTACGCCGCACTGCCGCCGGGCGGCTGAAGAGACCCGCCTGGGGGCCTGATATGCGGGGCTGGATCCGTCCGGATCCGGCCCCGTGTGCTTTCTGGTCTCAGCTGCGGAGCCGATCGTAGATCTCCGGCGTAATCATGCCGAAGTGAGCATCCCGCGCACGCTTTTCCAGCGCTTCGCGCAATCCTTTCTGCACTTGAGCCGGCTCCTGCTCAAACTTCTGCTGCGCAGCCAGCGTCCACATCACGTTCAGCGCCGTGTTTTCCCAGACTGGTGCATAAGGATCTGTTTCGTGTGACAGGGGCAGGGCCGGATGCTCCCAGCTCTCGACGTAGTGGAAGGCATCGGCGACGGGCTTCCCCCATGACTTTTCGAAGATTCCATAGGCCGGATCGTTGGCATGCAGGACGTGCTTGTACTTGTAGATGGCGTTGGTGACGATATCGATGTCGGTCTGCGATTCGAGTTTGCGCGCCGGTTTGTAGTAGTGCTCGATCCAGACATCAAGATAGGCTGCGGCGGCTTCATTGAACAGTTCGGCGTCGACCTCGCCATACTGGCAATGCAGCAGGTGGGGTGAGGCAGTCGTCATCACCCACTCGATCTTCGCCTCACCGATGTTCAGGGCCTTCCGGTACTTCTCCCAGACCGGAATCAGCGGGCCGTAGTCCATATCCGGATGCGTTGCTGCGATATCGAGCAGTGCGATGGTCTGCTTGCCGTTGCCACCGAGCTGAAACATGTAAACCGGTACGTCATAAGCGGGATCGGGCACGACGAGGATTACGTTCCCCTGCAGTTTATTGCGTATGCCGTACTCCTCGAGAATGATCGAGGAGAGCTTGTCTGCCCGCCGGAAGTCCGAACTCAGATAGGTGTCGCGACCGTTCTGGCGGCGGTTGGAAAAGAACTGCTGATAATCGTCCTCCCGGACGAACTCCCCGAAGCGCTCCATGAACATATTCAGGGGGCCTTTCATCTTTGCTGCCAGATGATCCATTGTCCTCACCGCTGCCTGTAACCGGGATAGATGTATTGAAAATTATACAAGGGGTGCCGGCGGGGTCCGGTATCCGTAATTCCGCTATGTGCACGTGGAGCGAGTGTGCCGGACAGTCC
>CAYJPG010000148.1:0-4643 GCA_964371995.1 uncultured Chromatiaceae bacterium | reverse complement strand
GGTCGGCGCGATGATTGGTGCCGGTATCTTTGTCCTCACCGGCATTGCCGCGGGCGTGGCCGGTCCCGGCCTGCTGCTGGCGTTCCTGCTGAACGCGGTCGTGACCCTGTTCGCCGCCGCCGCCTATGCCGAGCTGGGCTCGACCTACCACGATGCGGGTGGCAGTTATCTGTGGGTCAAGCTCGGGCTCAAGGATCCGCAAGGCTTCATGAGCGGCTGGATGGACTGGTTCGCGCACTCTGTGGCCTGTTCGCTCTACGCGCTCGGCTTTGGCGCGTATTTCAAGCTGGTTCTGCCGCTGATCGGTGTGCCGGACTTTCAGACGCCACTGATGGACATCGAGAAATGGCTGGCCGTCGCGGTGATCGCAGTCTTCGCCTGGATCAATTACCGCGGCGCTTCCGAGACGGGTGGTGCCGGCAATTTCGTCACGATGGGCAAGCTGCTGATCCTGGCGGTATTCATCGGCTTCGGTTTCTGGGTCACCCTGCACCGGCCTGACTGGCAGCCCGTGTTCACGGATGACTTTCTGCCGAACGGTTACGGCAGCGTGTTCGTCGCCATGGGGCTGACCTTCATCGCGTTCGAGGGCTACGAAATCATCGCCCAGTGCAGCGAGGAAGTCCGCCAGCCGGCCCGCAACGTGCCCCGTGCGATCTTCATCTCCCTGTTGATCGTGGTGCCGATCTATCTCGCCGTGGCCTTTGCTGCTCTGGGCTCGGTGCAGGTGCCGGGCGTGCCGAGCTGGCAATTCCTGGGCGAGCACAAGGAGACGGCACTGGTGGACGTCGCCCGCAGCTTCTTCCCGGGCGGCGGGGTCATGCTGGTGGTCGGCGGCCTGTTGTCCACCATCAGCGCGCTGAACGCCACCATCTATTCCTCGTCGCGGGTGTCCCTGGCCATGGGCCGCGATCGCAACCTGCCCGGCTGGTTCGGCAAGGTCCACCCGGTGCGGAAGACGCCCCATGGGGCGATTGCCGGTTCGGCCGTGCTGATCGCCTTCATGGCCGTGGCGCTGCCGATCGAGACCGTGGCCAGCGCGGCCAACATCATGTTCCTGTTGCTGTTCATTCAGGTGCAGGCCGTGCTGATCGCGCTGCGCAAGAAACAGCCAAATCTGCCCCGGGGCTTCCGGGTTCCGTTGGTGCCCTTCGTGCCGATCATTGGTATCGTCCTGCAGCTGTTCCTGGCCGTGTACCTGTTTGTCTACAGTCCGATGGCGTGGCTCAGCGCGGCGGTCTGGATCGTCATCGGTCTGGTCGTTTACTACACCTATGCCCACAAGCGGGACCAGGCCTATGAAAACGTCCTCGAGATGCGGGAGGCCGCCGAACGAAAGGACTATCGCATCATCGCTTTCCTCGACAAGCCCAAGCGCGCGGGACCCATACTCAACGCCGCCGGTCTGCTCGCCCAGTGCTATGACGGCGAACTGATACCCCTCATGGTCATCGAAGTCCCCGACCGGGAGATGTTGGCGCAGGGCTGGGATCGCGCCGACCAGGCGCGGATGGAACTCGAGACTGCGATGCGCAGCCAGCGGGCGCGGGGGTTGATGGTCAAGCCGCTGGTAAAGATCTCCCATCGCGCGTCCTTCGGCATCATTGAGACAGTCCTCGAGGAGCACTGCAACGTCGTGGTTATTGCCCGGCCGCGCCGGGCGAACCTGACCCGCCGCTTCGCTGCCGCCATCGTTGATCGCGTGGTGCGCGAGGCACCGGCCCAGACGCTCGTGGTCAGCGCCGAGCGCTGGCCCGAGCAGATACGCCTGATCCTCTTTGCCTGGGAGAAGGGCCCCCACGCCCGACTGTCGGCCGAACTCGTGGGCGCGATTGCGCGCCAGACGGGCGCCCGGGTGCGGGCCGTGCACGTCCTGCCCTACGGTGCCGCCGGCTCCGACATCGAGCGGGCCACCGGAGATCTGGAGAAGGCGATGGGGGCCGCCGATTCCCAACTCGAACTCAAGGTGATCCAGGCAGGGGATATCGTGACGGGCCTGCTTGAGCAGGCGGCGGATGCTGACCTGGTCTTTATCGGTGGTACCGAAGCCGGTTTTATCGAGCAATTGCTGGGCTACGCTATTCCGCTGGAACTCGCGGATCGCACGGCAGTGCCGGTAATTACCGTCTACGAGATGCCCGCGGAACCCAAACGGTGGCTCAGCTGATGGCAGGTGTAGCGATGGAACAGAAGCCCTTCGAATCGGTGCCGGAACTGGTAACCGGGGTGGCAGCCTACCTGCCGAACCTGCTGGCGGGACTGCTGGTGTTGCTGGTCGGCCTGGTGGTCGCCTGGGTGGCCGGGAAGGTGTTCGTGCGCATGCTCAACTTCATGCGCCTCGACCGGATTCTCGCGCGCCTCGCCTGGTCCAACTTGCTCGATACGGGCGACGCCCGCCATTCCCTGTTCGAGTTTCTGGGCACCATCCTCAGCGTCTTTATTTTTCTGATCTTCCTGGATAATGCGTTGCTGATCTGGGGTCTCACGGTGCTCTCCCAGCTGTTTTCCCGGGTCGTCGTGCTGGTGCCCCAGCTGGTCTCTGCGGCGATCATCGTGCTGGCGGGCTGGGGCATTGCCACGGGCGTGTCGCGCAGCGTCCAGCGCGCGCTCTACCAGGAGAAGATTGCCCGCGCGCGACTGGTGGCCAGCATCCTGCGCTGGGCCACGCTGGTCACCGTGGCCGCCATAACCCTGGTGGAACTCAACATCGCGGTGACCATCGTCACCGGCGCGTTCCTCATCGCCTTCGGCGCCCTGGCGCTGTGCTTCGTGCTGGCCGTGGGTCTCGGCAGCAAGCGCGGCGTGGAACTGATGTGGGAAGCGCGCTTTCACCGCACCAGGGAGGGCGGCGACACAGCGGAAGACGAAGGGGTGGGCGAACCGTGAGGGCAGTTGCGATTCGCGACCGACAAATTTGTGGCCTCTAGTGGGGCCGCGGGGCTGATCCGGTTTTCTTCGCGGTTTTCTCCGCCAGCACGACGATCTCGGTCAGCGCATCGGATCCGCGGTTCCAGTCGTACCACGACATCTTCCGTTCCAGCAGCTCTTCGTCGCTGATCGCATCGGCCATGCCGAGATACCACCATTGCAACGAAGCCGGACGTTCCACCCAGGCTGCGACTTCCTGATCGCCACGCAGCAGGATCACCGTCGGCGTGGATGCCCGGCCATCCGGTGTACGGTGCGCATCCATGATCGCCTTGCCGGTTTTGAAATCGACCAATCGCATGGCGACGCCGGCGCCTGAAGCGAGCCTGGCAATATATGGAACGCTGTGCAGTGAGTCAGGGCACCAGTCTGCCGTGATCACGAGAAGCCGCAGACCGTCACCGGCCCGCTTGAAGCGATTTACCAGGCCGGGTGGCACCTCGCGCTCCGCATTCTTCAGCCAGGTCTCGCGCTGTACGCGGGTGCTGGCGAGGAACTGGTCCCAGGGCACTCCCCGGGAGTACATGGCGACCGAATCACTGGCCGCTGCAGATTGAACCGGGTCATCTGCCGCAACCGTCGGCAATGCCGGTACGGTCAGCAACATGCTTGCAGCAAGCAATACGCTGATCCGGGCTTTCAGGTAACGCACTATTCTCATTGGGACCCCCTGCCGCGCGCGATTTCGATTGCGGGAAACGATATCAGAGTATCGGCGCTGGCAGTCAGTCGCCGCGTATCGATTCCCGTCGGTGCGACTCCCGCGCCCGGCCGACAATCTTGTCGAGGGCGTGCACCAGCTTGTGAGTTGCGCCAAGCAGGGCTTCAGGGACTTTTCCGGCATCGTGACTCACCGCTGTGGGTGGTCGGCCGGCAATTCGCGCCTCGATCAGGCAGCGCTTGTCCGCCTCGCCTGCGCGCGCTGCATTGACATCGCTGAGGTGTACCTCGATGCGCGTAATGTGTTCGCTGAAGCGCGCCAGCTTCTCCTCAAGCTCCTTCTGGACCCACCCGGCCAGCGAATCGTCGCCTTGCACGTTGCTGTCAGTATTTACCTGGATCTGCATTGCAAATTTCCTCCTGCTTCTGCATTACTCCTTTCTACACTAAGCCCTGATTCGGCGCACGGGCTACGGTTCTCGCTGCACGCCAGCCGCCGCTAGCTCAGGCGGGACTCCGTCGCGCCTGCTGTTTAACGCCCATGCACTCTGTGCGGTGGCGAACCATCACAGATAGATTGGTGTAGGATCGGGACAGCTCTCAGGGCAGTCTCATGTCAACACTCCCGGTCCATGATCCCCGGCAGAACCACCTCATAGCAGCATTGCCTGCGGCCCAGTTCGAACATGTGGCCGGCCATCTGCAGCTGGTCGAGATGCCGCTCGGCACCTCGGTCTACGAGTCCGGCATTACCCACGAGTATGTGTATTTTCCGACCGACTGCATCGTGTCCCTGCTGTACGTGATGGCGGATGGTGCCTCGGCAGAGATTGCCGTGGTCGGCATGGAGGGCGTGGTCGGCGTGTCGGTATTCATGGGCGGTGAGACCATGGCCAGTCGCGCAGTCGTGCAGAGCGCCGGCTATGCCTATCGCCTCCGGGCCAAGGTGCTGAAGGCGGAGTTCAAGCTCGGCGAGGCACTGCAATTCCTGCTGTTGCGCTACACCCAGGCGCTGATCACCCAGATGTGCCAGACCGCCGTCTGCAACCGGCATC
>CAYJPG010000147.1:0-4651 GCA_964371995.1 uncultured Chromatiaceae bacterium | reverse complement strand
ATCCAGGCCAGCGGTACCCGCACCGGCTGCAAACAGTTCCTCGCCCGGACAGATTTGCTTGCCCATGATGAGGACCTTGTTCCAGTCCGGACTCTCGGCAACACCGGACTGGCGATGGAAAACCTGCGCTTCCTTGAGGAAGGCCGGCTTGTTTTCCCAGATGAAATAGACGTCGAGCAGCTTGAGGCGCAGATCACGCCGGTCGGGATTGTCGCGCAAGGCCCGCACCAGCAGCTCCGCTGCCTGGTCATAAAGACCGTAGGCCATGTGAAACTCGGCTTCGGCGACGACATCGGCCTGGTCGATCTCGACCGCGCCGTCGGTGCTGATCGTGCGTTCAAGCGCTGTTTCCGAATCACCGGCAAGTTTGCGGCCACCGCGCCCAGGTGCCGGTGCCACAGCAGTCTGTTGTGCCTTGATCTCTCCGGTTCGTTGCGCCTCGCTTTCCTCGACGATGAAGCTATCGCGCAGCGTCGGCTCGCCTTGCGCCGCACCGCCGACCGAACTGCCCTTGGGCAAGGTCGGGAATCGGCCGGTGCTGTCGTCATCAGCCCTCGCCATGCGCCGGCGGCCAAAGACGACGAAGAGACCGGCCAGAACGACTGCGGCGGCGGCGATCAGGAAGTAACTGTTGAATATCAAGCTACCGAGCGCATCCAGCCAGGATTTTCCGGCGGGCTTCGGCTTGCGTTTGGCCGCAGTCCGCTCCGTGCGAGGTACGGCGGAATCGGCGGTCTCGGCAGAATTCTCCGCGACAGCGGCTTCATCGCCAGCCGCTTCATCCGGTACGGCAGCTGCCTTGTCCTCGATCGGCAACCGCTCTACGGGAGCTTCAATAGGCGCTTCAGCGGGACGCTCAACCGCTGAATCCGGCCCGCCAACCTGCAGCCGGTCCTGCAATGCCTTGAGCTGGCTGTCCTTCAGGTCAAGCAGGCGGCGGCTCTCCGCGAGCTGCTGCTCAAGTGCCCTGACCTGCCCTGCATCTGCCTTGGCCGACGTTTGCGGGGCAGGCGTGGACGGTGTGGTTACCGGCTTTTCCGCCGGTGGCACCAGCTGCAGGCGAGCTGCGCCTGCAGCCCCTTCTGAGCCCGCACGCCAGGCCTCATTCTGGCGACGCACTTCGCTCGTCGCTTCGCCATCTGAAAGCGCAGCAAGCTCGGCTCCCGCCGGTACGCGCAGGATCGCACCGCGCTTCAGCAGGTTGATATTGCCCGCGAATGCCTCAGGATTGGCGCGGAAGAGCGCAACCATCATGGCATTCAGTGACACGCCACTGTCGGTATTCAGACGCTCTGAGATTGCCCATAGCGTTTCGTTGGCGCGTACCGGCCCGTAGCTGCTGCCATCGGGTCGGGCAACCAGGCGATCATCTCCGCGCTGTCCGGCCTGGGCTGGCGCCTCTGGCTGCGCGACAGCCCGCTCAATGCGTTTGACCGCAGGCGCGGGGCTGGTTACGGCCGGCAAGGCCGCAGCTGCTTGCACGGCACCCGCACGTGCAAACGCGGGCGGGTCGAGCAGCATGGTGTATTCGCGCAGCAAATGACCCTGGGGCCAGGTGATATCGAGCAGCAGGGAGACGAAAGGCTCGCTGACGGGCAGACTCGAAGTCACGAGGATGCGGCCCGCGCTGCCGGCACGGTCGACCGTGAAACTCAGGGTATTCAGGAACTGCGGCCGGTCCAGGCCAAACCGTTGGAAGGTTTCTGCCGAAGCCAGGCGCACATCAAGTTGACTGAGGTCATCAGACGATTCGGTTGTAACCGGAATCTCTGCGACCAGTTCTTGATTCAAGGCTGACTTGAGACTGATCTCGCCGAGGCCAAGAGCCCCGACAGACAACGGTATCAGCCCCGCCAGCAGCCATACTGCAGCGAGTGGAACTCGTGGCATCACCAATCCCCGTTCATGACCCAGCACACCACCCCTGGTGATTGCGTCTCAAGGCGCACAGCGGAACGTCGTAACCCACTCCGAGAAGTGGCCGCAACTATAGCCCATATGGCCGTATTACGTAAGGCAGATCATGGACTCATCGCCCGTTTCGTGACGCCCGTCTACTGTCTCCCGATGGAGGGGCTCAAAGATATTCGCGGATAAGCACTTCGGCGATCTGCACGCTGTTCAGGGCAGCGCCCTTGCGGATATTGTCAGACACGACCCACAGATTGATGCCACGCTCGCAGGACAGGTCTTCGCGGATCCGCCCGACATAAACGGCATCGTGGCCCGCGCCCTCGGTGACTGCAGTGGGATATCCACCCAGCCGCGCCTCATCCACTACGCAGATGCCGGGCGCCGTTTCGAGCAGGGCACGAACTTCGCGTGCGGAGATCTTGCGCCGGGTCTCGATGTGTACGGCTTCGGAATGACCAAAGAATACCGGGACACGCACGGCCGTCGGGTTGACCTGAATCGAGTCGTCCTCAAGGATCTTGCGTGTCTCCCACACCATCTTCATCTCTTCCTTGGTGTAGCCGTTCTCCATGAACTCGTCGATATGGGGCACGACGTTGAACGCGTTCTGCTTGGCTGCACCCTGGGTTTCCACCGACTCGTGGTTCAGCTGCTGGGCGGTCTGCCGGGCAAGCATCTCAACCGAGCGCCGGCCAGCACCGGATACTGACTGGTAGGTGGCCACATTGATGCGGGTAATGCCAACCGCATCGTAGATCGGCTTCAGCGCCACAACCATCTGGATCGTCGAGCAGTTCGGATTGGCAATGATATTGCGCTGCCGGTACTGCGGAATCGCCTGCGGATTTACCTCCGGGACGATCAATGGAATATCGCCTTCACGACGAAACTGCGAGGTATTGTCGATCACCACACAGCCAGCTGCTCCGGCCCGTGGTGCATGTTCTCCGGAAACACTGCCGCCAGCCGAGAACAGGCCGATATCGACGCCGGCGAAATCGAAAGTCGCGAGATCCCTGACCGGCAGCTTGCGGCCGCCAAATTCAATGGTCTTGCCCACCGAACGGGCGCTCGCCAGCGGAATGAGTTCGCTGACCGGAAACTTTCGCTCGGCGAGAATCGCCAGCATGGTTTCGCCGACCAGGCCAGTGGCGCCAGCGACGGCGACCCTGTAGGCATTTTTCTTTGACATGGACTGAAACTCTGCGATGGGTATAGGGCGGAAAGCCGCCGAAGGATAGGCAATTGCAGGGCAAAAACAAGCCCCGCAGCGATGCAGAGCGGGCTCTGCCCGGGCAGCTCAGCGTTTGGGTCGGCGCGCCTCGACAGCGGGCGTCAGCGGCTGCACATCAGCATTCTGGCCGCGCTGCCGCAGATAGTGATCCATGAGCACGATAGCGAGCATGGCCTCGGCGATCGGCACGGCCCGCAGCCCGACGCAGGGATCGTGCCGGCCGGTGGTGGCGATCTCGGTAGACTCGCCCTCCTCGTCGACCGTCGCGCCGGGCAGCCGGATGCTTGAGGTCGGCTTCAGCGCCATGCTGAAGAGTATGTCCTGACCGGTCGATATACCGCCGAGGATGCCGCCGGCCGCGTTACTGTGAAAACCTGCCGGCCCGATTTCGTCGCGATGCTCGGTACCTTTCTGTGCCACTACGGCAAAGCCTGCGCCCAGCTCGACCGCACGCACCGCATTGATGCTCATCAGTGCATGGGCAATATCGGCCTCAAGCTTGTCGAACACCGGTTCGCCGAGACCGGCTGGCACGCCCGAGGCGAGCACATTGACCCGCGCACCGATCGAGTTGCCCTCCTTGCGGAGCGCATCCATATACGCCTCAAGTTCTGCCACGCGGGACGGATCGGCACAGAAGAATGGATTGTCATCGACGGATGAAAGGTCCAGCGGATCGAGCACCAGCGGACCTAGCTGGCGCAGATAGCCGCGGATCTCCACGCCGAGGCGCTCACGCAGATATTTGCGGGCGATGGCTCCGGCTCCGACGCGCATCGCGGTTTCGCGGGCGGATGAACGCCCGCCACCGCGATAATCGCGCAGGCCATATTTCTGCTGGTAGGTGTAGTCGGCATGGCCCGGACGGAAGCGGTCCTTGATACCGGCATAGTCTTTGGATTTCTGATCGACGTTCTCAATCAGCAGGCCGATCGGCGTGCCGGTGGTGAGCCCTTCGAAGACACCGGACAGGATGCGCACCGTGTCCGGCTCGCGACGGCCGGTGGTGTGGCGCGACTTGCCCGGCCGCCGGCGTTCGAGATCGTGCTGGATGTCCGCCTCCGCGAGCGGCATGCCCGGTGGACACCCGTCGACGATGCAGCCGATGGCTGGTCCGTGACTCTCACCGAAGGTGGTCACGGAAAAAAGTCTGCCTATGGTGTTGCCGGACATTCGCTTGCTCTCAGATCGACGGCACTGATCAGCGCGATGCCGTCACCGCCGTTTTCAAACTCGGGCCAGATAAATGGCAGCGTCGCAAAACGCGCCTCCAGCAAGGCGGCCCCGCCACCAACCTCCAGGGCCAGCCAGCCGTCCGCCGTCAGGAATCGCGTCGCATGTTGCAGGATTCTCGCGGGCGTTGCCATCCCGTCCTCCGCCGACAGCAGCGCCAGCTCAGGCTCGTGACGATACTCGTCCGGCAGGGACGCTACCTCCGCGGGCGAAACATAGGGTGGATTGCTGATGATCAGATCGAACACTCCGGCGAGTCCGGCATACAGG
>CAYJPG010000146.1:3763-4743 GCA_964371995.1 uncultured Chromatiaceae bacterium | reverse complement strand
ACGCTGGTTCGCGTGGTGTCGATAACCAGGTCTGCAGCGCCGATGATCGGATCCAGCAACTGGCGTTCCCGGTCTATGGCTTCGCGCAGGCTGAGACCCGCCGCGCTGAGCGGATGCTTGCGACGGGTTTCCCCGAAACGCTTCAGCAGGACATCGTCATCGGCGTGCAGGAACACCACTTCGCAGCGGGTTCCACGCGCACGCAGATCTGCGGTTACGGCGGGCAGGTGAGCCAGATCTGCGGCGCGGTTGCGCGCATCGATGCCGATCGCGAGGTTGCTGTACATCGGGTCCTGGGTTGCCAGGATCTGCTCGATCATTGAAGCCAGCAGGGCAGCCGGCACGTTGTCGATGCAATAGAAACCGAGGTCTTCAAAATAATGCAGGGCGACGGTCTTGCCGGAACCGGACAAGCCGCTGACGATGATCAGGCGCATCTGTGCTCAGCAGTTCTGGTCAGGCGCCTGCAGGTACTTCACGGTACATCACGCCTGATCGTTTCAGTGGCGTGATGGTCGCTAAGCTTTCCCTTGTGCCTTCTGACCTGCCGGTCGAGCTTGTCGAGCATCATGTCGATGGACTTGTACATGTCTTCTTCGGTGGCGTCGGCAAACAGCGTGGCCCCCTTGAGGTTGACGGTGGCCTCGGCACGGTGCCTGAGTTTCTCGACTGTGAGGATGCAGTGGATATCTATCAGGTGTTCGAAGTGACGTTCGAGGCGGGAGAGCTTGCTGGTTACATAGGTGCGCAGGGCAGGGGTGATCTCGACATGGTGGCCGGTCAGGTTGATTTGCATGGTGGCTGCCTCCTGGTTGTCGTGGTTGCTGTTCTCAGAGCTGCGATCCCTGGCTGCTGGCGCTCAGCCGCCGCCGGCGCTTGCGCTCGCTCGACGGCTCGATCTGCATCGCTTCACGGTATTTTGCCACTGTTCGGCGTGCCACTTTGATGTTCTCCTTCGCCAGCAGCGCGGCAAGCTGACT
>CAYJPG010000146.1:0-3753 GCA_964371995.1 uncultured Chromatiaceae bacterium | reverse complement strand
GGCCGGGTCTTCCTGGCCGACAAGACGGCGAATCCGGGCGCGGATCGCCGTGGATGACTGTTCGCTGCCATCATCGCCGGTGACCTGGCTGGAAAAAAAGTGCCGGAATTCAAAGACGCCCCGGGGCGTGTACATGTACTTGTTGGTCGTCACCCGCGAGATCGTCGATTCGTGCATACCCACCAGTTCTGCGACATCCTTGAGGACCATCGGGCGCATTGCCTCGTCGCCGCGATCAAGGAATTCGGACTGCCGCTCGACGATACAGGTGGCAACCTTCAGCAGGGTGTCGTCGCGGATCTCCAGGCTGCGCACCAGCCAGCGGGCTTCCTGCAGCTGGTTGCGCAGGACGGTGTGGGCGCTGTCGCCGCGCACCAGGTTGGCATATTCCTGGTTGACCTTGAGGCGCGGTGTCACCGAGCGGTTCAAATCGACCTGCCAGCGCCCCTGGCGCTTGCGTACGTAGACGTCGGGCACGATGTAGTCAGCGGGTGCGGGGTGTATGGCGAGCCCGGGCTTCGGGTTGCAATGACGTACCAGTGCCAGCGCGGTGTTCAGGTCTTCTTCCGACACGCTCAGCCGGCGACGCAGCATCGCGTATTGCTGTTCCGCGACCAGATCAAGGCCGTCCCGCGTTATGGCCAGTGCGAGTTCGCGGCCTGGCTCTTCAGGGTCCAGCTGCTGTAACTGGAGGCGCAGGCATTCGCCCAGATCCCTGGCGCCGATGCCGGCCGGATCGAGTGCCTGAACCTTCACCAGGGTCTGTTCGATCTCGGCGAGCGTATAGTCTGCGGCCGGGTCGAGCATTTCGAGTATCGATGCGAGCGACTCGGTCAGGTAGCCGGCATCATCGATGGCGTCGATGAGGGCTTCGCCGACGCTGAACTCACGTGCACTGAAGTGTTCGGTTTCCAGCTGCCACATCAGGTGGGCATGCAGGGTCTCGCTGCTGCGGTCGCTGGCCTCCGGACGTCCGTTGTCATCATCGAAGCTGGTGCCACCACCGGAGGTTTCGTTCCACAGCAGTGAGTCCATATCCTCATTGACGGACGGCTCCGGGGCCACCTCTACCGGGTCATCGCCGGTATTCCAGGGGTCGCTTTCTGCATCACCGCTGTCGCCGTCGCCGTCGCCGTCGCTGTCGCCGGCGGCGCCGTCGCTGACCGCCGGCTCATGTTCCTCCATTTCAGCAGGTGTAGCCTCCGGCTCCTCGGCTTCAAGCATCATGTTTTCGGCCAGCAACTGCTCCAGTTGTGTATTGAGTTCCGTGACCGGCATGAGCAGCAGGCGTATGGCCTGCTGCAGCTGCGGGGTCATGGTCAGCTGCTGGCTGATTCGGAGTTGCAGTGCCGGCTTCATCGTCATCCCTGAGACAGGCCGCTAACGGCGACCGCTTCTATAGTCTAAAGCCCTCACCCAGATACACCTGCCGAACTTGCTGGTTGGCGAGAAGTTCTGCCGGTGCTCCCTCGGCGATCATTGCGCCTTCGTTGAGAATATAGGCTCTGCCGCAGATTCCCAGTGTTTCGCGCACATTATGGTCGGTGATCAGGATGCCGATGCCGCGGGAGGCGAGATGCCGGATGATCTGCTGGATATCGAGCACTGAAATCGGGTCTACACCGGCAAAAGGCTCGTCCAGCAACACGAAGCGGGGCTCGGCAGCCAACGCTCGCGCGATCTCGACGCGTCGGCGTTCACCGCCGGACAGGCTCATGCCGATCCCGGTGCGTACATGCGAGATGTGCAGTTCATCCAGCAGTTCTTCAAGGCGCTGTTCCTGGCCGGCCCGGTCGAGCTCGGGACGCGTCTGCAGGATCGCGAGTATGTTGTCCTCGACGCTCAGCTTGCGGAAGATCGAAGCTTCCTGTGGCAGATAGCCAAGGCCAAGACGCGCCCGGTGGTGCATCGGCAGGTCGGTGAGATCCTGGTCGTCAAGCAGGATCCGGCCGCGATCGCAGCGGATCAGTCCGACCAGCATGTAGAACGCGGTGGTCTTCCCGGCACCATTCGGTCCGAGCAGTCCTACGATCTCGCCGCTCTCAAGGCCGAAGGAGATGCCCTGGACGACCTGCCGGAGCTTGAAGCTCTTGTAGAGGCCTTCAGCGCGCAGACTGCTCATGCTGTTCTAGTCCGCTTTCTGTACTGGCGGGTTGGTCAGAGGCGGTTTCGGGCGTGGCGTAATCTTCATGCGTACCTGTCCGGATCCGCTGTTGCTGGCCGTGACGACTTCCCGCCCCAGATCGTAGGCAATGCTCGAACCCGTGATCTCATTGGTGCCATCGCTGAGCAGCGCGTTACCTGTCATCTGGATGGTTCGCGCCCGGAGGTCGTATTCGAGCAGGTCGCCGTGGCCGTCGGTCGAGCCGCCGCCGGGGCGGGGCTGCGTGAAACGCGCCGGCTTGCCGCGCAGGGTGGTCCGGAGAAGGGTGTTGTTGCTGAAACTCATCTCTGCCTTGTCGCACCAGGCCGTCAGGCCGGCGTTCCTGATCTCGACATTGCCGGTGAAGATCCAGGTGCTGTTCTCAAAGTCGGCCGGGTCAGCGGTCGCCTCGTCGGCGCTGATCCCCAGACTGCCCTGGGTAATGTGCAAATTCCTGAACACCAGGCGGTTGTTGCGGCGGTCGAGTTCCGAGTAGGCGGCATCGAGTTCGATTGGCAGCGCGCGTTCAGCCGCATCAGCTTCCGGGACCTGCGGCGTGCCGGCAGCGAGGGCTGTGACAGAGAAGCTGCTGAAGCACAGCAGCGCAATCAGGCTACGGCAGAAAATTTCCGCGGACCTCGGATTCAAGTTGCAGCCGGTCCTGTTTGAGGTAGACACGCATCCCCCTGCCATAAAGCGTATCCCGCGACCGTTGTATCGCCACATGCCGGTCGGTAGTGGCGATATACGTATCCGGATCAAGCTCAAGGTAATCAGTCCGAATCGTCAGTGGCGCCTGGCGGCGATTTGCCGCAGTGGCTGCCGTGGACGTGACCAGCACGTCCCCCGAGAGCTGGATGATATTACTATCCTGCGGGATCTGCCCGCGGGTGGCGCGCATGTCCCACGGAATCCCGGCGGCTGGCATGTAGTTCACTGCGACTTCCTGCATCGCGATCGTTCCATCGGCGAGATTCTGTCTGGCAACCCTGGTGGTGATGCTGTAAAGGATCCGGCCATCCGCACCGGTGCCGGTCAGCCAGCCTTCCTTGACGTAGTAACCCTGTTCCGTGCGGATCTTTTTGTCCGCTGGTGGCTGCCGGTCGGGGGTGAGCATGAAGACCACGCTGCTGCCGACGGCCGCAAGTGCGAGGACGATCAGCCAGCTGCCGCGCCCCAAACGCATGCCTCAGCCCGCTTGCCGTGCCGCAAGCAGCAGCTCGCAGATTTCCCGTACCGCGCCCCGCCCGCCGGACTTGCGGGTCGTCCACAGGGCTCTCGCCAGCACTTCCGGGTGGGCGTCGGCGACCGTAATACCCAGCCCGGACATCTGCATGATTTCCAGATCAGTAGTGTCGTCACCGACGCAGGCGACCATTTCCGGTGCGATGTCGAGCTCGGTCAGCAGTGCCTCGAGTACCGCTTTCTTGTCATTGCGACCGAGGAAAACATGCTGCACCCGGAGTTCGGCCAGCCGCGCCGCCGCCGCAGGTGAAGCGCGGCCGGAAATTACCGCCACCGTGATGCCTGCCGCCTGCACTTGCTGCATCCCGTATCCGTCGCGGACATGAAAGCTCTTTATTTCCTGTCCTTTGGCGTCATACCAGAGC
>CAYJPG010000145.1:0-4832 GCA_964371995.1 uncultured Chromatiaceae bacterium | reverse complement strand
ACTCATGGTCGTCGTGGTGTTCGTCTGCTTGTTGAAGGTGCCGCCGTTGTTGAAAGTGCCACCGCTGATGGTGCTATTGAATGCGTTGGCGTCGCTGAAGGTACCGGTGTTGTTGAAGACACTCGTGCTTGCCATGGAGATGGTGTTGTTGTTGGCGCCGGTGTTGCCGGACCAGTCGGTGCTGGCCGCATTCACAATGCGGGCACCGGAGATAGTCTTGGCCGTTGCACCGGATATGGCGAGCGGGCCGTCGAACTGGCTGATGCCGGCACCGGTATGGGTACCGCCGGTCCAGGTCGAGGAACCGGTCAGCGTGAGCGTGCCGGTGCCCGATATCGTGCCGCCAGCCTGGGCAAGCCCGAGAATGGTGGTATCGGAATTCAGCTGCGCATTGCCCGCATTGATGATCGCGGTATCGCCCACTCCGGGCGGGCCACCAGGCGTCCAGTTGGTACCGATGGTCCAGTCAGCAGTGACGCTGTTCCAGGTCAGCGGCGCGGCGCTGGCAGAACCAGCCGCCGCCAGGACGACAGGCACAACGGCCAGTGCCAGCCAGGATTGGCGGCGCATGTCGGAACTGATGCTCTGGGGGAACGAACGGAAACCGCGCGCCTTGTACATGACACCTGCTCCCAAACAACGCCTTCCACGACGCTTCCCGGCGAACAGGAAAGGCTTCAATGCTGAATAGACCGGTGCTTCCGTGCAGGGTCTGGAACCATGACCTGCGACTTGTCGTTGTAGTCGAATAGTCCTGCCGGGATCCCTGGCATGTCAAGCCGGGCAGTCTTGCTGCGGCGCCCGCACGCCTTGACATAAGGTCTGGCCTCGGACCGGTCGCAGGGCATCCATGCTATTCCCCGGAGCGGCGTGTAGCATTCGCCCCCCGCTTCAGCCCCCCGACAGGATTCCGCCTTGATCACGACAGCCAATATCACCATGCAATTCGGCGCCAGGCCGCTGTTCGAGAATGTTTCGACCAAGTTCGGCGGCGGCAACCGCTACGGGCTGATCGGGGCCAACGGCTGCGGCAAGTCCACCTTCATGAAGATCCTCGGCGGCGATCTGGCCCCTACCTCGGGCAACGTGGCCCTGGATACCGGGGTACGCCTCGGCAAGCTGCGCCAGGACCAGTTCGCCTTCGAGGAATATCCGGTGATCGATACGGTGATCATGGGGCATGCCGAGCTCTGGACCATCAAGCAGGAACGGGACCTTATCTATGCTCTGCCGGAGATGAGCGAGGAGGAAGGGATGCGGGTCGGTGAACTGGAAACCCGGTTCGCCGAACTGGATGGCTACACCGCCGAGTCCCGCGCCAGCGAGCTCCTGCGCGGTGTCGGTATTCCGGCAGAACTGGATGACGGCCTGATGAGCGAGGTGGCGCCCGGCTGGAAACTGCGCGTGCTGCTGGCACAGGCACTGTTCGGCAACCCGGACGTGCTGCTCCTCGACGAGCCCACCAACAACCTGGACATCAACTCCATCCGCTGGGTCGAAGACCTGCTCAACTCCCGCGACTGCACGATGGTGATCATCTCCCACGACCGGCACTTCCTGAACAGCGTCTGCACCCACATGGCCGACCTGGACTACGGCGAGCTGCGCATCTATCCGGGCAACTACGACCAGTACATGACGGCGTCCACGGTGGCTCGCGAACAGCTGCTGGCGGACAACGCGAAAAAGAAGGTCCAGATCGCCGAACTGCAGACCTTCGTCAGCCGCTTCTCCGCCAACGCTTCGAAGGCGCGCCAGGCCACGTCGCGGGCCCGGCAGCTCGAGAAGATCGAACTGGCCGATGTAAAGCCCTCGAGCCGGGTGAGTCCGTTCATCCGCTTCGACCAGTCCCGGAAGCTCTACCGGCAAGCGCTGGAGGTCGAGGGGCTGACCAAGGGCTACGACGCGGAGCCGCTGTTCAAGGAGCTGAACCTCAAGGTCGAGGTGGGTGAGCGGATCGCAATCATCGGTGCCAATGGCGTTGGCAAGACCACCCTGCTGAAGTGCCTTGTGCAGGAACTGGAGCCGGACCAGGGTACGGTCAAGTGGTCAGAGAACGTCACGACCGGCTACGTCCCGCAGGATCGGGGCGACGATTTCGCCAAAGACATGACGCTGTTCGACTGGATCAGCCAATGGCAGCAGAAGACTGACGACGAACAGGCGCTGCGCGCGACACTCGGCCGCATGCTGTTCTCGAAGGACGAGAGCCGGAAATCAGTGAAGGTCATCTCGGGTGGCGAGGAAGGCCGCCTGCTGTTCGGCAAGATGATGCTGCTCAAGCCGAACGTACTGCTCATGGATGAGCCGACCAACCACCTGGACATGGAATCCATCGAGGCCCTGAACCTGGCTCTGGAGAACTATGCCGGTACGCTCATCTTCGTCAGCCACGACCGGGAATTTGTGGCCTCACTCGCCACCCGGGTGATCGAGATGCAGACCGACGGGATCGTCGACTTCCACGGCGGGTATGAGGAATACCTCAGCAGCCAGCGCGTGACGGAGGGCCAGCAGCCAAGACGGGTCAGCAGATAAGCGTCGCGTGCTCAGCCGACGGTGGACCAGATGGCGCCGCCGAGTCCGCCCAGGATCAGGATCATGATCGGCAACACCGAGATACCGAATCCGGCGCCGCGCTTCTTCGGGTCCGCGATGTAGAGGCGCAGATAGACAAAGCGCCCCGCGATGAACACCAGCCCGAGTATCGCCGCGCCCGTGGCGCTGACGTAAGTACCGAACAGCAGCATGCCCGGCACGAAGCTCACGAGCTGCTCCATCGTGTTGTAGTGAACCCGGTAATAGCGTTCAAACACCGGGTGGCCGGTAATGGCCGGCGCATCTACCTGATATTTCACCCGGGCCCGCCCGACAAGCGCACCAAAGACGAAAAACTGGATCAGTGCCAGCGCGATGACTATGTGAACAGCAACCATGCACTGCTTCCCTTGAGAGACAGACCGGAGCCATTCTAGCCGGCTTCGAGTGCAGGATTAATCCAGCCAGATGCCAGCTACGAGCTGCTCCATGGCGCTGACACGCGCGTATCGGTGGTACTCCGAATATGACACGAAGCCATGACCGGGAAAGCCTTCCCTTCGGGGCCAGCTGGTAACGCTCGGAGCGGTTCCTGTTACTCCCACGCGGTCGTCGCCGGCGGCTTGCCGGAGGATGCCGCCGGTAACGCGCGAAATGCCGTCTACGGCGAAGCCACGCAGGCGACAGGCGGCGCATCGCCCGGCAGAGGGGGATAGTAGTCATTGACCTGGTTGGGATTCGCGGGCCCGAAGGTCTCGCCAATCCGCACCAGGGCCGGCACCATCTCCAGAGGTGTGCCGTCAATATCCGCATCCTGCTGGTAGGTGTTATCGAACAGGAGGCCGCCATCGGCCTTGTTCGCGAGGCACCCGGCTTCACCGTCGGCTTCGACCGCGTCGCGCGCGAGTGTGCTCACTTCATCGTCGGTATGGTCGATGACCATGTTGCCAACATTGACGATGGTATAGCTCCGCGGTCCATCGTAGATGGTCAGGCTGTCTACAACCGCGGTCGGGCCCTCGGCGATCATCGTGACCATCGCGCCGCCAAAGACGATGCTCCGGCGGTCACTCAACCAGTCCTTGACGTGTTTGCCGTTCAGGTTCTCGTGCGGATCACCCCAGGTTTGGTAACTACCGGTTTTGACCGGGTCCTGGATCGTGATCGTGTGGGCGTCCACCTTGACCGTCCAGCAGTCTCTTGTCGTGTACAGGAGCGGCCCGCCACTGGCCGACTCGACCAGCAGGGGCTCACAGCTGGATGTAGCGGCACTGGTCGTGCTGTCGTTGTTGCAGGCACCCAGTAACAGGCTTGCGGGAATAAGCCAGGTCCATCCGATATTCATCAGAAATCCTCAAGTAACGCCATCAGACGACGTCTGGGTGCGCACCAATTTTTGTTTTAATACGGCTCGCACGGCAGAGTCTGACGTTGCCGGCGTGAGCCGACAGAAAACTTCCGCTTCCGGTGTGCTGAGTCCCTTGGGCCGTTATTGTACCGCAGCGCGGCCCTTGGCCAAGGCAAAATACCTGGCCGATGAAAACTCGCCGGGTTTGACAAAACGCCGGAGCAGAGGTGCGTGACCGAAGGCCTAATTGGTCAGCACTAATCAGCTCGCGAGCCCCTACTCCAAGCAGTTTGAAGCATCGCAATGGCAATCATGCGGTACATTCGCTTCTACATGCCATCCCCAGCTGAGGTAGCTCATGCATAAGTCAGCCATCGCCGCGCTGTCGATGCTACTTGCCGTACAGACAGTCGCCGCAGACCCGGTGACGCTCACGGTCGATGCCGACGGGGTGCAGCGTGCGGCAGTGGTCCTCGACAGTTACAGCTTCACGCCCTCGCACCTGATCGTCGCTGCCGGCAAGCCCGTGGAACTCACGCTGACCAAGGAAGGGTTCGCGCCCCACAATTTCGTCATCGATGACCCGGCATCCGGGCTATCCATTCACCAGGGTTTCGGCGGCGATCCGGTGATCATCACATTCACGCCAAAAAGGACCGGCAGCTTTGCGTTCTACTGCAGTAAGAAGATGCCGTTCGCCACAAGCCATCGCCAGAAAGGAATGGAAGGCGTACTTGATGTTCGGTGACGCCGACCCTCAATCCGGAACCGGTACACAAAATTGATGGCCGAACCGGGCAACGCCACGCGTGAGTCTCCCGCTCCGGAATTCAACATGGACCGATCCGCCCGTCTGATATTCGGCGCGCTGGTGCTGGTGATGCTGCTCGCGCCCCTGGATCAGACCATCGTTTCGACGGCCCTGCCGACCATCGTCGGTGATTTA
>CAYJPG010000144.1:0-4898 GCA_964371995.1 uncultured Chromatiaceae bacterium | reverse complement strand
ATGGTCTGGCCAGCGGCCGGACCCGCCGCACTGACAGTGGGAACTGGCCCCTTGGTCGGGTTGGTGGTGATCGTTACGGTCACCGGATCCGTGAAGCCGGTGTCGTTCGCACCGACATTGATGTCGGTGGCCGTGGCTTCCAGTACATCGACCGGGCCGTCATCTACGGCGTCAGCAGCCGGTGCAACAGCCTGGAAGGTCATGTAGTGGGTACCCGCATTACCGATGGGTATACCGTTGGAGAGCACCAGCGTCCCGCCCGTACCGGTATTATCGGATACGATCGTCCACAGGTCGTAGGCACCGTCTGTCGCGTCGCAACCACCGCCAGCAGCGACCGACATCAGGCCGCGGACGTTGCCGCCGCTGGTGTCATCGCCGCCGATGGTGCGGTTCACGCAGTTGGCGTTGCCGCCGACGTTGTAGACAACTGAGCTGTCATTGGCGAAATTAGCGCCCGTCAAGGTATTCGCGCAGCCTTGGGCGCCAACGTTGATCAGGAAGTTGCCTTCGATACAGTTGTAGCTGGTAGCAGTCGTGGTCGTGGTCGCCGTGTTGATATTCAGGTTGACGGTCTTGTCACTGACGACTGCCGAGGCAGCCGGGTTGCTGGACAAGTGGGAGGTGCTCTGGAACATGCCCGTCGCCGCCAGGGTGGTGCCGTTCCAGGCCCAGGTGGCCGTGGAACCGGTCACGCCATTGGTGGTTTGCCAGCCGGAACCAAAGGTGCTGCAACCCGTGCCGGCAGCGTTCGATGCTGGTGTGCAGGCCTTGAAGACCTGATAGCTCAGCGTACCGCTGCTGCTGCGGGTGTTGTCAGCCACCAGGGTCACTTCAACGGCGCCCGCCAGATTCGAAACGGCAAGCAGTATTAACAGAGATATTGCATTTCTCACGAAGTTTTCCTCAATTTGGTTGAGCGGTTTAAGCGCACTTTCCCGTAAGCGACAATCGGCGCATCACTTTCCGCCGAAGCGATATTGAATCCCAAGGTTTACCGAGTAGAAATCGCCGACCTTGGCATCGAACCAGTCAAGGTCCGCGCGGATCCCGAGGCGCTCGGCGATTTCAATCACTGCTCCGGCTCCGGCAACCAGACCGCTCTCGGAAGAACTCGAAATATTGCTGCCGTCCAACTGCAGTTCATCATCAAAATCATAGAAACCGGCCTTGACGTAGAACTGCACTTCATCGGAAGGCGACGGCACATACAGGAGACCCTGTGCAGAAAAGCCGCTGAATGAGAGCTTCAGCTTGCCCGGCAACGTCAGGCTCCTGGACTTGTCTTCGAACTCGCCCGTGTTGTGATACGCAGCCTCAATGCCAAACCAGTCATTGAACTTATATTGGCCGTATACCTTGGCGCCGACTGCATTGTCGTCGATGAACTTGTTGCCGAGTTCAGGATCGGGCACATCGCTACCCCGAAAATTTCCGAAACTTACCGCAGCCCCGGCGCGCCATCCCGGGACATTCAGGTCTGCATGGGCTGACCAGCTGACTAGGACAAGTAATCCGAGCAATGCCATGCGTGTCATAAGGCGGAATCTCCTGAAAGTGTTTGAACCCGTAGCTGGTGGCGAACGTAGTCGGCCGTATATCAGAACCCCACGCCTGGCTCGCGGCACGGAACAACCGGTCGGAGCTGATGTTGCATTCCCCAAATGCATGCATCGATTGCCCGTCCGGAAATTATTTTTCGAGTATATGCTAATAACCCTTGGATGTTAGTCCGTCAAGCGGTCGCCCGATCCGGTGGAACGGCGCAAAGGGCGGCCTCCCCGAACATTCAAATATTGGCTCACCCACAAGTCAGGTCGAATCCGGTGCGCCCATCGTCTCTCGGCAGGGCCTGCTTGTAGAAAACGGTACAGCTACGGCCGCCGAGCGGCACTTCGACAGTATCACCAACTGTCAGCCTTGCTCTTTCTCCGTTCAGGTTAACGTCAACCCAGCTCCTGGCCATCCTCACCACGCCAAAAACCTGGCCGCGCTCGCCAACCGTGACGCTCTCTCCCGTCTTGAGCCAGAAATCCGCACCGCCCGCAAACCCGTTATCGGCGAGCGTCTGTGTCCGCAGAGCATCGACCTGATCGCCAAGGTAGGCCAGTTCGTTATTTGCCCGGTTGGCGAGTTCGCCCTGTCGGGCCAGCAGTTTGCCCAATTCCGCAAGGCGGTTTTTCATTTCGGGATCGGATGCCATGCCACGCAGATCATCAAGGCGGGCATTGACAGCGGTGAAATTCGATTCCTGCTCGGCAATCAGCGCCTCGACCGACGGGCCCAGCAAGCCGGTGCTTTCGACACCCGTCTGCACGCCGATGCCAACCAATGATCCAACCAGCATGCCACCGATCGCCAGAACCGCTGCGTTCACGCGGGACCTGGTTAACAAGGGCAGCTTTTTCTGCGCGCCAGGCTGATCTTCAGGTGTCTGCTCAATGTTGTCGGTCATTATCTCTCCCCCATTCGTGCCAAAGAGGATCAGAACATTGTAAACGCCATGACAGTGGAAACCTGTCGATGCGACAGATCGGGCGGGGCGGCAGCCGCGTCGTCAACTGACCAGCAGGTTGTCCAGGATCGCACCGGTCAGCAGCAACCCGAGCTGCACGATCGAGGCGGCGAACACGCGCCAGGCCTGCGGGATCGTCGGCTTGTAGACCAGCACGATGCAAGCACGCAGGAATACCACGCCGCCAACCACCGCACTGACCAGATAGATCCAGCTCATGCCCAGCCAGAACGGAACCACTGACAGCAGCACCAGCACGATGGTGTGGGCAAGTATCGTGAGCGTGCTGACCCGCTCCTGGAACACGACCGGCAGCATCGGCACACCGGCGGCCTGATAATCCCGGCGGCAGGCGTAGGCGAGCGCCCAGAAATGCGGCGGCGTCCACAGAAACAGTACGACAGCGAGGATTAATGGCGCCGGTGCAAGTTCAGCACCCACCGCAGCAGCGCCCGCCATCACTGCGAAGCTGCCCGCCAGGCCACCGATCACAATGTTGAGCCAGGTGCGCCGCTTCAGCCAGACGGTGTACACGACGCCGTAGGTGAATGCGCCGAGGAAAATATAGAACGCAGCAGTTGCATTGGTAGCCAGTGCGGCAGCGACGACGGACAGAATCAGCACCAGTAGAATGCCGGCATACCACACCGGCGTCACCGCGAAGCGGCCCGTGACGAAGGCTCGCGTTGAGGTGCGCCGCATGATGCGGTCGATGTCGGCTTCCCAGAGCTGGTTGAAGGCGCCGGCGCTCGCTGAAGACAGCAGCGTGGCTACGCCGAGTACCGCTACCTGCCATGCGGCGAGGTCCGATGTCGGACTGACGGCGATCCCGGCCAGCGCGCAGGCCGCGATCAGGAAACCAAGCCGCAGCTTGGTGGTGTGATAGATATTCCGCAGAGTGTCCAAGTCGAAGCGCCTTGTTGATTATCGTGATTCTGGAGCGATTCTAACCCAAGCCCCGCCAGATTCCGCCCTTCGGCGGCAGGCGCTTATATAAGGTGGTTATGGTCGGATAACAACAACGTCGTTCCCTGGCCGCGCCCGCCCGGTTAGCGTGCAGCCTGTCATATCAGGCCACCGAGCCGCAGGAGTTTGCGAGTGCCCGCAGCCGCCACACTGGTTTCCACGCTGGAAAAGCCCACGACCGTCGCCGAGCGACCGGGGATCCTGTTCGATGAAGTGGAAACACGTGCCCAGGCTGTCGCCCACTGCAACCAGCACTTTGAGTCCCTGTCCGCCGAAGACCGCGTGGCCTGGGCACTTGAACACCTGCCGGGCGAACATGTACTGACCTCCAGCTTCGGCATCCAGGCAGCCATTTTGCTGCACCTGGTGACGCGCCTGCGCCCGGAAATCCCGGTGGTGTTCATCGATACCGGTTATCTGTTCCCGGAAACCTATGCTTTCGTCGATGCGCTGACAGAGCGCCTGAAGCTCGACCTAAAGGTTTACCGCAGCCGGCGCAGCCCCGCCTGGCAGGAGAGCCGGCACGGCCAGCGCTGGCAGCTTGGTCTGGCCGGCATCGAAGCCTACAACCGCGAGAACAAGGTCGAGCCGATGGAACGCGCCCTGCGCGAATTGACGGTCGGCAGCTGGTTTGCCGGCCTGCGCCGGAGCCAGTCTTCAAGCCGCAGCAATGTACCCTTCCTCAAGGCCCAGGGTGAACGATGGAAAGTCCATCCGATCGCCGACTGGTCCGACCGCGATGTCTACCGCTATCTCAAGCAGTACGACCTGCCCTATCACCCGCTCTGGGAAAAAGGCTATATCTCGGTCGGCGATGTGCACACCACCAAACCGATTCACGCTGTCAACAATGCGGAAGAAACGCGCTTCTTCGGCCTGAAGCGCGAGTGCGGACTGCACGATATCGACCTGTCCGGACTCTAGGGCCGGGCGACCGCTCCTGCCACCTCATCACAGCCGCCGCGCATCGGCAGCTGCACCTCATCAAGCAGTTCATCGACCTCGGACTGTGTCGCCAGCTGTGCCACCTTGCGGGTGATCTGCGGCGTGAGGTGTGGAGCAAACAGCGCAATGAAATCCACCATGTAGCGGCGCAGTACCGAATCGCGGCGGTAGCCAAGCCAGGTGGTCACGCGTGGAAACAGCCCGGCAGCTGACAGCGCCGTGAGGTCCTTCTGATCCTGACATTCGTAGGCCATCGGCGCGACGATGCCCACGCCCATGCCCATGCGCACATAGGTCTTGATGATGTCCGCATCGCGCGCAGTGAACACCACATTCGGTTCGAGCCCCTGGTCAGCAAAGGCTTTCTTCAGCGAGGACTCACCGGTGGCACCAAACACGTAGGTCACCAGCGGATAACCGGCCAGCACGCGCAGGCTCAGTTCCTTGTTACCGGTCAGTGGATGCCCGTTCG
>CAYJPG010000143.1:0-4919 GCA_964371995.1 uncultured Chromatiaceae bacterium | reverse complement strand
GTACCCGGACAGATCATCGCTGCCGGCAGTGAGGGCATCAGTGTTCAGACTGGAGACGGCGTGCTCGACCTCACGACCGTGCAGCTGCCTGGCAAACAGAAAGTGGCCGCCGCAGACCTCGCCCGCAGCCGGGCACTCGCGGGCACGGTGCTCGGCACGTGAAGCAACGCAGCCCATGGCAGCGCCCGGCTGGCGGCACTCAGTCTGATGCGGCCGGGTCGCTCAACCGGGCGATGGCGGCGCGCGCAGTACTGCAGGTGATTGAGCAGGGCGCAACGCTGGAAAGTGCGCTCGCTGCAGAAGACACTGCAAGCATCGAGGATCGCGACCGCGCCCACATCCAGGCGCTGGCGTTCGGCGCGGTGCGATGGCATCACCGCCATCAGGCGATTCTCGGGGAACTGCTCGACCGGCCGCTGCGCACCCGCGACCGGATTCTCGAAGCGCTGCTGTCGGTCGGCCTGTTTCAGCTCAACGACCCCGAACAACCGGACTATGCGGCTGTATCCGCGACGGTCGGGGCGACGCGCCTGCTCGGACAGCCGCGCGCAGCGGGACTCGTTAATGCCGCCTTGCGCCGCTACCAACGCGAAGCTGATTCGATACTTGCGCGCGTGATGGAATCAGCAGAGGCCCGCTACGCACATCCGGCCTGGCTGATCAGGCAACTGCAGCAGGACTGGCCCGACTGCTGGGCAGATGTGCTCGAGGCCAACCAGAAACAGCCGCCGCTCTGGCTGCGCGTCAATAGCATGCGCAGTACCGTCAGCGAATACGCCGCCCTGCTGCAGGCCGAACCGGGCCTTGCCGCAACAACGCTGGCGGGAGCCGCCCACGCCCTCAAGCTGGAAACAGCAGTCGCAACCGGCAGACTGCCGGGCTTCGCTGCCGGACTTGTCACCGTCCAGGACGCCGCCTCACAGCTCGCCGCCCGCCTGCTTGATCCGCAGCCGGGCATGCGCGTGCTCGATGCCTGCACCGCGCCCGGCGGCAAATCGACTCATCTGCTGGAGCACGCGGCGGGCGAGATCGAACTGACTGCACTCGATGTGTCGGCAGAACGTTTGCCTCTGGTTCAGAGCAATCTGACACGGCTCGGACTGACGGCCCAGCTCATCGCCGGCGATGCGACGACACCGGAAAAATGGTGGGATGGCCGACTCTTCGACCGGATTCTCATCGATGCGCCCTGCTCGGCGACCGGTGTGATCCGTCGGCACCCGGACATCAAGTTTCTGCGCCGCGCCGCAGATCTGCCGGCGCTCGCTGCCCGGCAAAGCCTGATGATGGAGAAGCTCTTGCCGCTGCTGCGTCCGGGCGGGCAGTTCCTGTACAGCACCTGCTCACTGTTCCGCGCCGAGAACAGCGTAGTGGTCAGCAGCTTTCTCGCCGCTCATCCTGAAGTGCGCGAGATTCCACTCCCGGACGATCTGCCGGGTGCGGTGGTCCCGACAGATCCAGGCCGCCAGCTCCTGCCAGGTACAGCGGATACCGACGGCTTCTACTATGCTTTAATGGCTTTCGCGCCCGGCTGATGCAGCCTGGTTGTCCCCGGTTCCGGTCTGAAATCTGAACAGTGCAGCAGTACATGCAATTCTTTCCACATCCGGCATCGCCGGCAAGAACCGGGGGCACATGTCACCGGCCGCTACGCAAACTGATGATGGTTGTCATGCTGATCATGTGGGGCATCGGCCTCACGCCGGCGGTTCTTGCCCAGGAAACAGACATCGTCATCCGCGATGTCCGGACCGAACTCAGGGACAAGGTCTGGTACCTGTCCGCGCGTATCGACTACCAGCTAAACCGGCAGATGCTCGATGCCCTGCAGAACGGCATCCGCCTGACCTTCAGCCTGCAGGCAGAAGTCAACGAAGTCAGGAACTGGCTGCCCGACAGTGAGGTCGTGGCCCTGCACAGGGACTACGAGCTTTCATGGCAGCCGCTGTCACGCGGCTATCTGGTACGCAACCTCGGCACCGATGAGCAGACCGCTCACACTACGCTGTTTTCCGCACTCCACGAGCTGGGCACGATATCGGAGCTGCCGCTGGTTGATGCCAGCCTGCTTGACGCAGATGCGCGCTACGAAGTCAGCCTGCGTACCCTGCTTGACCAGCAGCACCTGCCGGGCCCCTTGCGCATACTGGCATTCTGGAACGATGACTTCAGTCTGGAAAGCGACTGGCATCAATGGCCACTCGAAGAGTAGTCCGTACCGCCGGCCTGATCATTGCTACAGCGGCGGTACTGCTGGGCGTCACGGCCCTGCTGCTGCTCGCGCAGTCCGCACCCAGCCTGGAGGGCTTCAGCCAACGTCACCTGGTCATCATCGGCGTAAATATCAGCGCCGCACTCCTGCTGCTGGCACTGATCGCCGGCAATCTCGTACAACTGATACGCGACTACCGGCGACATGCCCCGGGTTCCAGGCTGCGGCTGCGACTGGTCACGATGTTCGTGGGACTGACACTCGCGCCTCTTTTCATTGTTTACCTGTTTGCCCTGAACTCCATCAACAGCGGCATCGACAACTGGTTTGACACCGACCTCAGCACGGAGCTTTCTTCGGCGCTGAAGCTGAGCCGCGAAACGCTCGATACCCAGGCCACCTCACGACTGCTGCAGACTGGCGCACTGGCGGCAGCGCTTGGCAACCTGGAGGGCGATCCGCTGCAGCGCGCACTCGGCGTACTGCGCACCGATGCCGGTGCCGTAGAGTTGACCGTATTCAACGGGCAACTGCAGGTTGTCGGCTCGAGCATGCAGGGTGCCCGGCTACCGCCACGGCTGGCCGACGATGTGCTTGCCGAGCTGCGTCGAACCCGGAATTTTGTCACGCTCGAACCGGAAGCCAACGACCGCTACCAGATTCGTGCCGCGGCCACCATTCCGGGCGACCACGATGCTCTCGCGCCGCGGTACCTGCAGGCCATATTCCCGGTCGGCGAGCGCCAGGGGCGGCTGGCTGATGCGGTTGAAGACACCTACATGCGCTACGCGGAACTGTCCTATCTGCGCAACCCCCTGAAATACAGCCTGGCGCTGACGCTCTCGCTGGTCCTGCTGCTGTCGCTGCTGGCTGCAGCGGCGGGCGCTTTTTATTTTTCGCGCCGGCTCTCGGCGCCGATCGAGGCGCTTGCCATCGGCACCGATGCCGTTGCCAAAGGCAACTTCGACACGCATTTGTCGCGCGGAGCAGCGGACGAGATCGGTTTCCTGATTGAATCGTTCAACGGCATGATCGAGCGCCTGAAGAGCGCACGCGAGGAAGGGCGCAAGAGCCGGCAGCAACTGGAAAGCGAGCGTGCCAATCTCGCCACCATTCTCGGCAGTCTTTCAACCGGGGTCATCGCGATCGAACCGGATGGCACGATGCGTATCGCCAATGATGCCGCGGGCAGGGTGCTGGGTTTCGATCTGACCACCCTGACCGGGACCCCCTGGAAAAATGCGGGCAGCAGCAGCACCGTCGTTGCGCAGTTCATCGAGGCACTGGAACCGCATCTGCAAGGTGTACCGGCCGAGTGGCGCGGACAGGTCGTGCTGCGTACGGAAAACAGCCGGCGGATTCTCAACTGCGCGAGTTCGCCGCTGCCGGGCGATACGGAGACCGGCGGTGGCGCGATCGTCGTGTTCGACGATGTCACCGAGTTGCTGCTGGCGCAGAGGGATGCGGCCTGGGGTGAGGTCGCGCGACGCCTGGCCCACGAAATCAAGAATCCGCTGACCCCCATACGGCTGGCGGCCGAGCGCATCCGGCGCTGGTACTTGCCCAATATGAGCGACGAAGACGGCAAGGTCCTCGACCGCTCAACCCATACGATCGTGCAGCAGGTCGAGGCGATGCGCGACATGGTGAATGCGTTCAGCGAGTATGCGCGTGCGCCGGCGATCAATATCGGCCGCGTTGATCTGGCCAGGCTGATAAGCGAGGTCGCATGGCTGTACCGGGCGCAGGAAGGGCAGCCAACAGTGCAGCTGAAACTCGACGACGATATCGAGATAGAGGCTGACGCGGTACGCGTGCGGCAGTTGCTGCATAACCTGATACGGAATGCCCAGGAGGCACTGGAAGGAAAAGCCGACGCGCATATCGAAATTGCCGCGGGCTTCGTTCCCGGTACAGACCGCGCCATGGCAGAGATCAGCGTTACCGATAACGGACCGGGGATCGTCGCCGAACTGCTGCCACGCCTTTTCGAGCCCTATGTCACGAACAAGAACAAAGGTACCGGTCTGGGGCTTGCGATCGTCAGGAAGCTGGTCGAAGAGCACGGTGGTACGGTTTTGGCAGAGAACATTCCTCCGCATGGCGCACGGCTCACCGTGCGGCTGCCCGTGCGCGCGCGGAGTACCGACATGACAGGCGAAAGTCGTGCCCTGTGGTCGGATGACAAGACCGAACTGCAGACGCCGACGCGGAGTGAAGCATGAGCCCGGCACACATACTGGTCGTCGATGATGAAGCGGACATCTGCAGCACCATCAGCGACATCCTCACAGACGAAGGTTATTCCGTCAGCGTCGCCGCAGATGCCGCGGAAGCACGCCGGGAAGTGCAACGGACTGCACCAGATCTCGTCCTGCTCGATGTGTGGATGCCGGACATCGACGGCATCACGCTGCTGCGCGAATGGACCGAGGCCGGCACGCCTGGCTGTCCCGTGGTCATTCTGTCCGGCCATGGCACCGTTGAAACCGCAGTGGAAGCCACGCGTCTCGGTGCAGTCGATTTTGTCGAGAAACCGCTGTCACTGGCCAAGCTGCTCCGGACGGTCAGGAAAGCACTCGATGCATCGAGCCACACGCAGCACGCCGAAGCGCAGCGCAGGCTGCAGCCGGAATCGCTTGCGCCCACCGGGCGCAGCGATGCGATGCGCCTGTTGCGCGACCAGGCTGCAGCCGTCGCAGCCCGA
>CAYJPG010000142.1:0-4999 GCA_964371995.1 uncultured Chromatiaceae bacterium | reverse complement strand
CAATGCCTGTGTGAAAGCCTATGGCAAGACACGTTACGGAAAAATCTTCACGCCGCCGTCTGCCGAGGGCACGATCATGGTGCCATCCAGCGCCGGCGGTGTGAACTGGGGTGGCGTCGCAGTCGATCCGGAGTCGAAGATCCTGGTCGCCAACGTGTTGCGCCTCGCCCACTTTGCGCAACTGCTGCCTGCGGCAAAGGCCGAAGAAGTCCGCAAGAGCATGCAGGAAAACATGATGGGTGCGCCCGCCCGAATACTCGGCACGCCCTGGGCCATAAAACAGTCAGCACTGTTATCGCCGCTGAACCAGGTGCCCTGTACGGCACCGCCCTACGCGGAACTGGTGGCCGTCGATCTGCAGCAGGGCGAGATTCTCTGGCGTGGCACGCTCGGCGTCTGGGATCACACCCTGCCGCCGCCGATGGCTGCGCCCTATTCGCTGCCGCTGCCGCTGAAGTGGGGCACGCCGACTTTCGGCGGTCCGATGCTGACGGCCGGCGGGCTGGTATTCATCGGCGCCACCGGTGATGACCGGCTGCGCGCTTTTGATCTCCGCAACGGCAAGGAACTCTGGAATGCTACCCTGCCAACCGGCGCCTTTGCCGTACCCATGAGTTACGAGATTGGCGGCCGGCAATTCGTGGTCGTCGCCTCCGGCGGTCACGCCTTTGTCTATCAGAAAGCCGGCGACCAGATCACGGCCTTCGCACTGCCCGAAGCGCAGCCCTAAATACACAGAAGCACATTCAGGACGAATACATGACGGATACACCAGGGGCGGGCCCGCTGAAGGCCAGGTTACTGCTTGGCTTTGGCGTGATGCTGTTCGCCATCGGGCAATCGCTGACCTTCGTGATCATCGCGCCGTTGGTGCGTCGGGTCGGCTGGGATCCGCAGAGTTTCGGTATCGCGCTCACACTCGCCAACCTGCCGCTGGTCTTCGGCGCACCGTTCTGGGGAAAACGCAGTGACAAGATCGGCCGAAAACCGGTATTCATCACCGGTGTGCTGGGTGCCGCAAGCGGCACGCTGATCGTTGCCATCATCCTGCAGCTCGGCCTGAGTGGTGTCATGACCGGCATGAGCCTGCTGATATTGTTCGCCTGCGCGCGCGCCTGCTACGGGCTGGTGGCCTCGGCAATCTACCCGGCTTCGACTGCCTACATGGTGGATATCACCGACGTGCAGCACCGCGGCCAGGGCATGGCGGTGATCGGCGGCGCCAATGGACTCGGCTCGGTGCTCGGTCCGGTGCTCGCGGCTGCGCTGGCCTGGCTCGGTGAACTGGTGCCGATGTATACCGCCGCACTGATCGGGTTTTTCGGTGCCGCGTTCAGCTACATCATGCTGCCGGAAACCAACCGCCACATCAGCACAACGCCGCGCGTTGCACTGAAACTGTCCGACCCGCGCCTGCGGCCCTTCATCATCATCTGGTTCTGCTTCTTCATCACCTTCATGGGGCTGCAACTGATCCTCAGCTTCTACCTGCAGGACGAGTTCGGCATTCACGACGCCAAGGAACTGGTGCGCACCGCGAGCACCATGCTGGTCAGCATGGCGATGATGATCGTGGTGATGCAGGTGGGTGTATTCCAGTTCTTCAAGATAAAGCCCCATGTACTGCTGCGGGTCATGGGCCCGCTGTTCGTCCTCGCGCTGCTCATCATCCTGGTGGCGCCAAACCCCATCGTCATGGCGGTCGGCTTTGCCGTGCTCGGCCTCGCATTTGCCTGCGCCAACCCTGGCGTAAACGGCAGCGCCAGCCTGCAGTTGCAGCCCTGGGAACAGGGTGCGGCGGCAGGATTTCTCGGCGCTGGCACGACCTTCGGAGCGATTCTCGGACCGCTGGTGGGTACGCAGATCTACACGCAGCTCGGCCATCATGCGCCCATGATCATCGGCGCGGTAGTGATGGGCCTCGTCAGCCTCTACACGCTGACCATCAAGCCGCCGGAACGGGCAAAGCCGCCCGCCGCAGCATGAGGAAGGCCAGCCAGCCAGACCAGATCAGCACGGTCTGCAGATAGATCGGGATGAAAGTCAGGCCCATGATCAGACCCGTGAAGCCAGACAGATAACCGAAGTAGCAGAAAGCCTTCGGCAACATGCCGGTCTTGAGCCCACAGAAACTCAGCTGCCAGGCGAACCAGCCCAGCCCGACCTGGGCGAGGCAGTTGAAGATGATGCGCACGATGCTTAAAGACAGATAAGCCGCGTCTTCGAGTTCCGGGTTCTGTGCGGACAGGAGCTTCACCGCGGCGCTGCCGGCTTGGTCCGTGATAGCAGTCAGCAAAAAACCCGCGCCTGCAACAATGCCGGCGCCTGGCAGCAGCCGCGCTGCTGCCAGCTTCGAATCACGAAACAGTTGCCGGGCGGACATCCCCAGCACCACGCAGGCGAAGCCGCTCAGCAGATGCCCGAGCCCCGACAGTCGCCAGGGCAGCGAGCCCAGCGCGTTCCTGAGTTTGGCGAGATCAGCGTAATCAACGCGCGGATCCTTGAAGCCGAGAAAGTTCGGCTCGACATACAGCGCGTTGATGTTGTGGACGAGAAATGCCGCGCAGATGAACAGCGCAGCCAAGCCCATCAGGGTAGCGGGTGTGTATCTGGATACCTTGCCGGTGTTAACCACCAGCAAGGTATAGCACGATCAGCTGCGGCGGGCGAAACGCCGGGTCGCGAGACCCGCGAGGCCAGTCAGCAGCAGCCAGGCGCCGGCCGGAGCAGGTACAGCACTGGCGGTAACAGTAATGTCGGCGCCACCGCTCAGATCGACGGTCTGGATCAGCAAATCGGTACCGTAGAAGACGCCATACCAGTTGTTGATTGCGAGGCCGATAGTGCCGGGACCAGCACCCAGCAGGTTCACGGAAATATCACCCAGCTTGTTGACTCCGTCCAACCCCGCAAAATTGCCGAAGTGGATCTCGTAATCGTTATCCGCAAGAGCAGTGCCGTGGCCAGTAAAAGACGGATCAGCTGTATTGCTAAAATAACTCGAGGGCGTAAATACACCCATGGAGATCGGTCCCTGGAAATCCAGGTCGATACCGCCGCCGATGGTCTGCTCGCCGGTGAAATCCATCCACAACTCTACGGACGTCGTTCCGTCGAGAACAGAAACCGTCTGGCTACCGGGCAGCAGATATACCGATGCGGCCTGGCTGGCCGACATCGACAGGCCAGCCAGAATGGCGACCGCCAGGATGGCTCCCAGGTTCCTCTCAGGCGTGTACTTCATGGTCTGTTCCCCCACTGATGGTTCTTCTTATATGGCGATCATCATACCGTGGCGGCCGCAATTGCCGGCTATCTGACATAAGCCGGGGAAAATCGTTTCCTCAGGGCACCGGCGCTGAAGGTCCAGGCGGCTTGCCGAACAGTGCCTGGAAGCTGGCAAGATCGGCGAAGTTGACCCGCTGTTTTTGGTACGTCTAGTTGCGGGCGAAGAGCCTCTGCGCCCCGGATCTGCACCCAGCGGTTCAATCAGGCGCGGTTCGTTATTGCGCGGCGAATTGACGACGGTGCTGACCGGGTAAGCACGCATCAGTTCCTGCGGGTACGGCGCAATACAGTTCATGGCCGCGTCCGCATCGCCTGCCAGCCATGCATCGTGGTCCTCACGGCGGAGAATCGCCGGCATCCGGGCCTTCGCATTATGGATCTCTGCCATCAGCGGATTGGCAGGCATGGTCAGAATGGTGCAGGACTCCAGCACCGCACCATCGGCATTCGTGGACGCATCCCAAAGGCCCGCCAGGCCGAAGAGCGTCTGGTCAGCCAGAAAGATATAAAACGGCTGCTTGCCGGCCTCGCGCAGCTGCCACTCATAGAAGCCCGTGGCCGGGAGAATGCAGCGCTGGCCACGCTTCCAGGGCCCCCGGTAGCTGGCAGCGGTCGCGACCGTCTCAACCCGGGCATTCATGGTACTGAGCTTTGGCGGCACGCCCTTTGCCCAGAAGGGCACCAGGCCCCAGCGCAGCAGCTCACACAGGCGTTCACCGTCGCGCTCACGCACCACGGGCACGTGCTGTGTCGGGGCAATGTTGTAGCTCTCAAACGGGGATGGTGGGCGGCTGAGACCCCACGCCCTCTGCATCGCGGCGTCCAGCCTGGAAACGTAACGGCCACACATGGCGGCAGCCTATCGCTCGCCAGAAGGGCTGGCAAACAGTTGCTTCCTCTACAGTTTTCGGCAGGTCAGTGGGCTTTTTTTACGGTTTTTCCCTTTCAGGATCCGGTGTTACACATCGATACAAAGTGTTACCCCCCTGAAAGGAATCCCTTGTCGCCAGCATCTAAAGTACGTCCCATAGAGAAGCCAACCGGCTTGAGGAGACGAAGATGACGAACGAAGAAATTTTTGGCGGTTACGAGTTTGGCGACCTGCTGCTGTCTGTGACGGCACTGCTGGTCACCCTGGTCGCCACCTGGCAGTTCCTGCTTTAAGCAGCGACCGCACCGATCACCCGGGAGACCGCCGCGGCCCTTCCCCTTCCTCCGCCCCCCCTGGAGGTTATTGCCCGCGGTCCCCACGTGAAGCCCACCGCTCCACCCCCCTGGAGCCGGTGGGCACTTTTTTAGAAGCGCCATAACACGCCGATATTCGGCGCAAACCTGATCCAGTTATCCACATCGCGGTTCAGCGTATAGACCCCGCCCCCGGTGTCGCGCTCTGAATATTCGACACAGCAGGGGTTTTTCTGCAACAGCAGGTTGGTGAGTTCGACAAAGGTCAGCAGTTCACTCTTTTCCAGAGTAAATGTGTAGGCAACACGCAGGTCTACAGATTTGAAGGCGTCAAAACGCGTGGCGTTTCGCTCGCCGATGAGGACCGGCGGCACTTCGCCGGGCGGTACCTCGCCCAGCATCACAGGCGTCGTCGGCCAGCCGGTGTGCCAGGTTCCGGCCAGCGTCACGTCCAGGGGACCACTGATCCAGTTGAGGCCGGCATTGAATGAATGGGTCTGATCCCAGCTGCGCGGTACGTCCACAC
>CAYJPG010000141.1:0-5192 GCA_964371995.1 uncultured Chromatiaceae bacterium | reverse complement strand
TCATGAGTCACGGGACTGCGCTCGATATGGCGCGCACTGAACTGCTGGACGCTGCCGGCATCACCGACCGCGATCTGGAGCATGCGCTCGGCCTGCTCATGCGCGGCGACGTCGACAACGCGGATCTGTACTTCCAGATCGCGCGGCAGGAGTCCTGGTCGATCGAGGATGGCATCGTCAAGGGTGGTGCCTACAGCATCGAGCAGGGCGTTGGCGTGCGGGCGATGGCCGGTGAAAAAACCGGCTTTGCCTATTCCGACGAGATCGTGGTTCCGGCGCTCAACCAGGCGGCGGAAGCGGCGAGTGCGATCGTCCGCCGCGGGCAGCAGGGACGCGTCAAGGCCTGGCAGGCGCGTGCCGGCCACCGCTTGTATCCGCCGGTGGACCCGCTGCTGAGCCTTGCCGATGAGGAAAAGGTCGCTTTGCTGCAGCGGGTGGACCGCGAAGTCCGCGCACTCGATCCGCGCGTGAAGCAGGTGGTGGCGAGTCTCGCCGCTGCGCATGAGGTGATCTTCATCTGCGCCAGTGATGGCGGACTGGCCGCAGATGTCCGTCCGCTGGTGCGCTTCAACATCTCCGTGATCGTCGAGCACAATGGCCGCCGCGAGCAGGGCGTGGCCGGTGGTGGTGGTCGTCACGGTTATGAAAAACTGGACCATGAGCGCGTGCTGGAGTTTGGCCGCGAAGCTGTGCGTCAGGCGGTAGTTAATCTCGATGCCGTGCCGGCGCCGGCGGGCGAGATGGTGGTGGTGCTCGGGCCGGGTTGGCCCGGCGTGCTGCTGCACGAAGCCATCGGTCACGGGCTGGAGGGTGACTTCAACCGCAAGGGCACCTCGGCCTTTACCGGCCGCATCGGCGAAGCGGTGGCCACCGAACTCTGCACGGTGGTTGATGACGGTACGCTGGAAGGGCGACGCGGTTCACTCAATGTCGACGACGAGGGCACGCCCACCAGCAAGACGGTGCTCATCGAGAACGGCCGCCTGCGCGGCTATATGCAGGACCGGCTGAACGCGCGGCTGATGGGCACTGAATCCACCGGCAACGGGCGGCGTCAGTCCTTCGCGCATCTGCCTATGCCGCGGATGACCAACACCTACATGCTGCCAGGCCCGCACCACCCCGGCGAGATTATCGAGTCGGTCAAACGTGGCATCTACGCCTGCAATTTCGGCGGCGGACAGGTGGATATCACCTCCGGCAAGTTCGTGTTTTCCACCAGCGAGGCCTATCTGATCGAGAACGGCAAGCTGGGCGTACCGATCCGCGATGCCACGCTGGTCGGTGACGGTGCGACCGTCCTCAGCCGGGTGTCGATGGTCGGCAACGACCTCAAGCTCGACAGCGGCGTGGGCGTGTGCGGCAAGGAAGGCCAGTCGGTGCCGGTCGGCGTGGGCCAGCCTACGCTGCGTATCGACGGCTTGACGGTCGGCGGCACCGGGGGTGAAGAATGAACGGGCCAAAGCAGACTCCCCGCGTCCTGAGCGTGACCGGCGGCTTCGATCCGCTGGCGGAAAAAGTCAGCGATGCACTGCGCCTGGCGCGTGAACTCGGCGCCTCGCAGGCTGAGGCCAGTGCGAGTTTTGGTACCGGATATTCGGTGAACGTGCGCATGCGCGAGGTTGAAACCCTGCAGCATCAGCGCGATCAGGGCCTCGGCATCACCGTCTGGTTCGGGCACCGCAAGGGCAGTACGAGTACTTCTGACCTGCGTCCGGCAGCGATTGAGGAGTCGGTGCGCAAGGCCTGTACGCTGGCGCGCTTCGGTTCCGAAGACCTGCACACCGGGCTGGCCGATGCCAGCCGCATGCCGACAAAGGTGCCGGATCTCGATCTTTACCATCCCTGGGACCTCACGCCCGATGCCGCCATTGAACTCGCCACTGCTTGCGAGGCGGCGGCGCTGGACAGCGATCCGCGCGTGAGCAACTCGGAGGGCGCGTCGCTCAGCGTCAGCGAAGGCTTGCATGTCTACGGTAACAGCCACGGTTTCATCGGTGGCTATCCGGAATCCAACCACAGCCTGTCCTGTGCGGTGGTCGCCAGCGCCGATGGCCTGATGGAAACCGACTACGAATACGCGGTGGTGCGCGATCCTCGTGATCTGCCGGCAGCGGCGATCGTGGGCGCCGAAGCCGGCCGCCGCGCGGCGGCGAGGCTCGGTGGCGTCAAACTCGAAACCCGTGCGGCGCCGGTGCTGTTCCCGGCGCGCGTGGCGCGCGGGCTGATCGGCTCGCTGCTCAGTGCCATCAGCGGCGGTGCGCTGTATCGCAAAGCCTCGTTCCTTGTGGATTCGCTCGACAGCCAGGTGTTTGCCAGTCGCGTCACCATCAACGAGCGCCCGCATCTGCACAAGGCGCTCGCGAGCGCGCCCTTCGACGAGGAAGGCGTGGCGACGGCGGAACGCTGTCTGGTCGAGGCCGGTGTGCTGCGCGGTTACATGCTGAGCAGCTACTACGCCCGCAAGCTCGGCATGGCCTCGACCGGCAATGCCGGTGGGGCACACAATCTCGTCGTGCAGACGACCGGCGAGAGCTTTGCGGAACTGCTGGCGAAGATGGATCGCGGTCTGGTGATCGCTGACCTGATGGGCAGCGGCATCAATCCGGTGACGGGCGATTACTCGCGCGGTGCCAGCGGCTTCTGGGTCGAGAACGGGAAAATCCAGTACCCGGTTACGGAGATCACGGTCGCCGGCAACCTCAAGGACATGTATCGCGGCGTCCTCGGTATCGGTACCGATGTGGATCATCGTGGGGCCGTACTGACCGGGTCGATCCTGATCGACCGGATGACAATCGCCGGCAGCTAAAGCCCGGATCCCCGGGCTCAGGGCCCGCTCAGCGCGTTTCGGAACCGGTCAGCAGGGCCAGTGCCTGGCGGTATTTGGCGCTGGTGCCTTCGATGATGGCTTGCGGCAGACGCGGCCCCGGCGCTTTCTTGTTCCAGTCCAGCGTCTCGAGGTAGTCGCGCACGAACTGCTTGTCGAAGCTCGGCGGACTGATCCCGGTGCGATATTCGGCAGCCGGCCAGAAGCGCGACGAATCGGGCGTCATCACCTCGTCGATCAGGTACAGCTCGCCCTGCTCATCGAGGCCAAACTCGAACTTGGTGTCGGCGATGATGATGCCGTGCTTGCGGGCATAGGCCGCGCCCTCGGTATAGATGCGGATAGCCAGGGAGCGCACGCACTGGGCGAGATCGCCGCCGATCAGCTTTGCGCATTCGGCAAAGCTGATGTTCTCGTCATGGTCGCCGATGGCTGCCTTGGTGGCTGGCGTGAACATGGGTTCGGACAGCTGCGCGGCGAGCGGCAGGCCGGCGGGCAGTTCGATGCCACAGATACCACCGGTGGCCTGATAGTCCTTGTAGCCTGAGCCGATCAGGTAACCGCGTACCACGGCCTCGATGGGCAGTGGCTTGAGGCGACGGACCAGCATCGATCGCGACGCGACAGTCGCGCGCTCAACCGGATCGGTGATGACGTCTTCGAGTTTCAGGCTGGCCAGGTGGTTGCGGACGATGCCGGCCGTGCGTCCAAACCAGAAGTTCGACAGCTGAGTCAGTACTTCGCCCTTGCCCGGGATCGGGTCGGGCAGCACTACATCGAAAGCGGACAGCCGGTCGGTGGTGACGATCAGCAAATGGTCCGCGTCCACGGCATAGATGTCGCGCACCTTGCCTTGACTGAGCCGGGTGAGGGCTGTCAATCTGGATTCGTAGAGTGCGTCAGGGGCGATCTCGGCATTCATCAGCAGCATTCTAGCAGCGGGACCCCCGCTTGGCTTTTTAGTACATGGCATGGATAGGCAAAGTCGGCGGCGGCATTCTCGGTCTGATCGTCGGCGGCCCGCCGGGAGCGATCATCGGTGCGGCGCTTGGCCACCAGTTCGACCGCGGTGCCGGACCAGGCGGGCTGCGCGGGCTCGGCTACAACCCGGCCGATGCCGGCATATGGTCGGCTGCCGACCGGCAGCGGCTGTTTTTCGAGACCACGTTCTACGGTCTGGGTGCGCTGGCCAAGGCTGATGGCCGCGTTTCCGAGGAAGAACTCGATTCGGCGCGCACCGTCATGGCGAACATGCGTCTGCCGCCTGCGGCGGTGCGTCGGGCGATGGATTGCTTCACGCTGGGCAAGGGCCCGGATTTTCCGCTGCAGGAGCATATCGCCAGGCTGCGGCTTGCCTGTCGAAGCCAGCCGCAGCTGCTGCAGACCTTTCTCGAGATCCAGATGGATTTCCTGCTCGGCAAGGCTGTCATCGGTACCGGTGAGCGTGCGCTGTTGCTGCAGATGGCCCGCACCCTCGGCGTCAGCACGTTCGGGCTCACGCACCTGGAAGCGGCATTGCGCGCCCGTCGTGCCTTTCGCCAGCAGCGCACCACCAGCACGCCGCAGCAGACGCTGGGCGGCGCCTATCGGGCACTGGACATCGAGCCCGATGCCAGCGATGCCGAGGTCAAGAAAGCCTACCGGCGCCTGATGAACCAGCATCACCCGGACAAGCAGGCCGCCCGCGGCTTGCCCGAGGACATGCTCGAAACGGCGAAGGAGCGTACGCACGAGATCCGTGCTGCCTATGAACTGATCCGCGAACACCGGGGCATGCGCTGAGCGCGTGCTATATTTTCGGCCCTGTCCCCGCAGCGAAAAGCAGCTTCAGTGAAATCACCCGCCCGCCTGATCGCTCCGTCCATCCTCTCGGCGGATTTCGCCCGGCTCGGCGAGGAAGTCGAGGCCGTACTCGCGGCCGGTGCCGACGTGATTCATTTTGATGTGATGGACAACCACTACGTGCCGAACCTGACCATCGGTCCGCTGGTCTGCGCGGCGCTGCGCAAGCGTGGCATCAAGGCGCCGATCGATGTGCATCTGATGGTGCAGCCAGTGGATGAACTGGCGCGCGCCTTTGCCGGGGCCGGCGCGAGCTGGATCAGCTTTCATCCCGAGGCAACCCGGCATGTGGACCGCACGATCAGCCTGATCCGCGAACTCGGCTGCCGTCCAGGTCTGGCGCTGAATCCCGCCACGCCGCTCGATTGCCTGGACTACACGCTGGCGCACCTGGACCTCGTGCTGGTCATGTCGGTGAATCCGGGTTTCGGTGGCCAGGCATTCATTCCGGGCACTCTGCCGAAGCTCCGCGCGGTGCGCGAGCGGATTGCGGCGCTGGGCCGTCCGGTGATGCTGGAAG
>CAYJPG010000140.1:3015-5265 GCA_964371995.1 uncultured Chromatiaceae bacterium | reverse complement strand
GTCATGAGCCACGCGGCTGGCCTGCAGGCTCCGCTGCTGGTCATTCATGGCATGGCCGACGACAACGTACTCTTCACCAACAGCACGGCGTTGTTCCAGCGTCTTCAGGAACTGGACAAGCCCTTCGATATCATGGTCTATCCGGGGGGCAAGCACGGATTGTTGCGCATGCCCGGTACCGGGCGGCACGCTTACGAGGCAATCATGCGCTTCTTTGCTGACAAGCTGCGCGAACAATGAGGTCGAAAGCGGGTAGCTTCTTTCAAGGCAAAGGCGGGGGGGGGATGCAGAAATTCACGAACATGCGGCTATTGGAACCCGGCAATATCGGCAGCATGACGCTGAAGAACCGCGTCATCATGGCGGCGATGGGCATTCGCGGTACCGTGGAAAAGGACGGCGATTGGGGAGACCGCGCGATCGCCTACTACACGGCCCGCGCTGCTGGCGGTGTCAGCCTGATTACGCCGGAGATGGTTTTTGTCTCCCGCGCCGTGGAACTGGCTGCCAGCCAATGTATCGATCTTGCTTCCGACCAGCACCTCAAGTCTGTAGGTCGGCTGGCGGATGTTCTCGGTCAATACGGCTGCAAGCTCAGCGTGCAGCTTACTGCCGGTTTTGGTCGTGTCGTGCCACCTTACATCCTGCCAGAATGGTGGACAGACGCGCCGCTACCCGAACATCTGCGACCCGTATCCGCGTCGCCAAACGACAACCACTACCTTCCTGACCGGCGAAAATTCGACGCCCGCCCGCTGACTACAGCGGAAGCAGCGGCACTGGCCCGGAGTTTTGGACCCGCAGCCAGACGCGTACGCGAAGCTGGCGCAGCCTGTGTCGAACTTCACGGCCATGAAGGCTATCTGCTCGACCAGTTCATGACGGCGTTGTGGAACCGGCGTGAGGATCATTACGGCGGCACGCGGGAGAAAAGACTGAACTTTGCCCGTGAAGCCATTGCGGCAATCAAGAGCGACGCTGGCGCTGACTTCCCGGTCATCTATCGCTATGGACTGACGCATTATCTGCCCGGTGGCCGGGAGCCCGAAGAAGGCCTGTGGATTGCACGGGAACTGGAAAAGATGGGCGTTGATGCGCTGCATGTCGATGCGGGTTGTTACGAGACGCACTGGTGGCCGCATCCTCCCCAGTACCAGGAGCCGGGGTGCATGGTCTCGCTTGCCGAGCAGGTCAAACAGCAGGTGTCGATACCGGTCATTGCCGTTGGCCGCCTCCAGTACCCCGACGTTGCGGAAAGTGTGCTGGCCGGCAACAAGGCCGACTTCGTCGCGATAGGCCGCGGACTGCTCGCCGACCCGGATCTGGTCAACAAGATCGCGTCAGGCAAGGAGGACGACATCATTCCATGCATTGGCTGTCATGAAGGTTGCCTCTGGCAAATGGCGGAAGGAAAACCCACGAGTTGCGCAGTGCGCCCGACTACCGGTCATGAAATCGAGTGGCCCCTGTTGCCCATCAGGCAGAAGGCGTCGCTGTTGGTGGTGGGCGGTGGTCCCGCCGGCATCGAGGCCGCGCGCGCCGGCGTGGAGCGCGGTTTTACGGTAACGCTCTGGGAGGCCACCGGCATGCTGGGGGGCAACCTGTGGCCGGCTGCCGAACCGGATTTCAAGCTTGATGTTGCCCGCTACTTCGGCTATCTGAGAAAACTGGCGACAGATCTGCCCATCGAGGTCGTACTGAACAAGCGCGCCACGGCGCGCGATATTGTCGGGTTTGGCGCAGACCATGTGGTTCTGGCGACCGGTGCCTTGATGGAGTCGTTGCCGTTTGAAAGCACTGATACGGTAAAGGTTCTGACGGCCATTGATCTGCTGACCGGCAAGGAAACCGGCATGGGCACCAGGGTGCTGGTGATGGGAGGTGGGCTGGTCGGCTGTGAAACAGCGGTGCATCTCGCGCGTCAGGGCAAGCAGGTCACAATCAGCACGCGCCGTAGCCGGGACAAGCTCGGGGGTGACATCGTCGACCGTTCCAACCGGAAAATGCTGCTTGAAATGATCACGGAGGCCGGCATCGAGGTGTATGCGAGTTCAATACCGGTGAGCCTTGGGGACGGAGGCGTGGTGTTAAAGACCGGCCTTGCACCAGAAGCGGCGAATACCGGCGGGCGCTCGGTGCGCGATGAACTGGTGGACCTGGTAAACCAGTACGCCAGGGACTCGACGCGTGCAAAATCCGGTGACGGAGCAGAATCAGCTGAAGTACTGGGCGTGGCCGACAGCCTCGTAT
>CAYJPG010000140.1:0-3005 GCA_964371995.1 uncultured Chromatiaceae bacterium | reverse complement strand
GCCTCGTATTTGCCGGCCGCCTGTTGCCACAGAATTCTCTGGCACAGGAGATCGCCGCGATCAAGGGCAATACTGACAACGTTTTCAGTGTTGGCGACTGCGTCAAGGTCGACTCGATCATGCACGCCGTCTGGGGCGGGTTTAGGGCTGTGCGGGAGATCGCCGCATGACAGAAATCCCCGGGCGACTCAGTTCTGCTCGCAGACCAGCAACTTTTTGTCGGTGATCGAGCCGATCAGCAGCTTGTTGCCGTAAGTTACGCCGACGCTGCTGGCGGAGATCGCGTCGCCGGCATTCAGATAGATCTCGTCGATCGCCGCGTTGCCGTCGTTGTCGGGGATGACGCGCAGTATCTGGCTCGGAGCTGGTGTGCCCTTGATGAAATGCATGATCAGTTTCATCGTGTTGGCATGGCCGGCAACGGTCAGGCTGCTGTCAGCCGCGACGTCGATGTTGTCGGGTGAGGTGGGCACTGCGATGCGCGCCAGTTCCGTGACGGCTCCGCTGGCCGGATCGCGGCGCAGAATCCGGATGCGCTGGGCGGACGTTTCGGAGACGTAGAGCGTGCCACCACCGGCCGAGACGTTGATGCCGCCGCCCGAGGCGATGTCATCGACGACCACGCGCGCTTCTTCACCGTCGAAGTAAGTGAGCGGCGAGCCACCGATACCGAGTTGTTGCAGCCCCGCAGCGAGTCCGCCCTTCAACACCTTGTCATTGGCAACATAGAACTGCCGCGGGCCGACTGCGGCCAGATCGTTCGGCGAGTTGAACAACGGACTCTGAAACGTTTCGCGATGCCGGAACTGGCCGGGTGCGACTTCGTCGAAGACCTCGACGAGTTCGGGCTCTGTGCCCCGGTTGACCGGGTGGTTGATGACGAACAGGCTGCGTTTGCCTTCCGGGCTGATATACAGGCTCAGGCCGTGGGTGCGCAGGTGCGCTGGGCGGTCGAGCAGGGCGTCTTCAGGGACCAGCGGCATGCGGTTCAGGTCAATGCGCATGATGGTGCCTTGCACCGCTTCGCCGCGGATTAGCGCCGCACGATCCATATATGAGATGTAGGCAAAACCGCGCTCGCGGTCCACTGTGATGTCTTCGGCGCTGCCATCCAGCGGCAGCGAATCACAGCGTCCGGCGAAATGCGGCTTGAGCTCGCGAAATGCACCACCGCGATTCAGTACGTACAGCGTACCGATGACGCTGACCAGGAGCAGGACGCCAAGCAGTTTGAATACGGTTTTGACGATGCGCATGGAGCCTTGACCTCGCTGTTTGGCCGTCATTATGGCGTGATTGGTCCTGAGCTTGCCGATCACCTGTCGGATAGTCACGCAATATCGATGCTATGCCTGTTGCCCGAGTCTTGCGACACTGCCGGCCCGGGACTTTCCGGCAGGGGGACCAGACATGAGCGCAAGCCACGAGCCGCAGCCCAGTGCAGCCGGCCAGGCCGCATACCGCCTGGGCCCTTTGCTGATGCTGCCGGGCGTCCGTCGCAAACATGTCTGGACGCTGTTTTTTATCTCGTTTTTCGGCATTGCGATGATGAACACGGTGGGCATCCTGCAAGCCTATCTGTTCAACGAGATCCTGCGTATTCCCGCGAACGAGCAGGGCTCCCTGACCGGTACCTTGCTGGTAACCCAGGAGCTGGTGGTCGTACTGCTGGTCGGCTTTGCTGGCGCCATTTCGGATCGCCTTGGCCGTCCACCGGTATTCGCGGCCGGATTTTCGCTGCTCGCAATCGGCTACTGCCTGTATCCGCTCGCGAGTGGCACGCCAGATATGGTCATGGTGCAGCTGGTGTTGTTCCGCCTGTTTATCGCGTCGGGTGTCGCCGGTATCAATGTCATGCTCTCTTCGGTTGCCAACGACTATCCGGTTGATGCCAACCGGGCCAAGATGATTGCGGCGGTTTTCATCTGCAATGGCCTGGGCATCGGCACCATACCGCGCTTTGTCGGCGGCCTGCCGCAGCGATTCATCGAGATGGGCCTCGATCCGGTCGCCGCCGGCCGCGTGACCTACTGGTGTGTTGCCGGTATCTGCCTGTTTCTCGCGCTGGTTCTGCTCTGGGGCCTGAAGCCGGGACCGCCGGTAAGGACGATCAGGAGGGAGCCCTTGCTGGCTACCCTGCGTGTTGGGCTGAATGCGGCGCGCATGCCGCGCGTTGCGCTTGGCTATGCGGCTGCGTTTGTCTCACGGGCAGACCTGGCGGTAGTCAGTCAGTTCCTGACCCTGTGGCTGGTCCGCGAGGGGATGGCCCAGGGGCTGACGGTCGCGCAGGCGACGGTGAAGGCCACGACCTTCTATGTGGTGATCCAGTTGTTCGCGCTGCCCTGGGCCGTGATCTTCGGGATCGTCCTCGATCGTATCGACCGGCTGATCGGACTGGCAATCGGCATGTCCGTGGCCTTCGTCGGCTATGCCTCGCTGGGTATGCTTGAGAACCCGCTCGGTAGCGGCATGTACATCGCCGCGGCCTTTGTCGGTGCCGGCGAGATGGCCGCCAACATTTCCGCGACCTCACTGATCGGCAAGGAAGCGCCCGAGCGTGGTCGGGGCGCAGTGCTGGGCCTGTTCAGTCTGTTCGGTGCCGTGGGCATCATGGTCGTCGGCCTGGTCGGTGGCTGGCTGTTCGACAACTGGAAACCGGTGGGGCCCTTTCTCTATATGGCTGCATCGAATGCGACGTTGTTCGGACTCGCCTTGTTGACCATATTCTTCACGCGCAAGGCCCCGGCTGCTGCCTGAAAATACCGTAGCCAGCCGCCGGTAGGTGGTCGCGTGTTCAATCCGCCATCGTACGGGCTTCCGCGTCCCCGGCGTCTTGCCTAAAGTGATCCAGTAGCCCCAGTAGCCCCAGTAGCCCCAGTAGCCCGAGTCCCAGCATGTCCGGAAATTTTGGCGACCGACTCATGTACATCGACGGGCAGTTCGTGCCCGGCAGCGACGGCCAGTGGATCGACTCGGTCAACCCCGGTACTGAAGAAGTGCATGGC
>CAYJPG010000139.1:0-5393 GCA_964371995.1 uncultured Chromatiaceae bacterium | reverse complement strand
GTCTGTACCAGTACCGCCACGCCGTGCGGCGCATAGCCCTCATAGATCACTTCTTCGTAGTTGGTAACGTCCTTGCTGGTCGCGCGCTTGATGGCGCTCTCGACCTTGTCCTTTGGCATGTTGACTGCCCGGGCGTTCTGGATCACCCGGCGCAACACCGGATTGTTGACCGGGTCCGGCCCACCGCTGCGTACGGCGATAGTGATGTCCTTGCCGATCCGCGTAAACTGCTTCGCCATGCGGTTCCAGCGGGCGAACATCACGTGCTTTCTGGTTTCAAATATGCGTCCCATGCAGTAATTGTGGCAGAGACATGCTGAGCTACCAACATGAATATCACTGCGGCAACCATGCCGACGTCCTGAAGCATTCGATTCTGGCGCTGACGGTCCGGGCCCTGCAGCGCAAGGACAAACCGCTGCGCGTCATCGACGCCCACGCCGGCTCAGGGATTTACGATCTGGGCAGCGCCGAAGCACAACGCAATGCCGAGTTCCGGACCGGCATCAGCCGCGTAATATCAGCTGCGTCGCCGCCACTGGAACTGGAGGCTTATCTGGCCGCGGTTCGCGCCATGAACCCGGATGCAAATACACTTCGCCGTTATCCCGGCTCTCCACAGATTGCCCACCATTTGCTGCGGCCACAGGATCACCTTGAACTGCTGGAACTGCATCCGCAGGCACTCGTGCTTCTGCGCCGGAGCTTCGGCCATGACGCACGGGTGCATATCCACGACCGGGACAGCTACGAGGGCCTGCCCGGGCTGGTGCCGCCACCGGAACGGCGCGGACTGGTACTCATCGACCCTTCATACGAAGTCCGGCAGGAGCTGGCGGCGGTACTCGACACCCTCGCAGCCGGTCATGCGCGCTGGCCCGGCGGCACCTGGCTGGTCTGGTATCCGCTGCTGCGTGACCCGAAGGCCGCACGCCTGCCGGCGAAACTGGCCGCAAGCGGGATCCGCAAGATCTTTCGCGCCGAGCTGCAGGTGGAATCCGAGGGTCATATGGGCCTGCGCGGCTCGGGAATGCTGATCATCAACCCGCCGTACGGACTGGATACTGCACTCGGGAACCTGCTCCCCTGGCTCTGGGAACATCTGGCCAACGATGCCCGCGGCGGCTGGGTGGCTGAATGGCTGGTCGGTGAATAGCCAGTCCGTGCGAATGGAATTCTCCGCACGGACCGGCACTGTCAGACTGACCGGACTCGTTGGTTACTTCGCCTTGCGGCTCTTGAGCCAGGCTTCGGTCGCGTCGGCGCCGCCGATATGCTTGCCGTTGATGAACACCTGCGGTACCGAGGTTGAACCGGCCACTGCACGCAGCGTGGTGTCGGTGTAGTCCTTGTTCAGCATCAGTTCCTCGAAGCGGATACCGGCGCCCGTCAGGGCAGTTTTCGCGCGCATACAGTGCGGGCAGCCCTTGCGGGTGAACAGCGTGATATCCAGCGGCTTTTGCGCATTTGGCGCCAGGTAAGCAAGCATGGTATCGGCATCCGACACCTTGAAGGGATCGCCCGGCTCCTGCGGTTCGATAAACATCTTTTCGATGATGCCGTTACGCACCAGCATGGAATAACGCCAGGAGCGGCGGCCGAAGCCGATGGCATCCTTGTTGACCAGCAGGCCCATCTTTTCAGTGAACTCGCCGTTGCCGTCCGGAATGAAGGTGATGTCGTCGGCATGCTGGTCTTCCTGCCACTCGTTCATCACGAAGGCATCGTTGACCGACATGCAGACAATCTCGTCCACACCTGCCTTGTGGAAGGCCGGCGCAAACTGGTTGTAGCGCGGCACATGGGTGGAGGAACAGGTGGGCGTAAAAGCACCGGGCAGCGAAAACACGATCACAGTCCGGTTGGCGAAAATCTCCTTGCTGGTGCGGTCTACCCAATCCGCCCCTTGCCGGGTATGAAAAGTAACCTCGGGAACGGGCTGGCCCTCACGATTGGCAGTCATGGTCGAACTCCTGTCGGGTGCTGCTGTTGCTTGATGCTTCGCTATACATCTTAAAGCAGGATCAGCACAAAGCGGGGGAAACGCGCTTCGTGCTGACCCTGCCAGCCCCAACTCTCGCCAAGGCGAGATCCGACCAGGAAAAATCCGGCCTCAGGACAGGGTCTTCGCCAGCTGCTCCCGCGACAGTTCAGCCTTCTTGTGCGCCGGTACGCGCACGGCGAGCCAGGCACCGATAGCCATTGCTACGGCGATCATGCCGAGGATCGGACCGAACCGGGGCAGATCGACCCAGATATCGGTATAGAGATGCCAGCGCCCGGCGATCTCGTAGCTGCTGTAGGCGATGATCGCCGTCGGAATGCTGTAGCGGATAGCCGTGGTGACCTTCCACATCTTGATCAGGCGCATGAACAGGAAGATCGCCCACACCGTATTCAGGAAGAAGAGCACGAAGGTGACCGGATGATGGTCGCCGAGGATCTGCTCATCATAGATAAACAGCAGGGCCAGGTAGCAGAACCAGGTGACGTAGACCGTCTCCAGCGCGGTGATGGCCGCAAAATTCCGCTCGTAGGCGCGGGTCGGCTTGCCGGTACGCAGCTTCAGATTACGCTGGAACCAGATGAACATGTTGCACTTGGTTTCTCTATTGAGCATGAAGTATGCGAGGGTTGTCAGCAGGATGCCCACCGAGGACATCATCACCAGATATTCAGCCTTGGTAGCGATCTCGCCGGCAACACGCGGATCCATCAGGTCCGGTATGTTCAGGACATTGGCGCTCCAAACGAAGGAGAATTCGACCCATCCGCTCCACAGCAGCGAACCGGCCCAGAATCCATACCAGGTACCGGCAACTTCTCCGGGGTGTTTCATGCCGATGTACAGCAGAACTGCACCGACGGCACCGAGCGCGAACGCAGACTGATAAACGTACTGCTCGCCGAAGAAGCTTTCCATGCCGACCATCAGCGTGTGACCCAGGCCCTGCACCAGAAAGACCACGACAAAGGCGAGCAGGCCGACAAATGGCGGCCGGTAGAGCAGACTGAGCAGCGGATTGAGCGGCTTCTGCTGGGGGACGTCCGTGCTGGTATTTGCTTCGCTCATGCGACTTTCTCCGGTAATTCGAGGTAACAGAGCTTGCCCTCGACGCCGTCCCATACGGCAGCGTCTGCAGGCGACTGGCCGCGGGCGGTAATCACTGGCCATACGGCAGAGAGAGTACGGTTCAACACGAGGAACTGCTCCATGCCGGCAGGGAGATCATCTTCTGCATGGATGGCATTCGCCGGGCACTCTGGTTCACACAACGAGCAGTCGATGCACTCTGCCGGATCGATAACCAGAAAATCCGGCCCCTCGTGGAAACAATCCACCGGGCAGACTTCCACGCAATCCTGGTACTTGCACCGGATGCAGTTCTCGGTCACGACATAGGTCATACGGCTGTCTCCTGTTGAATCCAGTCTAGACAGGCGGGGCGGCCGGGTGTGTCAACAAAAGGAAAACAGAGCGCAACCCATGGCAATCGTCGGCTAAGCTGGGCGCATGAACCCCGGTACCCCCCGACTGTTGCTCGTCGACGACGACGCCAGCCTGGCGGCAATGCTGCGCGAGTTTCTGGAGCTGCAGGGCTTCAGCGTGGACGTTTTGCATAATGCTGAAGATGGTCTCGCGAGCATCGACACTGACCCGCCAGACCTGCTGGTGCTGGATGTGATGCTGCCCGGCATGAGCGGCTTCGAGGCGCTCAAGAAGCTGCGTAGCAAGCACGAGCTGCCGGTCGTCATGCTGACCGCACGCGGCGAGGAATCAGAGCGCATCCTCGGCCTGATGGGCGGCGCTGATGACTACCTGGCGAAACCCTTCAGTCCGCTCGAGCTGGCTGCACGGATCCGGGCCATACTCAAACGTTCGCACAGCGAACCGCCCGCCGCCCGGTCCGGCGACATCCTGACGGCAGGACCGCTATGTCTCGATTTGCGCCGCTGCGCACTGCAGGTCCACGACGCACCGGTAACGGTAACGGCAGCGGAGATGCGCGTACTCGAACAGTTGATGCGCCACCCGGACGAGGTGCTGTCCCGTGCACGGCTGACAGAGCTTGCACTCGACCGGCCGATCGAAGCCTACGACCGCAGCATCGACACGCTGATCAGCAAGCTGCGGCGCAAGCTGGCCGATGCCGGCGTCGCGGCCGGCTGTATCCGTAGCCTGCGCGGCCATGGTTATGTGCTGGATACTGCCGTCATACACGAACCCTGAGCGATGAACCTCCCATACCAGCGGCTGTATCTGCGCATGGCGTTCTATATCGGTGCGGCGCTGCTGGCATTCATCGGTCTCGCCGTGGCGAGTGTTGCTGCGGTCGCCTCCTACCAGCTGGAAAGCTACATCGCGACGCGCCAGAGCAGCCTCGGCCAGACGGCGGCTGATGTACTCGCCAGCGGCGGGCGCGCGGCACTTGAAAAGTGGCTGCGCACGGATGCGGCGGTTCCATCCGATGTGACGATCTTCATTCTCGACGAGAACGGCGACGATATTCTTGGCCGGCGCGTACCGCCCTCCTACGTCAACTTCGTGCGTCACTCGGTGATCAATGCGCCGCCCGAACTGGCAAACAGCAACTACCGGCCAGTGCGGCTTGCACCGCAGCTGATCGGGCCCGACAACAGCGCCTATGCCTTTCTGCCCCTGCCCAACCGGATTTCTGTCTGGGGCAGTCCGGCGACTGCCGCCGGCCTGCTGATCGCGGCCCTGCTGGTGATTGCGACCGTTGCCTGGCTGATTGCCCGCACCGTTGGTCGCCCCATCGGCGAACTCCAGCTCGCCGTCCGTGAACTCGCACTCGGCCATACCGAAGCGCGCGTGCCATCCGCGATCACCCGTCGTCGTGACGAACTGGGCGCACTCGCCGCGGACTTCAACTCCATGGCCGACAAGCTGGCTGCACTGCTGGCCAGCCGGCAGCAGCTGATGGGCGAGCTGTCCCACGAACTGCGCTCGCCGCTCGCTCGCCTGCAGGCGGCCCTGGCACTGGCGGAGCACCGCCAGTCCATCGGCACGGCCGAACGTGAACGGATCGAGCAGGAAGTCCGGCGCATGAACCTCGTTATCGGCGATCTGCTGCGCTTCTCGCGGCTGGACGCCGCGGCGGCAATCGTGCGCCGACTGGTGCGCCTCGACAGCCTGCTGGCCGAACTGGTACGCGACGAGGAAATAGAAGCTTCCGCGCATCCCTGCAAACTGGAGCTGAGCGCCACGCCGGGGCTGGAAATGATCGGCGACCCGGGACTGCTGCGCAGCGGTTTCGAAAACATCGTGCGCAACGCCATCCGGCATGCGCCACCCGATTCGGTCGTGGAGGTCGTGGCGAAGCGCGATGGCAAACGATTGAGGGTTGCGATACTCGACCGCGGCCCCGGGG
>CAYJPG010000138.1:0-5435 GCA_964371995.1 uncultured Chromatiaceae bacterium | reverse complement strand
TCGTAATACAGTGCGCCATCGTCCCCCGCGTCCTGTGGGTAACGGCTGTAGTAAAAACCGGATCCGTCCCGTGACCAGCTGACCGGCGTGAACTTGGTGCCGACCAGTACATCCTCGGTATCACGCCCGGTAGCGGTATCACGGACGCGCCAGGTCTTCCAGTCGCTGCCGCCGTCCGACAGGCTGTAAGCCACCAGGCTGCCGTCAGGGCTCAGCTTGAAATCACCGAGAGACACCGTGCCATCAGCATTGAAGCTGGCCGGGTCAATCAGAACCGTGCCCGACTCTGCCGGATCACGCGAGACGCGCAGCACATCCTGTTCCGCCTGACCCGGATTCCAGGTCCAGGCATACACGCCACTCTCACGATCAGGCAGGCCCATACGTTCGTGATCGAGCAGCGCACGCAAGCGCGTTGCAAAGTGCGCACGGGCAGGAAGCTCTGCGATATACCCTTCGGTAAGCTGATTCTGCGCGACGATCCAGGCCTGAACTTCAGCAGAGCCGGAACTCTCCATCCAGCGCCAGGGATCGGCAACCGCAACGCCATGGTAGACATCGATCTGTTCGACACGGCGTGCGTTCGGGTATGACAAGTCCGGCAGCTCCGCTGGCAACAACTGCATGGCACTCAGCACGGCGATACCTAGCCAGCCGAGCAAGCCGCCGACGTCTCCGGCGGCGAGGCCCGCACCGGAGCGGGCGCCCTGCCGTCCGGTCCAGTTCAACGATTGGCGGCCGGCAGCCGCTCCAAACCACCCATGTACGGCTTGAGTGCGGCGGGAACCGTGATACTGCCATCAGCGTTCTGGCAGTTCTCCATGACCGCAACCAGTGCGCGGCCGGCCGCCACGCCGGAACCATTCAGCGTATGCACCAGTTCCGGTTTGCCGGTGTCCGGATTGCGCCAGCGCGCGCCCATGCGCCGCGCCTGGAAGTCACCGCAATTACTGCAGGAGGAAATCTCGCGGTACTTGTTCTGCCCCGGCAGCCAGACCTCAAGGTCATAGGTCTGCGTCGAGCCAAAGCCGATATCACCAGCGCAGAGCGCCACTACCCGGTAGGGCAACTCAAGCTTCTGCAGGATTGCTTCGGCATGTCCGGTCAGCGTTTCGAGCGCCGCGGCTGAATCGGCCGGTCGCACGATATGCACCAGCTCGACCTTTTCGAACTGGTGCTGGCGGATCATGCCGCGCGTGTCCTTGCCATATGAACCCGCCTCGGAACGAAAACAGGGTGTATGCGCAACATAGCGCAGTGGCAATTCACGGGCCTCGACGATCCGGTCGCGCATCAGGTTGGTGACCGGCACTTCTGCCGTCGGGATCAGAAACAGTTCAGTCTCGCCGCTCACGGCGAACAGGTCGGCAGCAAATTTCGGCAGCTGCCCTGTGCCCTGCAGCGAGCTGCGGTTGACCAGATACGGCACATACACTTCCGTATAACCGTATTCCAGCGTATGCGTATCGAGCATGAACTGGATCAGCGCCCGGTGCAGCCGCGCCAGTGAACCGCGCATCACGGCAAAGCGGGCACCGGAGATCTGGCCTGCGACATCCAAGTCGAGCAACCCGCTGCCATTGCCGAGATCGACATGGTCGCACGGCTGAAAATCAAAGCCGCGCGGAGTGCCCCAGCGACGTACTTCGATGTTGCCGCTCTCGTCACGCCCGTCCGGCACACCGGGCTGCAGGAGATTGGGCAGACCGAGCTGCAGTTCAGTCAGCTGTTGCTGCAGGGCTTCCAGTTCCGTTTCAGCCGCTGCCAGCTCTTCGCCGAGCTGCTTCACCGTGCCCATCAATGGGGCCGTATCGGCACCCGAAGCCTTGAGTTTGCCGATTTCCTTCGATCGCACATTGCGCTCATTGCGCGACTGCTCGACGCGCACCTGCAGCACCTTGCGCCGCTCCTCGATATCCTGCAAGGCAGCGACATCGAGGCTGAAGCCACGGCGGGCGAGATTGGCGCGGACCGCTTCAGGATCCGTACGCAGCAGTCTGGGGTCGAGCATGATGGTGATCCGGTTTCTGCGGGCTGGAAGTCGCGCAGTTTACACCGGGCTCCGGCGCACGAGGCCGGCTTCAGGACTTCGTTGGTGGCTTTCGGGCGGCCAGGTTCCGGGCCCTGAAGGTCGCGAGCTTCTCCGCAATCCTGACCTCGAGGCCGCGATCGACCGGCTCATAGTAGCTGCGCTGGCCGAGTCCCTCGGGGAAATAGCGGGCGCCTGCAGCAAAGCCGTCGGGCTCATCGTGAGCATAGCGATAGCCCTTGCCATGACCAAGTTCGCGCATCAGTGCGGTCGGCGCATTGCGCAGTTCCAAAGGAACCTCCAGGCTGCCATGCGTGCGGACATCAGCCTGCGCCGATTGCCAGGCCCGATACAGCGCATTGCTCTTTGCCGCACAGGCGAGAAAAACGACAGCCTGCGCCAGCGCCAGCTCGCCCTCCGGCGTGCCAAGCCGTTCGTAAGCCTGCCAGGCTTCGAGAGCCAGGGTGAGGCCGCGCGGATCAGCGTTGCCGATATCCTCGCTGGCCATGCGCACGATACGGCGGGCCACGTACGCAGGATCACAGCCGCCATCGAGCATGCGCGCCAGCCAGTAGAGCGAGGCATCGGGGTCCGAGCCACGCACCGATTTGTGCAGCGCCGAGATCTGCTCGTAAAACACATCGCCCTGACGGTCGAAGCGACGATAACTGCCGGCCAGAGCAGCTGCCAGGATTGCGGGCGTCAGTGTCACTGCAGCGCCTTCTCCCGTCTGCGCAAGGGCCAGGTCTGCGGCCAGTTCGAGCAGATTGAGTGCGCGCCGTGCATCGCCGTCGGCGCTCTGTGCAATCTGCAGGAGTTCGGCATCACCCGCGACCAGACCGCTTGCACCAAGCCCCCGCTCCCTGTCCTCCAGCGCCCTGTGAAGGATGGTCAGGAGCTCTGCATCGGACAACGGCGCAAGCACGCAAACCCGTGCCCGTGACAAGAGCGCGTTATTGAGCGCAAAAGAAGGGTTTTCGGTGGTGGCACCGATAAAGATCAGCGTACCGTCTTCGACGTAGGGCAGAAATGCATCCTGCTGCGCCTTGTTGAAGCGATGTACTTCATCGAGGAACAGCACGGTCGGCTGGCTGCGGTCAGTCTGCGCAAGTGCCACCGCCTCACGCACATCCTTGACGCCGGCCATGACGGCCGAAAGGGCTACAAAGCGCGCGCCGCTCGCCGCCGCGATCAGCCTGGCAATCGTCGTCTTGCCGGTACCGGGGGGGCCCCACAGGACGACCGAATGCAGCGCCTTTGGCGGTTCGCCGACACTGCCCGCCAGCAGGTACGCAAGCGGCTTTCCTGCCGCAAGCAACTGCGCCTGCCCGGCCACCTCGGCCAGTGTCCGCGGACGCATCCGGTCAGCCAGCGGCCGCCAGTTTGCTTCAGTACCGGGAACCGGATCGCTCAGCGCTTTTCGTTTGCCCGCCATGCTTGAAGGCCTGACTCCAGCCATACGCACCAGCGCCGCAGACCGGCGATGCCAAGAATCCAGCCTAGCAGAATGCCGGCAACGTCGGCGCCCACATCCAGCAGTTCGGCGTGACGGGACTCCGTAAGGCTCTGCAACAACTCGATCAGCACCCCGTAGGCCACCAGACAGATCGCCAGCATCGGCAGACGGCGCATCTCGATAACACCGGAGAACCAGACCATCAGCGTCATGAAGGCCAGCGCATGTGTGATCTTGTCATTGTAAGCAAGCGGCAACGGGGGGGGATTGGGCATCAGGGCCAGAATCAGGATGATAGTGACCAACATGCCACCGAGAGTTGTCCAGACGTGCGCATAGCGCAGGGGCAGCAGTACGGAAGTCACAGCGCGCTGTCGTCGATGACATCCGCACCAGGCGGGATGTCGAAACTGAAGCTCTTGTCGTCCAGTCGCGGATTGATCTCGATGCGGGAAAATTCCAGCTGCGTCTGCTGACCGAGCCGGTCGTCGATTTCCAGGTTCACGAGCCTGGGCCCGTCAAAACCGAGCCGCACGGCGGAAAAATCTCCATCGGCAGCTTTCGGCACCAGTGAGATCCACTGCAATCCGTCGGCCTGCCACGACTTGCTGACATCGAAACGCTCCAGCACATTCTGTTTCCCGGTCAGCAGTGCCGCCGGTGTATCGCCAATCCCGGTTTGCAGCTGCCGGATGACTACCTGCTCCAGGTCGGCTTCATAAAGCCAGAGCCTGGTACCGTCAGCGACGATCACGCGCGCATAGGGCTGCTGATAATCCCAGCGGAAGCGTCCGGGGCGCTGCATGAGCACCCGGCCGCTGGAATCCTCAACGATCTGCTGGCGCGAATCGACGACGCGCTGCCGGAAATCAGCGCGCAGGGTTGTGACCCCGGTCAGGAAATTGCGCAGCCGCTGCAGGCCGGGATCTTCCACGCCGACCGCAGCCGCAGCGCTGCCCGGCGCACAGATGAGCGCACAGCACAGCAGGAAAATGGCCCGGATCATGCGCCAGAAAGTCCGTCAATCGTCATCAGCGGGCGGCGGCGCCAGCACTTCCCGAAACCCGTTCGACTGCAACGGACCGACGAGGCCAGCTGCCTCCATGCTCTCGACAAGCCGCGCGGCCCGGTTGTAGCCGATCTTGAGACGTCGTTGTATGCCGGACACCGATGCGCGCCGGGTCTCGGCAACGATCCGCACCGCCTGGTCGTACAGCGCATCCGCTTCACCGTCGGCTTCCATGGTGGTACCTGCCTCACCGGAGATGCCCGGGATCGCCATCGCCGGACCTTCAGTGATTTCGTCGACATAAACCGGGGCACCAGCACCCTTGAGCGCAGAAACCACCCGGTGCACCTCCTGGTCCGAGACGAAGGCGCCGTGCACCCGCAGCGGCATACCGGTGCCGGGCGGGAGAAACAGCATGTCACCATGACCCAGCAGGCACTCCGCGCCACTCTGGTCGAGAATCGTGCGCGAATCGACCTTTGCCGAAACCTGAAACGCAATGCGCGTGGGAATATTTGCCTTGATGAGCCCGGTGATCACATCTACCGAAGGCCGCTGCGTAGCGATGATCATGTGCATACCTGAAGCACGCGCTTTTTGCGCCAGCCGCGTGATCAACTCCTCGACCTTCTTGCCGACGACCATCATCATGTCGGCCAACTCGTCGATCACGACCACGATCTGCGGCAGCGTGGTCAGAACCGGTACAGATCCATCCAGCATTGGCTTTGGTGCAAATTCGGTACCGACCAGCGGATCGGGAATCGGCTCGCCCTTGTCGGCAGCCTGCGTCACCTTGCGGTTGAAACCGGACAGGTTGCGCACGCCGAGCGCCGCCATAAGCCGATAACGGCGCTCCATCTCTGCCACACACCAGCGCAAGGCATTGGCCGCCTCTTTCATGTCAGTCACGACCGGCGCCAGCAGATGCGGAATACCCT
>CAYJPG010000137.1:0-5614 GCA_964371995.1 uncultured Chromatiaceae bacterium | reverse complement strand
GGGCTGTACATTGCGCTGGAGGCGGGCAGGACGCACCGCGACCGGGAATGCAACTGAAAAAAACCACCCGGTTCCGGCAACTGCTGGCCAGCCCGGAGCTTGAATTCCTCATCGAGGCCCACAACGGTATCAGTGCCAGGATCGGCGAGGAGGCCGGTTTTCGCGGCATCTGGGCGGGTGGCCTGTGCATGTCGGCACAGTTCGGAGTTCGAGATTCAAACGAGGCGAGCTGGACGCAGGTCCTCGAGATGCTCGAGTTTATGGTGGATGCGACCAGTATCCCTATCCTGCTCGATGGCGATACCGGCTACGGCAACTTCAATAACGTGCGCCGCCTGGTGCGCAAGCTGGAACAGCGCGGTATCGCGGCGGTCTGCATCGAGGACAAGCTTTACCCCAAGACCAACAGCTTTATCGACGGTGACAAGCAGCAGCTGGCTGATGTCGATGAGTTCTGCAGTCGTATCAAGGCCGGCAAGGATGCGCAGACTGACGACGAGTTCGCGATCATCACCCGGGTCGAGGCATTCATTGCCGGCTGGGGACTCGATGAGGCGATGCGCCGTGCCGAGGCCTATCATGCGGCCGGTTCGGACGGCATCCTGATTCACAGCGCCCTGAGCAGCGCGACGGAAGTGCTCGCTTTCCAGAAGGAATGGGCGGGCCGTTCGCCGGTCGTCATCGTACCGACCAAGTATCACGCCACGCCCACAGACGTGTTCCGCGAAGCCGGCTTTTCGATCGCGATCTGGGCGAACCAGTTGCTGCGCGCGGCGGTCGTTGCCATGCAGGAGACCGCGCGAACCATTCATCGGGAACAGAACCTGCGCTCGGTCGAGGACCGTATTGCGCCGGTCAAGGAGCTGTTCCGGCTGCAGGGCGCTTCAGAGCTGCAGGAAGCCGAGGAGCGTTATCTGCCGAAGCGCCAGGCACGCTCGCGTGCGCTGATCCTCGCCGCATCGCGCGGCTCGGCGCTCGGCGAACTTACCGAGCACCGGCCAAAGACCATGGTCAAGATTCGTGGCCGTCCGCTGCTCTCACATATCGTGTCGGCCTACAACGCGGCGGGTATCAAACGCATCAACGTGGTGCGCGGCTATCTGCCGGAAGCTGTCGACCTGCCGGCGATCAACTATGCCGACAATGCCGATTATGCGGACACCAGCGAGCTGGTTTCGCTCGCCTGCGGTCTGGCCGGCGATCCCGATGACTCGATGGACCTGTACGTTTCCTATGGCGATGTGATTTTCAAGCGATACATACTCGATGCGCTGGCCGAGACCGATGACGATTTCGCGATCGTGGTGGATACCGAATGGCACGAGTCGGTGAACCGTGGCAGGGCCGCCGATTACGTCAGTTGTACCCAGCCGCATTCGCGACGCGCCTTTTATCAGCAGACATTCCTGAAGCGTGCGGCAGAGGACTTGCCCGAGAACGGGATCCACGGCGAGTGGATGGGTTTTATGAAGATCTCTGCGGCTGCGCTGCCACGATTTCGAAGCACGGTGGCCGCGCTGGCGGCGGAGCCAAAGAACCGCAAGGCCAAGTTGCATGAACTGCTCACCGAGCTGGTACGCGGTGGCGAGCGGATCCGCGTGATCTACACCACCGGGCACTGGCTGGATATCGACAGCCTGGAAGACGTGGTTGCCGCGGGCAGCTTTGCATGATTGAGGCCGGCAGTTTTGTTACGGCCGCTGCGAAGCGCGGTTTCAGTGTCTACAGCGGTGTGCCCTGTTCTTATCTGACGCCATTCATCAACTACACGATCGGTTCGGACCGGCTGCGCTACGTCGCTGCTGCAAACGAGGGCGATGCGGTGGCGATCGCTGCTGGTGCAGAACTCGGCGGCTGCGGCGGTGTGGCGATGTTCCAGAACTCCGGGCTCGGCAATGCGGTCAATCCGCTGACTTCGCTGACCTGGACGTTCCGCATTCCGATACTGCTGATCGTCACCTGGCGCGGCGAGCCGGGCGGTCATGCCGATGAGCCCCAGCACGAACTGATGGGACAGATCACGCCGCGCATGCTGGAGCTGATGGACATTCCATGGACGCTGTTTCCGGCCAGCGACGCAGCGATTGCGCCGACGCTCGATGTCGCAGTCGCGCGCATGCAGGCCGAGCAGAGGCCCTATGCGCTGGTCATGCGCAAGGGCAGTGTCGCAGACAGCGCGTTAAGCGGAGAACTCAGGGCACCTGTGCCGCTCAAGCCTGCATCTGTTCCGCGCCGGCCGGCCGTTGCCCGGCGTCAGGCGATGCTTGCAGCGATCCGTGCCGCTGACTCCGGGCGCGATGTGCTGGTAGCGACTACCGGTTATATGGGCCGCGAACTCTATGCGCTCGGTGATCGGGCCAATCAGCTCTACATGGTGGGTTCAATGGGCTGTGCGGTCAGCCTGGCGCTCGGTATCGCACTCGCGCAGCCGCGCCGACGGGTAATCGCCATCGACGGTGACGGTGCTGCGCTGATGCGGCTTGGTGCGTTGAGCACGGTGGCTTACGAGCGGCCGGATAACCTCGTGCACATCGTCATCGACAATGGGCAACACGAGTCCACCGGTGGGCAGAGCACGGTGTCGCCGCACGTGGACTTCTGCGCAATCGCAGCGGCCTGCGGCTATCCGAAGATCGCGACCGCCAGCGAGCCGGCGGAACTCTCCGCGCTGCTCGCAGCGCGTTCGTCCGGGCCGCTGTTCATTCATGTGCCGGTGCTGCCCGGTGTGCCGGCAAAGCTGCCGCGTCCGGTAATCACGCCTGCCGAAGTCGCAACGCGTTTACGGCAGCATCTCAGGGACTGATTCATGCAGCAGCGACCAACGGAAAACCAGCGACTGATCCTGCTCAATCCGGGCCCGGTAACACTCACCGCACGAGTTCGCAATGCGCTGGTTGCCGGTGACTGGTGCCATCGGGAACCGGAATTCGCCGCGCTGACTCGCGATATCAATTTACGATTGGGGCAGGTACATGGCAGCCTCGTGCAGGACTACTGTGCCGTTACGCTGGCCGGTTCGGGAACCAGCGCCGTGGAAGCGATGCTGGCGAGTTTTGCTCCCGACCATGGTGCGACGCTGGTGGTCGCCAATGGCGTGTATGGTGAGCGCATGCAGCGCATGCTGGCAGCGCATGGCAAACCGCACCGGCTGGCAGAACACGACTGGACGGCAGGCATCGACCTGGCGGTGATAGAGAGCTGCCTGCAGAGCGACCCGGCCATTACCCACCTGGCCATCGTGCATCACGAGACCACGACCGGGCGACTCAACGATATTGCTGCCGTCGGACGGCTTTGTAAGGCGCGTGGCCTGACGATGCTGCTCGACGCAGTAAGCAGTTTCGGCGCTGAGCAGATCGATGCGGCTGCCTGGAATCTCGGTGCGCTGGCAGGTACTGCAAACAAGTGTCTGCACGGTGCCCCCGGCCTGTCTTTTGTGCTGGCTCGCAATGACCTTTGGGCCAGCCCGGCCCTGAAGGCCGGCAGCATCTACCTGGATCTGCGCGCCTACTACGCGGCCCAGCACCGCGACGGCTACTCGCCATTTACGCTGCCCGTACAGATTGCGTTCGCGCTGCATGAGGCGCTGCTCGAGCATGCCGAGGAGGGTGGCGCCGAGGCGCGCCGCCAGCTCTATCTGGCCCGCGCGCAGCGTATCCACGCCGCGTTGTCGGTCTGCGGTATTGCGACCTTGCTGCCCCCGGACGAGTACTCCAGTGTGCTCTGGTCATACCGGTTGCCGGCGCATCGCAGTTATGCGGAGTTGCACGCGGCACTGAAAGCCGAGGGCTTCATCATCTACGCCGGACAGGGTGATCTGGGCCGGCAAATCTTCCGCATTGCGCATATGGGCGATATCCATGAAGAAGACCTGATCCGCCTGTGTACGGCGCTGACCGGAAATCTGGGCGCCCGTCCATGAGTGCCACGGTGATCGATACGGCGGTGATCCTGGCTGCCGGGCGCGGTACGCGGCTCGCCGGCCACGTGCAGGACTATCCGAAAGGGTTTTTGCGGCTTGGTGAGAAACCGATCATTGAGGAGTCCATCGATCGTTTGGTCGCTGCAGGTATCGGGGATGTGATCATCGTGACCGGTCACTGTGCAGGGCATTACAATGATTTTGCCAGGGGCCGTGCCGGTCTGGTGCGCGTAGTACACAACGATCACTATGCCGATTCCGGCAGCATGTATTCGCTCTGGTGTGCGCGGGATATGGTGCAGGGATCATTTCTGCTGCTCGAATCCGATCTGGTTTATGAGCCGCGTGCGCTGCGCTGCCTGCTCGATGAGCCGGCGGCTGACGCGGTGCTGCTGTCCGGTCCGACGGACGCTGGGGACGAGGTCTATGTCGAGGTGCGGGATGGCCGTTTGCTCAATATGTCCAAGCAACCCGCGGCCCTGGGCAGCCCCCCTGCTGGCGAACTGGTCGGCATCTCGAAGATTTCTGCAGAACTGTTCCGGCTGATGTGCGAGATTGCCGGCCGCGCCTTTGCAACGACGCTGCGCTTCGACTACGAAACCGACTGCCTGGTTGCAGCCGCGCGTGAGCGAGCCATCGCCTGTCCGGTAATTTCCGACCTGGTCTGGGGCGAAATCGACGATCCTTCGCATCTGGCGCGTGTGCGGGACACTGTATATGTGGAGGCGATGCGTCGTTCCGCCGCCAGCGTTGCAGTGCCTGCACAATGATTGTATACAGCCAGCAGTTTTCGCCCCCGACCCAGGACATTACAAGGCCATGAAACGGAAACCTGATGCCGCCATCATGATGGTCGCGCTGCTCAGTCTGCTGGGCTTTGCGCCGCACGCGCAGGCCTATCTGGATCCGAGTACGGGCAGCATGATCCTGTCGGCTATCGTCGGTTTGTTTGCCACGGCGGTCCTGGCGATCAAGACCTGGTGGTACAAGCTCAAGTCGCTGTTCCGTGGCGGAAAGGAAAAGAAGCAGGCCGGGCGTGCTGATGGGGGGACGCCGCAGCCGCCCGCCTCCGGAGAGCAGGGTTCCCGTCGCAGCTGAACAGCTGCCGGACCCGCCCGCGGCGCATGGCCTTGACGTTCTTCCGGGACTGGAGCGGTTATCGTGCTTTCCGTCGCGTACCGCGCGACGAGCGCCGTATCGTCTTTCTTGCCGAGAGCGGGCAGGACTGGCATCACTTCGAGCCGGTCATCCGCCACCTGACAGATTGCCTCGGTGAATCCCTGATCTATGTGTCGTCGGATCCGGCTGATCCGGGCCTGCATCAGGCGTCGCCACTGATCCGCCCCTTCTGCATCGGCACAGGGCTCTGGCGTATCTGGTTCTGCCAGTTCCTGGATGCCGATGTGCTGGTCACGCAGATTCTCGATTTCGGTAACCTGGATCTCAAGCGTTCGCTGCATCCGGTACATGTGGTCTACATGTTCCATTCCCTGATCAGCACGCACATGGCTGATTACGCGAACTCCTTTGACAGTTACGACACCATCCTCTGCGCCGGTCCGCACCAGATGCGGGAGATCCGCCGGCGTGAAGAATTGCACAGGTTGCCAGCCAAACAACTGATCCCGCACGGCTACGGGCGCCTGGAAGAACTGCTGGCCAACCGGCGCGAAGCGCCGCCGATCAGCAGTG
>CAYJPG010000136.1:0-5732 GCA_964371995.1 uncultured Chromatiaceae bacterium | reverse complement strand
ACGCAGGACAGCCTCCTTCTGGCTCTGCATGCGCTTCGCCGCCACGCGGGGCGCAAGCTCCGGCATGAAGGTGCCAGCGGCAGCACGGGCAATCAGCCCGCGCAGGTAGGCGACCGGGCTGCTGCGTACGCCGCGCATCTGCAGTCGACCGGCGAGTTCATCGAGCAGGGACTGGGCTTGATCACCGCAGTGGCGCAGCAGCAGCCGTGCCGCCTGACGCTCGTCCGGCAACATCTGCTCGGGAAAGATCAATTCACCACCACCCATCGCGACGGGCGGACTCGCAGCCGGGCCGCTGTTCTGTGGTTGTACTGATACACCTGTACTGTTACTCATAAGAAGAATGGCGCTATCGGCAGAACTGTGTACGCGGATAGGGCGAAACTGAATTGGCGGTTTCGGCAGAACTTGACTGTGGAGATGCCACATTCTTGTTTCGCCGTTCGGGGATACTTTGATTGCGGCAACGCTATGCTCTGGATCAATCCGACGCCGGTCGAATTTCCTCCCCATCGATACGTCGTCGATCAGCAGTGTCAGCAGGCAGTCGAGCCGGATACGCGTCGCCAGAATTGGCGGAATGCCACGCAGACGCTCTTCCCAGAGTCCCACGTGCACGAGATCGCGCCGCGCGGTTTCCTGTTCACGCCGCGTGAGGCCGAGCTCCTCGAACCAGCGTGCTGCCGGGCTGGCGACCCAATGGTCCATTCGGCGCCTCGACTGCAGCCGCGTCAGGTGCAGCGCGCGCGACAGCATCAGGCCGGCGTGCACGCCGCCGGCGATACCGGCGAGCGAGCGGTGGAAAGCCACCGAGGGACCGAGCAGTTCGGCGAGCACCATACGGTCACTCCAGTCGGCTACCTGTAGCTGGCCGGCGATCCGCTCGCCGAGCCGCGCGCCCAACTCCTCCACGCTCAGCCGGAAGTGCAGTCGGGCAGGCGTGCCCATGCGCCGGTCCTCGATAAGCGCCAGGTTGCGCAGCAGCTCGCGCGCGGTGGCCTGCTCTTTCCCCGACAGGCCGGTCTCCATCGCCCACTGCTCGGTGGTCTTGTGAAACCACCCGCCCGTCTTGGCAATGTCCCGACCGTGGCGTGTCCAATAAATCGACTGCGACAACAACAACGCCGCCTTGACGCTGGATGTGAGATCGACAAGCCGCCGATGAAACGCGATGTGCCGGCCGAGTAGCGGCCAGATGGCCGACAGCGGCGCCGGCTCAGCACTCGTCGATCGGCGCTGTAGCTCATCATCCGGACCGCGCGTGTCCTCAGTCACGGCGGTACCCCCGCGTCGTCATACTGGTTCGCCGCTTGGGCATTGGCCTGTAAAGCGCACCAGACTGCGTCTGGGCAGACGCGGAACCAGAGCCTGGCCGGTAGGCCGCCTCGGCGTTCTTCAAGCAGCCCTGAGCGCCGCAAGGCGCGCCGCGCACTCTCCTGCTCCCAGCGCGACAGTCCCGTCTCCTGACTCCACTGCTCCTGGGAGCGGATGAACCAACCATCGGCCGAGGGTTCGAGCGACTGGGTCGTCCAGATCGCCTGGGACAGCATCAATGCCGATATGACGCCGCCGGTGATGGGTACCAGGCAACGATGAAAGCTCACCGGACTGTCGAAGACTTCGAGCAACAACTCAGAGGTGAGGTCGATGCTCCCCATACGCGTGTTCATGGGTTGGCCTCGAACTCGTGGATAACGGCTTCCAGCACAGCGATTGGGATGTGCTGGAAGTCCTGGTGCAGTCGGTAGTAACGAACGCGCAGGGTCGGATCGACGATGGCCCACCACGCCTGATAAATCCGCTCGCGCATCGCGTAGTCCGGCAGTCGAATACGACCAGCGGGACGACGTGCATCGAAGTCGCGGCGCCGCTTGAGGGTCAGCTTGCGGCGAACCTTGAAAAGCGCGCTCATCAGGTGCGTGGACGCACCATGGCGGATGAAATAGGTCTCCAGCGCCTTGGCCTCGTTGACGAGCGCGACTGCACGCAGTCCGGCCTTGAGCGCCGCACCATCGAAAACGACGCCTATGGTCAGGCTGCGCATCGCGGCGAGTCGGCTAAGGTCGACCGCCGACAGCTGCCGAAGATGGGCCAGTTGCTCGTTCTCGATGCCGGCAGCGTGAAGCTCATCGAGCGGTGCTTCGACCAGGCGCACGGTGACGTGGTTGAGCAGGAAAAGCCGCACCTGCGTGTCTTGCAGCGAGAGCATCACGCTTCCTCCGCAGACGACACCGAGCTACGCACCGCGCGCAACTCGCCGTGCAGGCCGCCCAATCGCCTGGCGCAGGCCAGCAACTCCCAGAACGCCGTTGCCGACGCATCCGCTGGATCGATGAGCCAATGCAGGAATTCCGGGGCCAGTGATGCCGGCGGCGCTGCATCCGTCTCGATCTGACCGAGGAGTTTCGCAAGCAGCCACCAGGCGCGCTGCTGCTCGGCAGGCACAGCAACGTCCGCGGGAAGCGTCGAGAGCCGCAAGCCGGCAGCGGACTGCGGCTCAGGATGGACGACACTTCCAATGCCGACGGCGTCCGCGAAGCGCCGTGCGCAGGTCAGCAGATCGCCTGCCTCGGTAGCGGCAACCTCAGCTGTCTCTTCACCGGTAACGATGCGACCCATGGCCGACGTATCAGCGTCAACAATGCTGCTCGCGAGTGGCGACGGAGCTGCCTGCGCATTGCGGCCTGACCCCGCGCGCAAGACCTGACGAAGCAGGTCAACGGGTTCGGCGAGGTGCCGCGCCAGGGCGACTTCACAGGCCTCGCTGGTCGCAGCAACACTGAAGGCACCCGTGTGCGGATACTGCTCCGCGATCTGGCGGAAGACGAGCTCAAAGACCTGCGAGTAGATCTCATCCTCCGTGAGGGAGGTTCGCCTCTGCGCATAGCGTTTCAGCGCATTCAGTCGTGGCTGGAGAGTCTTGACGTCGAGGCCAGAGAGATCGGTCACCGCCTCACCGAGGGTTCGCAGCCGCTCGGTGGCAAAAAGATGGTGACCGAGCGTCGCCGTGTTCACCGACAAGCCGATCGCGTGCAGCGCATCCTCCAGCGGCCGCAACGTCAGCGCCCGCCCCTGCTCGGCTTCAAGACGCGACTTGAGCGCGACGACACCACAAGCCTTGTCCCAGAAGGTCATCTCGCCGCGTTGTTCGTTCTCGATCAGGTGCGCGGTGAGAACGTGGCTCTCGGATTGCCACGGCCGAAACAGGACCACCAGCTTGTTGAATCGTGAATCGCGCGTTTCCATCCACAGTTGGTGCAACGCCAGCAGCCGCGTGTTACCACCGGCCTCGACGATGAAGTGCGACTCACCCGGTCGGCGGGTCACGGTCAGCGGGCTTCTCAAGCCGCTGGTGCGAATAGACTCCTTGATGTCATCAAACTTTGCGTTCGTCGCCCGCCGCGGATTGTTCTCGTAGCTACGGATCTCCTCGACCGAGATTTCGATCTGGGATTCTGAACGTGGGTCGCGCTGACCGGGCAGATCACGCGCGTTATTGCCTGGGTTACCCACCTGCAATGACTCGGCCACCAGTCGCCGACGCTCATCCACCGACACCTTGCCGTTCATACCGATCGCTCCCCAGTCTGGAAGCCATCGACGTAAACGCCCTGCAGGCTCGGAATTAACTCCCAGGCAAGCTGGTGCATCACTGCGGATGCGCTCGGCATGACGCCATCACGCCTGCGTTCGTGCCGGTGCACCGGAATGCGCAGGGTGGCGGCTTCCTTGTAGGCCTTGGCATGCGGCACCACAGTGTCGAGCACCGACACCCGGCCTTTCAGGCGAATGAAGTCCTCACGGATGCCGGTGGCAATGAGGCGGGCATCGGCTGTGCGGTCCTGCCGGTAGATCACCGCCTTCACGGGGCCGAGCGTGGCGCCGAGCGCACTTCCCGGCTCAAGGCGATCCAGTAGCTCCATCGTGCCGTCCTTGAACTCCCGCGCCGAGAGAATCTCGGGCGTGATCGGCGAGACGAGAATGTCGGCAGCCATGACCGCTGCATCCTGCAAGGGGCCGATGGCGCCCTGCGTGTCGATCAACACACAGTCATAGGCGTCCGCCACTACGGCGGCCTGCAGTGCGAAGCGCAGGCGGAAGCCACGATCGATGCGGTTGAGTAGCCAGTTGGGCAGATGGCCCTCCGGGTCGTCAGAGACGACGATGTCGAGGTTCGGAAAAACGGTCGCCGTGATGCATGCGGCCGTGACCTCGCCGCGCAGAATCACCTCGGTGAGTCCCGCCCAGGGCTGTAATCTTGCGAGCGGGAAGTACTTCGACAGCGATGGCTGAACGTCCGCGTCGATCAGCAAGACCCGCAGGCCCATGTCGGCCAACAGCGCCCCCAGGTTGGCCGTGAGGGTCGTCTTGCCGACGCCGCCCTTCGTACTCGTGATGGTGAACTTGATCATCGATTCCGTACCTATTCAGGTCTGTAATCAGGAATACGTAATCGCGCGGAAAAGTGTCGGCTATTCCTGCAGATAATCGCCAAGTCCTTGATCTGCGAAGACCTTGCGAATGCGCTTGATCTCCGCGTACAAAGTGCCGCGTGGAATTCGGAGCCGTTCGGCAGCCTCTTTGATGGATAACCCCTCCTCACCCAACATCTGGCACAGGCGTCGCTGAACAGGTGTCAGTCGCACTAAGGCGCGGGCGATGTCGATGTGGGCATGGTGGTGATTGACGGCACCCGGGTCGTCCAGCTGAGCGGACTCTCTGTCAGGCAGCAGATCGGCGAGCGTCATGTCACCTTCGGACCCGTCGAGCGCCGCGTCGAGTGAAAGCGCATCCTGTTCACCGGCGCGCTTTTCCGTTGCCTGCTCTCGGACCAGATCCATAAGCTTGTTGCGGATGACCTGAACCATGTAGGCCACCGGCGGTTCATCCGGATCGGGCGCAAGCTTGCGGCGCACCACGATCCAGTGCGCCAGGCAGTCCTGCATCAAGTCGTCGAAGTCCTCGTGTGCGAGGCTTTGCCATCGCCTTCTGAATTCACCCACCAGTTTCTTCGTCACCGCAATCTCCCATCGCTGGAGACCCTCTCCGGCTTTGAACGACATGTTTCTTCCTGCCGGCTTCTTGGCAGGTAAAGAAACGAGATCAACTCAGCGGATCCGAGGCAGGGAAAGGCACGCAAATCAGCAGTTTTCGGCTGGAGCAGAGAAAGCAGTGCAAATCACCAGTTTTGGCAAACCGGCGAATCTCGGCCGACACATTTGCCGGACATTTCGCAACCGGAAACCAAGCGGGTCTCGATAGATGGCGAAAGCCAGCGATCCGTGGCAACAGACACCAGAACGCCGGCCCGAGCCCCCTGGGTCGCGAGGCCGCACGTTGGTGGTGGCTACGCGAGGTAAGGACCGTCAGGAAAGGTCGGTCGGCGGTGGAGCTACATGCGGCCTCGATATCGCAGCCGTGGCTGTTCCTCGACCGAGAACGGAGGTGCAAATGAAACGCGGAAGCAAGTTAAAAAAAACGGCGCGGGAAAACGGCGTTCCAAAACAGCAGGGAATTACGGCTCGGTCGGACGCAGGCATCGAGCACGATCGGGACAGCGACGGTGACACTGGGACGCAGCTTCGAGAAGCCGTCCGCGAGACTGAGCCACTGGGTGTGTTCGACGCGCGTGCGGTCAGGGATCTGTACAAAGCGGCGCCGACCCCATAGGGCTGAAGCTCACGATCCGCCGCAGCCAGCTACGGGGGCGAGCTCCTGGGGCTGCACTGGGC
>CAYJPG010000135.1:0-5732 GCA_964371995.1 uncultured Chromatiaceae bacterium | reverse complement strand
GGTCTGCTGCACATCACCGATATGGCCTGGAAGCGCGTCAAGCATCCTTCCGAAGTGGTCACGGTAGGCGACGAGATCGAAGTCAAGATTCTGCGCTTCGACCGCGAAAAGAACCGCGTTTCGCTCGGCATGAAGCAACTGGGTTCTGATCCGTGGAAGGCAATCTCACGGCGTTATCCACCCAATACCCGCCTGTTCGGCAAGGTCACCAATATCGCTGACTACGGCTGCTTCGTCGAAATCGAGGAAGGCGTTGAGGGTCTGGTGCACGTCTCCGAGATGGACTGGACCAACAAGAACGTCAGCCCGGCCAAGGTTGTGCAGATCGGCGATGAAGTCGAAGTGATGGTGCTGGATATCGACGAGGAGCGCCGGCGTATTTCCCTCGGTATCAAGCAGTGCAAGGTCAACCCGTGGTCGGACTTCGCGGTTGGCTTCAACAAGGGCGACAAGGTGTCGGGCAAGATCAAGTCGATCACCGACTTTGGCATCTTTATCGGCCTGCCGGGCGGTATAGATGGCCTTGTTCATCTCTCCGATATCTCCTGGGATATCGCGGGCGAGGAGGCCGTGCGCAATTACAAGAAGGGCGAGGACGTCGACACCGTGGTGCTGGCGATTGACCCCGAGCGCGAGCGTATCTCGCTGGGTATCAAGCAGCTGGATACGGATCCCTTCTCCAGGTTCCTGGCAGATTTCCCCAAGGGCACCATCATGAAGGGTGTCATTTCCGAGGTGGACGCTCGCGGTGCAGTGGTAGATCTCGAAGGCGGGATCAAAGGCCAGTTGCGTGCCAGCGAGCTGTCGCGGGATCGCGTCGAGGATGCGCGCACGGTTCTCAAGGTCGGCGATGAAGTCGAGGCCAAGTTTACTGGTCTGGACCGCAAGAATCGTATCGTGTCCCTGTCCATCAAGGCGAAGGATGCTCACGAAGAGCAGCAGGCGATGGACAGCTACCGGTCCGAGGGCGGTGGCAGCACCGGGACCACGCTGGGCGAGTTGCTGAAAGAGCAGATTTCCAACTCTGGCGATTCCTGATCCGGTCGTGCTGGACGAGGGGCGAGCCGGTAATGCGTAAGGGGACGCAGAGATGACCAAGTCAGAGTTGATCGAAGTTCTGGCCAGAAAGCAGAAGCATCTGCCTGCGAAGGATGTTGAGTTGGCGGTCAAGCATCTGCTCGACCTGATGAGCGATTCGCTGGCCGGTGGCCAGCGAATCGAGATCAGGGGCTTCGGCAGCCTGTCGCTGCATTTCCGTCCACCGCGCATGGGGCGTAACCCCAAGACGGGCGAAGCTGTTGCGCTGGCCGGCAAGCACGTACCGCACTTCAAGCCAGGCAAGGATCTGCGCGACCGGGTCAATGAGAACCGGCACCTGCCCATCAAGGACTGATGTCGTTTGAGATCCGGGCCTGACGACCGCGATTTGCCGTCAGCATGGCCTGTGAGTGGTGACGGGCGGCTGTTTCGATTTGCTGGAGGCCGTCGATGCTCCGCAGTTTGATTTACTCGGGTCTGCTGCTCGTATTTATCGGGCTGGCCGCCGTATTCGGCGCCCTGAATCCGGGGCGCATCAGCCTGGATTTTGCCTTTCGGGCCATTGAAGTCGAAAAATCCGTTGCCCTGATGGCGACCCTCGCGGTCGGCTGGGTCTTCGGCCTTTTCTGTGCGGGAGTTGGAGTGCTGCGTTTGCTGAGTCAGCGGCGCGCTCTGCAGCGATCGCTGCGCCTTGCGGAACAGGAAGTTCAGGCATTGCGCAGCCTGCCGGTCAAGGATGCCGACTGAATCCACATTCCTGTTTGCCGGGCTGTTGTTTCTGGCTGCGGCGCTCGGATACGTCTTTGCCCGCTACGGTGATTCTGATGACGATGAGGATGATCCGCGTGAGTCTGCGCGCGCCAACTTCGTCAAGGGTTTCCGTCATTTGCTGGATGAGGAACCGGACCAGGCGGTTGAGGTCTTTACCAACAGCGGGGATATCAACGAGGAAGGCCTGGATACCCAGATTGCCATCGGTGGTCTGTTCCGCCGGCGTGGCGAAGTCGACCGCGCCATCCGCATGCACCAGAACCTGCTCGATCGTCAGGGGATCAGTCGCGCACAGCGTGACAAGGCGCGTTTCGCGCTGGCTGAAGACTACTTCAGTGCCGGCTTGTTTGATCGTGCTGAAGACCTGTACCTGCAGCTCAAAGAGGCAGGCGAGTATCGCATCGCGGCCCTGAGACGCTTGCTGCGGATCTGTGAGGTCACGGCCGAGTGGGATCGCGCCGTTGATCTCTGTGGCGAGTTGTTGCGGATTGAGTCAGGCAGCGTGCCGCCGGCTCAGCTGGCCCATTACTACTGCGAGCTGGCCGAACATGCTCGCATCAAAAGCGAGTGGCACGAGGCGTATCGGCTGCTGGAACAGGCCGAGTCGGTTGAGCCGGGAAAACTGCGCTGCACGCTGATTCGCGGCGATCTCGCTGCGGACCATGGACAGTCTGCGGCTGCAGCCGCAGCCTATGCGGAAATCGCCAGGGCTGTTCCGGCGATGCTCGGCGATGTGCTGCCGCGTCTTTTGCGTGCCATACCGGAGTCCGGACTTGAGCTGCTTCTGAACGAGGTCACGGATACAGCCGAGGGGCTGCGTGGCATTGCCCTTGCAGTTATTCGTGATCCGCAGATCGTTCATCCGGCTGCGATCGACTGTCTCGGCCGTTTCATCGAACAGCAGCCGATATTGCGCGACCTGGCTGGTGCGGGCGTGCCTGTGTCGGCTGCGCCGGAAGCCCGACGCGAGGCGATCGGACGGGTGCGCAAGGCGCTGCATCAGCTGGCGCGGCCCGGTACGAGTTATCAGTGTGCAGACTGCGGGTACTACAGTTCATCCCTGCAGTGGCAGTGCCCCGGTTGCCGCGCGTGGGACACGGTCCGGGCTGCTGACCGGCTCTTATTCAAAGGTTCGCCGGTATAAGTCATTTCTGGTGCATGTCGCCGGAAACTGTGCTGAGAAAGGCGCGATCGATCTCCTAGGATGTCGTTGCTGCCCACCGTGGCAGCGGTTTCTTTCAGGCAACATCATTTCAGGAGTCAGTTATGCGCAAGTTCATCTGTCTGGGCCTTCTGGGGCTGCTCCCCGCGCTGGTTGGCGCAGGGCCGGTCGATATCAATACGGCTGATGCTGCAACCATCGCACGTGAATTGAACGGTGTGGGCGAGAGTCGTGCGCGCGCCATCGTCGAGTATCGGGAAAAGAATGGGCGCTTTGCCTCACCAGATGATGTGATGAAGGTCTCTGGCATCGGTCCACAGGTACTTAAGTTGAATCGCGAGAATATCCGCACAGGTCAGGCTGCCAAGACCATCAATCAGCAATAGGCTGTTCCGCGGGCGGCACTGACCGAAGGTGCCGCCCGCGCGGACCAGTTCCCGGACGCGGGCGGTGGTATTGGCTATGATGGCCGCCTGTCTGCAACAACAAGAAGTCCGGGGTTCGAGATGAAGGGACCAGTCCGCACGGCTGTTTTTCCGGTGGCCGGCCGGGGTACGCGCTTTTTGCCAGCGACCAAGGCCATGCCGAAGGAGATGATGCCTATCGTCGACAAACCGCTGGTCCAGTACGCGGTCGAGGAGGCGCTGGAGGCGGGCGTAACCCGCCTGGTATTTGTCACCGGCAGCAGCAAGCGTGCGATCGAAGATCACTTTGACCGTGATCCGGAACTTGAACGTGCGCTGAGCGTGGCGGGAAAGCAGGATCTCCTCGACGTCGTCAGGGCGATCCTCCCGGCAGGCGTCTCCTGCGTCTACATACGGCAGGGTGAGCCGCTCGGTCTCGGACATGCTGTGCTATGTGCCAGGCCGGCGGTTGGCGATGAGCCCTTTTACGTGCACCTGCCTGATGATCTGATCCGTGCCGAAACGGGCTGTCTGGCCCAGCTGCGTGCTCACTATGAGGTTCATGGTTCGAGCGTGATTGCGGTACAGGAAGTGCCGCCGAGCCGGACGCGCGACTACGGCATTGTCGCCGTCGATGGCAATAACCGCCTGCAGCAGATCGTCGAGAAGCCCGCGCCGGAAGTTGCGCCATCACGGCTGGCCGTGGTGGGTCGCTATTTGCTGGCGCCAAAGATCTTTGACATCCTGGAGTCAACCGGGCGAGGGGCTGGCGGAGAAATACAGCTGACCGACGGTATTGCAGGCCTGCTGAGCACCGAAGCGGTTTATGCCCTGCCATTTGCCGGCCAGCGCTACGATTGCGGCAGCAAGCTCGGCTATGTACAGGCAACTATCGATTACGCGCTGGCTGACCCGGCGCTGCAGGACCGGTTGCGGGCACACCTGCAGACGCTGCGCTGAAGAATTGGCTCCCCGGGACAGATTCGAACTGCCGACCAACCGGTTAACAGCCGGTTGCTCTACCACTGAGCTACCGGGGAAGCGATAAAAGCCCTGAAGCGCGCGGGATTTTCCCGGAAGGCGCTGTAGCAAGTCAAGGATTCAGCTGCTTATCTGCTCGGCCGTTCAGCCTATCACCGTTTTCAGCCGGCGGATGGTTTCCTTCAGCGTGTCCAGGCTGCAGGCAAAAGAGAGCCGGATATAGCCCGGCGCGCCGAAGGCAGAACCGGGAACCACGGCGACCTCCGCCTTGCTGAGCAAGAGTTCGGCAAGTGCCAGGTCGTCCTTCAGTCCCTTGGCCCGGATCGCCTCGCTGACATTCGGGAAGGCATAGAAGGTGCCGGCCGAAGCCAGGCACCGAAATCCGGGAATCTTGTTCAGAGCCGCTACCAGGTAATCGTGCCGGGCACGAAAGGCCTTCGTCATCTCCCGTACGCAGGACTGGTCGCCGTTCAGTGCAGCCACGCTCGCGGCCTGGGAAATGCTGCAGGGATTGGAAGTGCTCTGGCTCTGGATCTTCTTCATCGCGGCAATGATGGTTTTGGGTCCGCCTGCGTACCCGATGCGCCATCCGGTCATCGCATAGGCCTTGGACACACCGTTGATCGTCACCGTCCGGTCGTAGAGGTTCGGGCAGGCTTCCGCGAAGCTGACGAAGGGTTCGTCGGCCCAGTAAATATGCTCATACATGTCGTCAGCCGCGATCACGATCGACGGATGCTTCTCCAGCACGGCGCCGAGTGCCTTCAGCTCGGCGCGGGTATAGGCGGCACCGGTCGGGTTGGAAGGGCTGTTGAGAAAAATCAGCCGGGTACGGGGCGTAATTGCCGCTTCCAGGGACCGCGGGTTGATCTTGAAGCCGTCTTCCAGCATGGCGGCAACGATCACGGGCTCGGCGTCGGCCAGCTTGATCATGTCCGGATAGGAGACCCAGTAGGGCGCCGGCACGATGGCTTCATCACCGGGATTAAGCACCGCGCCGCAGACGTTGTAACAGGTCTGCTTGGCGCCGCTGGAAACGATGATCTGGTCCGGCGCATAGCTGAGATTATTTTCCCGCCGGAACTTGTCGATGACGGCGGTCTTCAGCGCGGGGGTGCCCTCGACCGGCGTGTAACGGGTCTGGCCGTTCTGGATTGCGGCAATACCGGCCGCACGGATATGTTCCGGGGTGTCGAAATCCGGCTCGCCAGCGCCGAGGTCGATGACGTCGTGGCCTTTGGCGCGCAGCTCGGCAGCGGCTGCTGCGACGGCCATGGTTGGCGACGGCTTGACGCGCTGGCAACGTTGGGAAACTGCTAGACTCACCGTGATTTCCTTGCTGTGTTCGAGAATCTGGATGGCTGTAGATATTAAGG
>CAYJPG010000134.1:0-5807 GCA_964371995.1 uncultured Chromatiaceae bacterium | reverse complement strand
GTTCGGTACCGTACCGCTGGCAGCGGCTGATCTCGGCGTGTGCGTGATCGCGGCCCTGCTGGTACTCGCGGTGGTCGAGGCCGAGAAGGCGATTCGCCGTCGCCGCCTCTTTGGCGTCTGAAAGGCGGGCGGTGGCCAATAGGCCCGTACCCCGCGTATTCTGCGCCCTATCCATAACCTTCGAGATCCGAGGAGCAAGCAGTGCACCGAATCGCCGACTCTCATCAGCAGGTATCGCGAAGCCGGGTCCTTTCTTCCGCGGTGGCCCTGTTGGCCGCAGGCTGTCTTGCCGCCTGTTCTGCCATCAAGGTGGACGCCGCCTGGAGTGCGAGCGTCACCGGTGATCCGGCCTTCAGTAACCTGCTTGTGGTCGGCCTGAGTCCGGACCGCAATGTGCGTTGCGCCTTTGAACAGGCACTCGCCGACAATCTGCGCAGTGCGACGGTAAAGGCAACCCCCAGCTGTGACGTGATGGCGGCGGATGCCAGGCTCAGTCGGGAAGCGGTAGAGGCCGTGGTCAAATCAACCGGCGCCGATGCGGTGATTGCCACCCGTCTGGTTGCCCTGAAAGCGGGCGCCAAAGAGGAGGTCACAGCAGATGCGCGGGGTGGCGGCGACTACAAACCTGTGGCCTATGGTTTTGACTACGGTACCTTCGGGACCTATGGCATTCCGGTGGTCTACGGCGACTTCGAGACGGTACCGTCGGTTTTTTCCGTGAGCGGAGCCGTCGAGCTGGCGACGAATGTCTATGAGACCAATCACGGCGAGAAGATCTATGGCATGACCACGAAAGCGAAGAATCTGGAATCGCGCGGTATGGCACTGGCGTTGATTACGCCGCGAATCGCCGATCGCCTGCGGGACGACGGGCTGATCCGCTAGCATTAGCGCGGTATTCGGGCCGATGTCGCCTACGGCTGAGTGTCGGCAGAAGATGGATTCGTACAAGCAAGGAGACGAAATGAAGCAGGGATGTGCGGGCCGCGTGGTACTGGCGGCAGCTCTCGGGCTGGCGATGTTGTCAGCAGAGGCCCAGATCGATACGAAAATGGTTTCGGAAGTCATTGCCCCGGTCGACAAGGCGGCGGACAAGGGCCCCTGGTCGGCAAAGCTGGCGGGCGGTTATGCGAAAACCAGCGGCAACTCCGACAGTTCGGCCGCCAACTTCAGCGGTGAAGGCCGCTATGACAAGGAGCGCTGGCACCACATCCTCGGCGCTACTGCCGTTGTCGCCAGCAGTGCCGAAAATCGCGATTCGCCGGCGGAGACAACGGCCGAGTCTTATTGGGGCGGGTTCAAGTCGCAGTACGATCTTGCACCAGCCTGGTACGGATTCGGTTCGCTTGACTGGTACAAGGATCGCTTCAGTGCCTATGACCACCAGCTTTACGAAGCGGCCGGCGTGGGCTGGCGCATCCTGCGCAGCGAGGCACATCGACTGGATCTCGAGCTGGGCGCCGGTGCCAAACAGGCGAAGCAGGTCAGCGGTGACAACCAGAACGAGGCGATCGCGCTGCTGCGCGGCCTCTATACCTGGCAGATCAGCAATAACGCAGCTTTCGTACAGAAGCTGGCGGTGCTTTCAGGTTCAGACAATACCTACACGGAAAGTGTCAGCCAGCTGAAAGCCGGCGTTATCGGCAACCTCAGCATGGTGCTCGGCTATACTTGGAAGCACAATTCGGACGTGGAGATCGACACCTCGCTGGTGACGCCGCGGCCCTTTGAAAAGTCCGATACCTTTACGACGGTCTCCCTGGAATACGTCTTCTAGGCTGCTGCGAACTCTGTGAACCAGTGCTCCGGTTCGCAGCTGAATTCGATCGCCCTGTTGCGCCAGTCGAAGTACAGCGCCCGGGCATGGAGCGCATGATTGGGCAGAATCAGCCGATCCCGCTGAGCAGCGGTCAGCCGGCCTTCTACCAGGGCCAGATAGGCGTCTTCGTCGCCGCCGTAAATCTTGTCGCCGACGATCGGGTGCCCGCGCCAGGCGAGGTGGATGCGGATCTGGTGCTTGCGGCCCGTGCGCGGCTGCACGCGGAGCAGTGTGAAGGGGATATCTGTGCGCGTGAACCGGCGTAGCACTTCGAAGCTGGTTTGAGCGGCAGTCCCATCGGCGCGTACGCAATCCTTGATGGCAACGCGGCTGCACAGATCCTTGCCCAGTGCGGCATCGATCAGGCCGCGGTCCTCGCTCAAGTGGCCGTGTACGAGAGCGAGGTACTCCTTGCGGACCCGCCGCATTTCCCATAGTCGACGCAGCTCGCGCGCGGCCTGATCAGACTTGGCGATCAATATCACGCCGCTCGTTTCACGGTCGAGGCGGTTCACCAGCTGTGGCCGGATATCCGTTTGCGCCAGATGCAGGCGCACCCGGCCAATCAGGCTCGATAGCTCGCCGTTCTTGCTCGGATGACAGACCAGGTCGGCTGGCTTGTTGATCGCCAGCAGTTCCGCGTCTTCATGAATAATTCTGAACAGGGCAGTCACAGCAGCATCGTCCCTCAACGCGCATTGTCCCGCTGCATCGGGCACCTTGCATCTGTCAGTCACAAGTGTGATCCAGTACCGCTTATGCCTTACATAATCACGAAATTAGATTGGTGTCACCGGAACGCGCAACGGATAATAGACTCCATCCAAGCAGTGCCGGTTTGCCCGGCGTGCATAAAAAAAAATTGTGGGGAGTAGCGCTGTGTACAAGTCCTTAAGCATATCTGCCTTGTGTCTGCTGGCGGTGACAGCGCAGGCCAGTTCTACCAATGTACCTGGTATGGCCAATCCATGGCTGGCCGGGATGCCTGATGGCAGCGCCATCATCTTTGAAAACACGACTGACACAGCGCCCGCACAGTCGCCGACGCTGGTATCTGGCCTTTCCATGGCCAGTGGTGCAGTGGTATTCAGCGACGCCAGCGGTGGCGTGCACAATGGTCCCCTCTGCCCAGGAACCTGTTTTGGTCCTGATGGCCGTACTTTTCAGGGCGATGCCTTCGTGAAACACGACGGTGGTGCGGTAAATGGTATCGCCGGTGTGTGGGCGCCAATGAATGCATTGATGGGCGTATTTCTCGACGATACGCAGCCTGATCTGTTGACGCCGCCTGCGGGTCTGGACTTCCGGACGATCGGGCTGAATTTCCTGTCGCTGGCACCGACGCTTCGTCAGGTATTCTTTGTCGGTGACGGTTTTACAGGTGGTGGTACGCAGCAGGAGTTCGTTATTCCGGTTGGTGCCACGCGTCTTTTTCTGGGCACCATGGACGGCTTCGGCTGGGCGAACAACAGCGGTGCATTCAATGTCTTCGTCAGCGACAGCAAGATCAGTACGGTGCCAGTGCCTGCTGCGGGCTGGTTGCTTGGTTCCGCTCTCGGCATTCTTGGCCTTGGTGCGCGGAAGCGAAGGCAAAAGCAAAATCGCGACTGATAGCTGATCCCGCGGTAGCGTGATTCCCGGCGCCCGGTTTTACTTAATCACGTAAACGCGTTCGCACTCCCGTGCTCAGTAGTTGATAATCGGATCAACCGCTGCGGACAGGAACGATTCCTGGCCGCACAGCAGCGGAAAGGATCGAAGCATAGTGTTCAGATTTGTCGGCGTAGTCCTCACATTCAGTTTGCTGGCTGTTAACGCATACGCGACAGTCGTGACAGTGCCCGGTACCGCGAATCCGTGGTTGGCCGGGATGCCAGACGGAAGTACGGCGTGGCCCGCTGACCTGGCTCCTGCAAATTCTCCGGTGTTGGTGTCGACGGTTTCTCTCGACAGTGGCGCCCTCATTTTCAGCGGTGGCACCGGCGGAGTGTTCAACATTCCGGGAAACTGCTGCGACCCGCTTGATGGGGGTGTATTCCAGGGGCAGGCTTTTATCGATCATGAGGTTGGTACGGAGAATGGCACTGCTGCCATCCGGGCGCCGATCAACAGTCTGCTGGGTGTGTTTCTCGATGATTCCCAGCCCAGTCTGCTCACGGCTCCTGCCGGTCTGGATTTTGAGGTGATCGGACTCGACTTCCTGTCGCTGGCGCCGATGCTGCGACAGGTGTTTTTTATCGGTGACGGCTTGACCAGTGGCGCAATATCGCAGCAGTTTGTCATTCCGGCCGGCGCGACGCGTCTCTACCTGGGCACGATGGACGGATCTGAGTGGGCCAACAATGTCGGTGCGATTGATATTGTTGTCAGCCCGGTGCCAGTTCCTGCTGCGGGCTGGTTGTTCGGATCCGCTCTTGGCCTGCTTGGGATGCGCTGGCGGAACAAAGGCCGCTGATCGCGATCTGTCACGGTCATCTGGCAGGGTCTTGTTCCGGCGGGTGGCGCAGATCACGCATTAGTCTCAAGGCGTCTTCCCGGCCGCTGTAGTAGCGGGGCACCCGGCCTGTTTCCAGGAATCCGAGCCGGCGATAAAAGAGCAGTGCCACCGGGTTTCGCGCGCGGACTTCCAGGCAGATGGTGAATGTGCCCGCCGTGACGGCCGTATGCTCCAGCCAGCGGAGCAGCTGACGCCCGAGTCCAAGTCGCTGATGCGCTGACTCGACGGCCAGCAGGTTCAGGTGGGCGATATCATCACCGAAATGCATGATTGCAAACCCTGCCAGCACCGATGTACCGCAGCCGGCTGATCTGGCGGTGATCACCATCGAATCCGGATGCCTGTAATGACGCATTATCCGCTCGGGCGTCCAGGTCCACGGCAGCCCGACTTCGACGAGGCGCCGGGACATGTCGGCAATGATTTGTATGTCGGCACTGCGTGCCGGCGCAATTTCTGCGATGGACGTCATGCGGCTTCTCCGGCCACTTTATGATTCCAGCCTAACGCCTCAGGGGCCGTACGTCGTCCGCAATTTTGCAAAATACGGATATTTCCCGGTCTCGACGGCCTGCAGTTCAGATCCTGCGTGACCGGGTCGCGGCCGGCCGGCGCATTCTCCCGGCCGGAGCGGGCTTCGCATTGCCCTGAACAGATCGTTTGCCGGTTCCTGCTGGCTGCCAGCTCGGTACCAGATGTCGTTGCCCATTGCCAATCAGGTCGGCACGGCCCATACGCTGCAGGGCTTCGCGCAGCATCGGCCAGTTCTCTGCATCGTGATAGCGCAGGAAGGCCTTGTGCAGTCGCCTGATCTTGATGCCCTTCGGTATGAATACGGGTTCACTGCTGCGTGTCACACGACGCAGCGGATTCTTGCCGGTGTGATACATGGCGGTGGCAGTCGACATCGGCGTGGGCAGGAAATTCTGCACCTGGTCGAGACGCAGCTTGTTGCTCTTCAGCCAGAGCGCCAGATTCAGCATGTCCTGGTCCGTGGTCCCCGGATGAGCTGAGATGAAGTAGGGGATCAAAAACTGTTTCTTTCCGGCAGCTTCCGAGTACTTTTCGAAAAGTTCCTTGAAGCGGTGATAGGTGCCGATACCGGGCTTCATCATCTTCGCGAGGGGGCCGGCTTCAGTGTGCTCCGGAGCGATCTTCAGGTAGCCACCCACATGATGTGTGACCAGTTCTTTCACATATTCCGGCGACTCGACTGCGAGGTCGTAGCGGACGCCTGAAGCGATCAGCACCTTCTTCACACCAGGCAGTGTTCTGGCGCGGCGGTAAAGGCTGATCAGTGCCGAGTGGTCAGTGCCCATGTTGGGGCACACGGCAGGGAATACGCAGGACGGACGGCGACAAGCAGCCTCGATCTCGCGGCTCTTGCAGGCCAGCCGGTACATGTTGGCAGTCGGACCGCCAAGGTCTGAAATCACGCCGGTAAAGCCGGGCGTTCCGTCGCGGATCGATTCGATCTCGCGGATGAGGGAA
>CAYJPG010000133.1:0-6025 GCA_964371995.1 uncultured Chromatiaceae bacterium | reverse complement strand
TCCAACGAAGTGGTCGAGACCAAGTTGCTGGCCGGCAATACGGGTTACGACATCGTGGTGCCATCGGCTTCGTTTCTGGAGCGGCAGATCACCGCCGGCGTGTTCCAGCCGCTGGACACCACGCTGCTGCCGAACCTGAAAAACCTTGACCCGGACATCACGCGTCGTGTCGCGCTTCACGACCCGGGGAACAAGTATTCGGTCAATTACCTGTGGGGAACTTCCGGCGTGGGCTACAACGTCGACATGATCAGCCAGCGCATGCCGGACGCCCCGGTGGACAGCTGGAAAATGTTCTACGATCCGGCCGTCGTGTCGAAGTTTGCCGACTGCGGTGTCGCAATTCTGGATGCACCATCGGAAGTTGTGGGCACTGTACTGATCTACCTCGGCAAGGATGCAAACAGCGAGGATCCGGCCGATCTCCAGGCTGCGGAAGATGTGCTGATGAAGATACGGCCCTCGATCCGCTATGTGAATTCATCGAAATACATCGACGATCTTGCCAATGGCGAGATCTGTCTGGCGCTCGGCTGGGTGGGTGACGTGCTGCAGGCCCGCGATCGCGCCGCGGAGGCCGGCAAGGGGATCACCATCCGCTACGGTCTGCCCAAAGAGGGCGCGATCATGTTCTTCGACATGCTCGCAATTCCGAAGGATGCAAAGCATCCGTTGAACGCGCACCTGTTCATCGACTTTCTGATGCGGCCGGAGATCGCGGCCCGCAACTCAAGCTTTGTGAACTATGCAAACAGCAATCTCGCTTCATACGGGCTGGTGGACGAGGCAGTCCGCAACGATCCGAGCATCTATCCCTCCGCCGAGGTCAAGACCAGACTGGTGCCGGATCTGGCCGAAACGCCCGGGTTCACGCGTCTCCTGACCCGGTCATGGACGCGATTCAAGACCGGCCGCTGAAACTGTGCATGAGTATGTGCGCCTCGACGGAGTCACCAAGAAGTTTGGCGATTTCGTTGCGGTAAACAACGTCACGCTGAGCATCAATCAGGGCGAGATTTTCTGTCTGCTCGGCGGGTCCGGCTGCGGCAAGACGACCCTGCTGCGCATGCTGGCCGGTTTCGATGCGCCGACTTCGGGCTCTATTTTCATCGATGGCCAGGACATGGCCGGCATCCCGGCCTACGAACGTCCGGCCAACATGATGTTCCAGTCGTACGCGCTGTTCCCGCATATGACGGCCTGGAAAAACATCGCCTTCGGCCTGGAACAGGAGAAACTCAATCGCGCGGAAATCAGCGAGCGCGTCGGGGCAATACTCGATATCGTCAAGATGACGCCCTATGCGCAGCGCAAGCCGCATCAGCTGTCCGGTGGACAGCGGCAGCGTGTCGCGCTGGCGCGTTCGCTGGTCAAGCGGCCGAAGCTGCTGCTGCTCGATGAGCCGCTGGGTGCGCTCGACAAGAAGCTGCGTGAGCAGACGCAGTTCGAGCTGCTCGGTATCCAGGAGCGTCTGGGAGTCACCTTTATCGTGGTCACGCACGATCAGGAGGAGGCCATGACGCTTGCGACCCGGATCGGCGTGATGAATCGTGGCGAGATCGTCCAGGTCGGCACGCCGCCCGATATCTACGAATTCCCGTCCTCGCGCTTCGTCGCGGATTTCATCGGTTCGGTCAACATGTTCGAGGGGCGGCTGATTGAGGACGAGCCGGACCATGTACGCATCCAGTCCGACGAGCTTGGTGGCCATGTGTATGTTGACCACGGCATCAGCGCCGCACCCAGCGCGACGGTATGGACCGCGATCCGTCCCGAGAAGATAAATATCAGCCGGGAACGACCGCCGTCGGAAGACAATGTCGTACACGGCCTCGTCAGGGAGATAGCCTACATGGGCGACACGTCCATGTACCTCGTGCAGATCGACAGCGGGCGGATGATGCGGGTGACGCGCCCGAACATCGTGCGTCAGTCCGAGGACCGGATCAGCTGGGATGAAGCGGTCTGGCTGTCCTGGCATTCATCGAGCGCCATCGTCCTGACGCAATGAGCGATGACCGGCACTATCCCGCACTGAGCGCCCGGCTGGCCAGCGGCCGCCTCGGGCCGCTGTGGGCGCTATTGTTCCGTCTCGCGCCACCGCGCTGGTCCGAGTACGTGCTGACGCACTGGACGGGCAAGAAGCTCGTCATCGCGATGCCATACCTGTGGCTGCTGCTGTTCTTTCTCGTGCCCTTCGTGATCGTTTTCAAGATCTCCTTTTCCGAAGCGCGGATCGCGATGCCACCCTATGCGCCGCTGCTGGAATGGGTCGGGCACCAGGTCGTGGCGATAAGGCTCAATCTGGGCAACTACGCGTTCCTGCTGACCGACGACCTGTATATCACCTCATACCTGTACTCGGTCAGGGTAGCGGCCATATCGGCGCTGCTGTGCCTGCTGATCGGCTACCCGATGGCCTATGCGATTGCACGCTCCACGCCCACCTTGCGCAGCGTATTCCTGCTGCTGGTGATCCTGCCCTTCTGGACTTCGTTCCTGCTGCGCGTCTATGCCTGGATCGGGCTCTTGAAGAGCAATGGCGTCATCAACAATGTGCTGATGGCGCTCGGCGTGATCGACACGCCGATCACCATGATGCAGACCGATTTCGCGGTGTATATCGGTATCGTCTATTCCTATCTGCCCTTCATGATCCTGCCGCTCTATGCCAATCTCGAAAAGCACGATCAGGCGCTGGTTGAGGCGGCTGCAGATCTCGGTGCGCGGCCGCTGAAGACCTTTCTGCGTGTGACCTTGCCGCTGTCGTTGCCAGGAATCGTCGCGGGCGTGCTGCTTGTGTTCATTCCAGCGGTCGGGGAATACGTCATTCCTTCACTGCTCGGGCGTGCCGACCAGCTGATGATTGGCCGGGTCCTGGCAGATGAGTTCTTTTCCAACCGCGACTGGCCGGTGGCGAGCGCGGTGGCGATCTGCATGCTGATCCTGCTGGTAGTGCCGATCATGGTGTTCCAGCGTATCCAGAGCCGCGAGCTGGAGGCGCGACGCTGATGCGCAGCCGCGTAATGTCCACTTCGGCGCTGCTGATCGGCTTTGCATTTCTTTACATACCGATCTTCTCGATGGTGGTTTTTTCCTTCAACAATTCCAGGCTGGTCACGGTCTGGGACGCGCAGAATTCGCCGACGCTCAAGTGGTACTACGAGCTGTTCAGCAATGAGCAGATCCTCGGCGCCGCCTGGTTGTCGATCAGGATTGCAGCGATGACGGCAAGCATCGCCGTGGTGCTCGGCACACTGGCAGGACTGGTGCTGGCGCGTTTCGGGCCGTTCAAGGGGCGGACACTGCTGTCCGGCATGACCACGGCGCCGCTGGTCATGCCGGAAGTGATCACCGGCCTGTCCATGCTGCTGCTCTTCATCTCGATGGAGCAACTGCTCGGCTGGCCGAAGGGACGCGGCGTGCTGACCATCACCATCGCCCATGTGACCTTCGCAATGGCCTATGTCACGGTGATCGTGCAGTCGCAGCTTGCCGGCTTCGACGACTCGCTGGAAGAGGCGGCGATGGACCTGGGTGCGCGGCCGGCAAAGGTGTTCTTTCGCATCACCTTGCCGCTGATCCTGCCGGCCATCGCCTCGGGCTGGCTGCTGTCCTTCACGCTTTCCTGGGATGACCTGGTGATTTCGCAGTTCGTGGCCGGTCCTGGCTCCAGTACCCTGCCGATGGTGATCTTCTCCAAGATGCGACTCGGGGTGAGCCCCGACGTCAACGCACTGGCCACGATTCTCGTGCTCATCGTGGCGCTGGGTGTGGTCGGCGGCAGCCTGTGGATGCACCGGCTGGAAAAGCGCCGCGCACAAGAGAGTCAGCTGGCCGCATCCGATCCGTGACGCGGAGCTGCTGATGCAGGCTCAGTCGCTCGCCAGGAACATCCGGTAGATCGGATTGGCGGTCTCTTCCCGGAATTCGTAACTGGTTGCCCGCAGGTGATCGAGGAAATCCCCGAGTTCCGCATCCGGCACCTGTATGCCGGCGAGTACCCGGCCAAAGTCAGCTCCGGGATTCATGTAATGGAACAGGCTGATGTTCCAGCGGTTGCCCAGTGCCTTCAGGAAGCCGAGCAGCGCGCCCGGCCGCTCCGGAAACACAAAGTGGTAGAGCCGCTCGTCGCGCAGACCGGGCGCGAGTCCGCCGACCATGTGGCGTACGTGCATCTTGGCCAGCTCGTCGTCGCTGAGATCGACGACCGGATAGCCGCGCTCCTCGAGGCTGGCGATGATCTGCGCCCGCTCTGCGAGCCCGCCAGTCAGCGCCACGCCCACAAAAATATGCGCGCGCGCCTTGTCGGCGTAGCGGTAATTGAACTCGGTGATGTTGCGGCTGCCGATGGTTTCACAGAAATTGCGGAAGCTGCCGGCGCGCTCCGGGATTTCGACCGCCAGCAGTGCTTCGCGGTGCTCGCCGATACCGGCCCGTTCGGCGATGTAGCGCAAGCGGTCGAAATTCACGTTCGCGCCGCTGTTGATCGCGACGAAGGTCCGGCCGGCGCCCGGATTGGCCCCCAGCCAGCGCTTGATGCCGGCTACGGCGAGCGCACCGGCCGGTTCCATGATCGCACGCGTGTCTTCGAAGACATCGCGGATCGCGGCACAGACCTCGTCATTGCTGACCAGAATCACCTCGTCGACGAGTTCCCGGCAGATGCGGAAGGTCTCGTCGCCGACACGGCGGACGGCCACGCCGTCGACGAAGATGCCCACGCTTTCCAGCGTAACCGGATGGCCGGCCTGCAGCGCTGCGTGCAAGGTCGGGGATTCTTCCGGCTCGACGCCGATGATCCGGATGGACGGATACAGTGCCTTCACATACAGCGCGATGCCGCTGATCAGCCCGCCGCCGCCGGCGGGTACGAATATCGCATCGAGGGGGCCCTGATGCTGCCGCAGGATCTCCATGCCGATGGTGCCCTGGCCGGCGATCACATCCGGGTCATCGAAAGGATGGACGAAAGTCAGCCCTTCAGCCGCGGCAAGTTCCTGGGCTCGCGCGTAGGCATCGTCATAGGTGATCCCGTGCAGTACGACTTCACCGCCCAGCGCACGCACAGCCTCGCTCTTGATCGTCGGCGTGGTGGTCGGCATCACGATAACGGCGCGCACGCCCAGCGCACGCCCGGCCAGCGCCACACCCTGTCCGTGATTGCCAGCCGAGCTGCAGATCACGCCGGCGGCACGCTCGGCCGGCGTGAGTTGCGCGAGCTTGTTGTAGGCACCACGCAGCTTGAAAGAAAAGACCGGCTGCAGGTCCTCGCGCTTGAGCAGAATCTGGTTGCCGAGCCGGGCTGACAGCCGTGGTGCCGGATCGAGCGGCGTCTCGATCGCAAGGTCATAGACCTGCGCTTTCAGTATCTTCTCGAGATATTCCGCCATGGGCCGGCCCTCTTTACTGCAGCACAGGCCTGTACTGCAGGCTGCATGTTAACTAGGGGGAGGAGGCCGGAGCGAGCAAATCCTGCAAACGGCGGGTGAATTGTTCGGTCTTGTAGCCGGGCAGCGTGTGCGGATTCCCTCAACGAGCGCCTTTCACGCCTCCGAGCGCAGAAAGGCGGCTGGCCATGCCGCCCTGCGCGTGGTGAGGCTGCTCGGCTCGCGCTCACTGCCCAGGGGCTGTTGCGCTACACGCTCAAGATCCCATACCGGGATGGCACGACCCACGTCATGTTCGAGCCGCTGGACTTCATCGTGCGCCTGGCCGCGCGAGGAAGCAGAAACGCCGTGTCTTCTTTCGTGTGCTCATGGCTCTGGCTGCGCTGGTTGAGCAGCGGGATTACCTGTACGAAAGTTTACCCGCAGGTTAACGTAGTGCCAGCGCGCAGGGGTTAATCCAATGATCACCCGACGAGACTTTATGGGAACCAGCCTGGCTACGGCGGCATTACTCGGCGGGCAGAGGGCGTCACCCGCGACAACCGATGCCACCGGCATGACCCTCCAGCAGGCAGCCGCAGCGCTACGCAACGCTAGCGTTTCACCGCTTGAACTCACGCGCGCCTGCCTGGAAC
>CAYJPG010000132.1:0-6034 GCA_964371995.1 uncultured Chromatiaceae bacterium | reverse complement strand
GCCTTTGCCTACCGGCTGCTGGAGCGTTTCGGTTCCGAAGCGGCGCCCGGATTTCTGGTCGAACGGGTCAGGATCGATGGCCAGTGGCGCGATGGTCCGGTGCTGGCCAATCTTTACGGCAGCTGGCCGGATGAGGCACTCCTGTTTGGCGTTGCCGCCATCAACGACGATCAGCACCAGATGTACCGGGCCGTCATCGATACGCTGGTCAGCCAGCTCGATCGCAGCGGAAACTGGCCGAGAATTCCCCCGGTTGTGGTCACGGCTGCGCAGGCGCCCTGCAAGGAAGTTGTACTCACCGGTGATGCGATCGACATAGAGCGTTTTGCCTGGCTGAAGAACAATCCGGGCGATGCAGGCCGCTACATCAACATGGGTTCGGTATTCATGCGTGACCCCGAGCTCGGCAGCAACGTCGGTACCTACCGTTGTCAGGTCAAGGGTCCGCGCAAGATCGGTGTGAATCCGGAGCCCGGACAGCACGGCTGGCTGCTGTTGCGCGAGATGCAGCAGCGCGGCGACAAGCTCGCGAAGGTTGCGATCGCGGTGGCCCCCGACCCGATGACCTTCTGTGCCAGCAGCACGAAGATGGCGGGATTCAGGGAAGACGAGCTGGAGTTTGTCGGCGGGCTGCGCGGCAGTCCGCTGCCGGTGGTCAGGTGCGAGACCTGCGACATTTTCGTGCCCGCCCAGTCGGAGTTCATTATCGAAGGCGAGATACCGCTGGACCAGTTCGAGGCCGAGGGACCCTACGGAGAAATGTACGGTTTCCAGGGTGCCGCGAAGAAAGAAAACTTCTTCATGAACATCAAGGCGGTGACGCATCGGCGTAAGCCCTGGGTACTGAATTCATTTACCGGCCTGACCTGGGACATGCCGAAGGCACCGCAGGTCTCGTCGAACTTCTTCATGTACAAGCGTCTGATTCCTGGTCTGACCGGCCTCTATTCCCCGGCTGGCGCCAGCGGCGTGATCGTCATCAGTATCCAGAAGCGCTTTCCGGGCCAGGGTATTTCCGCGGGCCAGTACATTGCCGCCAACCCGGCCCTGAACAAGGTGGTCATCGTGGTTGATGACGACGTCGACATCATGGACCCCGGCGCCGTACTCAAGGCAATCGGCGCGCGCTGGCAACCCTCGGCGAGTGTGCTGATTCCGCAGACCCAGATGATGATGCCGGACCCCAGCCGGCCCACGCCCATGTTGTCGGGTAAGTTCATCATCGACGCCACCCGGCAGCTGCCCCAGGAAGGCGGCCCGAAGAGCTGGCCGGCGCCGAACCGTGAGCTGTTAACCCGTGGTGCTCCAGGATCCTTTGAGCTGGTGGATCAGCGCTGGGACGACTACTTCAAGAACTGGCCGGGCAAGGCGGGGTGATGGTGCAGTGGCCAAGCTGGTCAGGCGCGCTGCCTGTCATTCTGGTCTGACATGAAAGCAACGCTGACCGCCTTGTTCCGCCGGCATGCTTCGGGCCGCAACCTCATCCTGACCTTCCTCGCCGCCGTGTGTGTGTTTTCGGTTTTTGGCCTGGTGCTGGTGCCGGCTTTCCAGGCGGCGTCCGACGGGCTGTATCCGATCGACATGAGTTTCCCTACCACGCCGGACGTCATCTACGCGCAGCTCCCGCACTACAGCGCAGACTCACGCCGGATCTACAGCTGGTTTTTCTTCGTCGATTTGCTCTGGCCACCGCTACTGGCGAGCCTGTTCTCACTGCTGTGGTGCTGGCTCGCCGCAAAAACGCGCCACCCTTTGCCGGCCGGCCTGATTTCTGCCGGCATCCTGATTCTGCCCTGGGCAGAAGCGATGCTCGACTGGACTGAAAATATCGGCTTCATCACGCTGATCCAGTTCTACCCGACGGTACTGACAACCCTCGCCTGGATTACCGGCACCGTAAAGCACATCAAGCTGCTGCTCTATGCGCTGTGCTGGCTTGTGACGTTTGTGTTTGTCGCGCTGGCGCTGTTGCGGCGTGAGCGCAATCCGGCGTGAGGACCGGCTCCTTTCCTGGGGGCGAGAGTTTTCAGTCAACGTGCCAGCAGCACATAAACCGCGCCGGTTCCACCGTTGTTCTCCGGTGCCGTGACATAGGCCAGCACCTCATCCCACTGCGGCAACCAGGTGACGACCTTGCCCTTGAGTACCGGGCCGCGTGGGCCTGAACGCAGTCCCTTGCCGTGGATGATGCGCACACAGCGGGTGTCGCTCATCAGCAACTCGCTCATGAACTGTCGGAGTGCTGCACGTGCCTGGCTGGTATTCATGCCGTGCAGGTCGAGTTCTTCCTGGATGGCATATTTGCCGCGGCGCAGGTCTTTAAGTACGGAAAGGGGCACCCCTTTGCGCCGGAAACTGATCTCGTCGCCGGCGGAAATAGCCGGTTCAGATGGCCCACCGGAGATTGATTCTTCCAGTACAGCGCGTTCGTCAGCCTGTTTGAAGCGTGCGCGTGGTGGTGGTGGCGGCTCCTTTATGCTGACCCGTCCGCGCACCTTGAGCGGCGTTACCGGGCCTACCAGTTCGCTGAAGGAGAGGTCGGAATCTGGTTTTTTTCCACCGCTGGGGTTCACCGGGGCTCCTCGACTCATGCACTATGCTTTAGCATTCCATTTTCGCACGGCTTTTCACAACAATGCGCTTGCTGCTCAGTAATGATGACGGCTATCTGGCCGATGGCCTGGCCACACTCGCCCTCAGTCTGTCCGATCTGGCGGAAATCACCGTGGTGGCGCCGGATCGCAACCAGAGCGGCGCCAGCCACTCCCTGACCCTGGAAAGCCCGCTGCGGGTCGGCCGGACGCGTGAGGGCATACATTACGTTAATGGCACCCCGACGGACTGTGTGCATCTGGCGATCACCGGCTTGCTGGAGCAGGAGCCGGACATGGTGATCGCCGGCATCAATCACGGTGCCAATCTGGGGGACGACGTGCTGTATTCAGGCACGGTCGCAGCGGCGGTCGAGGGACGTTTTCTTGGCCTGCCGGCAATCGCGGTGTCGCTGACCGGTGAGCACCGTCATTTCGATACGGCAGGACAGGCGATACGCACGCTGTTCCAGCAGCTCACCGCTGTACCGCTGCCTGCCGACACCATCCTCAATATCAATGTGCCTGATGTCCCTTGGGCGCAGATCAAGGGCTTTGAGGCCACGCGTCTGGGCTACCGGCACCGTTCCGAGCGTGTTGTGCAGGCGCGTGATCCCAAGGGCCGGATCATCTACTGGGTCGGGGCGGCCGGAAAAGGCCAGGATGCCGGTCCGGGTACTGACTTTCATGCCATCGAGCATGGCTACGTTTCGGTAACGCCCTTGCAACTCGATCTGACGCACAGCTCAAGGATAGAGCTGCTGGCCGGATGGTTGCCCAAGTGAACGGCGAGGCCACAACGCGCGGCATTGGCATGACTTCGGCGCGCACCCGCGAGCGACTCATTCAGCGCCTCAGCGAAAACGGTATTAGCAACACGGCTGTACTCGAGCGAATCCGCAGCGTACCGCGCCACCTGTTTGTCGATGAGGCGCTTGCGAGTCGTGCCTATGAAGACACGGCGCTGCCGATCGGGCAGGGCCAGACCATCTCGCAGCCGTGGGTTGTAGCGCTGATGACGCAGGCGCTGCTGCCTCCGCCCGGCAGCAGCAGCGCCGTGCCGCCGCTCGGCAAGGTCCTTGAAGTAGGTACCGGTTGCGGTTACCAGACCGCCGTGCTGTCGCCCTTCGCGCGGCAGATTTTCACGATCGAGCGACTCGCCGGTATACAGCGGGCGGCGCGTACCCGTCTTAATGAGCTCGGTTTCGGCAATGTCCGTTATCGGCATGGCGATGGTTTCCAGGGCTGGCCGGGTCAGGCACCGTTTGACGCGATCCTGGTTGCTGCGGCGCCTGCCGAGGTGCCCGCTGCCCTGCTTGAACAGCTCGCGCCCGGCGGGCGACTGGTGATTCCGGTGGGGCCTTCCGGTCAGCAGGATCTGCTGCGGGTGACCCGCACGCCCGATGGCCTGCAGCGTGAGCTGCTGTCGCAGGTTTCTTTTGTGCCGCTTGTCGAAGGTATGGGGTGACCCGCCAGCTGTTCTGCATCCTGTTCGTGGTGTTGGGGCTGACTGCCTGCGGCACAGTCGACCGTGGCAGCGGGTCTACCGGGCGCGGAGCTTCGTCGACCTTGCGTGTGCCACCCGGTTCGCGTCCGGCATTTCATACCGTACGGAACGGTGAAACCCTGTACTCGATCGCCCGCCGCTACGGTCTGAGCGTGAAGCAGCTCGCGGCCTGGAACAAACTCGGCGACGGGACGCTCATCTATGTGAATCAGCGCTTGCGCCTGGCACCGCCGGGCGGTGCCGTATCGTCGTCCGGTACACCGCAACCGGCAGTCGAGGCGCCGCCGCGCTGGCAGTGGCCGGTTTCCGGCGAAGTACTGAGCCGCTACGGTGAATCACCGCTGACTGCCTCGGGTATACAGATCGGCGGTCGGGCGGGCGATCCGGTGCGTGCTACAGCTGCCGGCCAGGTCGTGTACTCAGGCAGTGGCCTGATCGGCTATGGCGAATTGCTGATCATCAAGCACAGTGACAACTGGCTGACTGCCTATGGTTATAACCAGGTTCGACTGGTCGCGGAAGGCGAGCGGGTGGCAGCCGGACAGCAGATCGCGCGGATGGGCGAGGGGCCGATTCCCGGCGGCAGTAAACGTCGCGCCATGCTGCATTTCGAGATCCGCCGTATTGGCCAGCCACTCGATCCGCTGACCATGCTGCCGGCACGCTGAGCTTCACGATGGTTCTGGCAGCAGCAAGGCCGCTACGACCTGTCGGCCTTCGCCCAGCAGCAGGTTGTAGGTGCGGCAGGCAGCCGCCGTACTCATCACTTCGAAGCCAATACCCTGCGACATGATTGCCGTGAGCAGGAAGTTGCTGACGAAGCGGTGTTTTGCACCGCTGCCAAACAGGATCGTTTCCGGCTGGCTTTCGAGCGCTGCCTGGAAATCTTCCACCTGCAATTCGGCGATCGGCCGTGGATTCCAGTCGGCAAGGATCCGCTCAGCGCTGACGATCACATGGCCGCGAAAGTCGCGGCCATTGATGCGCACCATTTCGGCCGTGACCGACTGTATATAATTTCCGGAACCTGGTTCGGCATCTAGTTGCATGCGTCATCCCCGTTTTGCAGATGAAGATAACACGGCGGTTCGTGTGCGCAGCGCAGCTGAGTCGGTCAGCGCTGCCTTGCCGGTCGGCCTGCATCCGGTGCTGCGGCGGGTACTGGCCGCACGGCAGGTTAGTGCGGCGCAACTGCAGCCGCAGCTCGCCCAGCTGATTCCGGTCAGCAGCCTGCCGGGCGTGCAGGCCGCCGCCGAAAGACTGGTCATCGCCCGGCAGCGCGGCGAGCGCGTGCTCGTGATCGGTGATTTCGATGTGGATGGCGCGACGGCTGCGGCGCTCTCGGTGTCCTGCCTGCGCGCGTTTGGCTTCACGGCGCCCGACTTCCTCGTTCCGGATCGTTTCCGATACGGATATGGCCTCTCCCCGGCCATTGCCGAACTGGCCGCAACGCGCAGGCCGACGCTGCTGATGACGGTCGACAATGGCATCACCAGTCTTGAGGGCGTGCGGCGTGCGCGCGAGCTCGGCATGGAAGTGCTGATCACCGACCATCATCTGGCCGGCCCGGTGCTGCCGGATGAGGCGCTGATCGTGAATCCGAATCTGCCCGGCTCGGTGTTTGGCAGCCCGGCCCTGTGTGGTGTGGGCGTGGCTTTCTACCTGCTGGCAGCAACCGGCAAGCGGCTCGCTGGACTGGGGATCATTCCGGCGGATCTGGCACGCGATGCTGTCACCGACTGCCTCGATCTGGTCGCGCTGGGCACGGTCGCTGATCTCGTGCCGCTGGATTTCAATAACCGCATCCTGGTGGCCGAGGGCCTGCGGCGCATGCGGGCGGGGCGGACGCGGCCTGGTATAGCGGCGTTGTTCCGGGTGGCCGGACGCGACATGGAACTGGCCCGCAGTGCCGATCTCGGCTTTGCCATCGCACCGC
>CAYJPG010000131.1:0-6286 GCA_964371995.1 uncultured Chromatiaceae bacterium | reverse complement strand
GGCTCGAGGACATGACCATCGGTATCGATTGTCTGCTGGCGGCTGACGCGGCGACGGCACAGGTGCTGGCGGCGCGGCTCAATGCGCTGAATACAGAGCGACGCGCCCTGCAGCAGCAGATGCAGGGCGAGGCTGAGGCGCTGCTGAACGATGTCGGCGCACGGCTCGGTGCCGTGGAGGCGGCAGTCTGTCTCTTCGATGAGAGCTGGCATCCGGGTATCGTCGGGCTGGTTGCAAACCGGCTCAAGGATCTCACCGGCCGTCCTGCGATCGCTTTCGCGCGCTGTACGGAGACGGGCATGCTGCGCGGCTCGGCACGCTCGGTCGAAGGGCTGCATGTGCGCGATGCGATGGCGGCGGCGCTGACGACCATGTCCGGGCCCGCAGTACGATTCGGTGGTCATGCAATGGCCGCCGGTATCACGCTGGCGGAAGCCGATCTGGACAGCTTCCGCTCGGCGTTTGCTGCCGAAGTCGGCAGGCTGCGCGACATCTCCGGCAGCGACGACAGCCTGTGGGCTGACGGTGCGCTGGCAGCGGAGGATCTGCAGCTGGATCTGGCCGAGATCCTTGCTGCTGCCGGGCCGTGGGGACAGGGTTTTCCTGAGCCGCTCTTCGACAACGTGTTTACGCTCTACGAGCAGCGGGTGATTGGCGAGAAGCATCTGCGTATGCGCGTACGGCATCCTGATGGCGGCCCACTGCTCGATGCGGTGGCCTTCAATCAGGCACCACTGGACAGCGCCCGGAACGCGCCGGTCCGTCTCGTTTATCGCCTTGATGTGAATACCTGGCGGCAGTCGCGTACCGTGCAGTTGGTGGTTGAATGCATAGCCTGAGCGGGTCTGGCCATCATCCGGCGGTTGTTGATCGGTAGCATTGCGTCTAGCATTCGCGCTTTCCCGAATGACCTGCTCCCATGGAAACTGCCCAGATCAAGCTCAGCATTCGCGACCTTCAGGAGCGCAATGGCGCTCTGAGGGGGTACCTTTGACCTTGATGCCAAGCTGCGCCGGCTGAGCGAGGTCCGCGAAGCGTTGCAGGATCCGGCCGTCTGGAATGACCCGAAGCGGGCCGAGGTCCTCGGCCGGGAAGCCTCCGGGCTTGAGACCGTGGTGGAGGGCGTGGAAAAGATCGAGCGTTCCCTGCGCGATGCCTCTGATCTGCTGGACCTGGCCGAGGAGGAGAACGACGAGTCGACAGTCGATGAGGTCGTGCGCGACCTCAAGCGCGTGTCTGCCGATGTCGAGCAGTTCGAGTTTCAGCGCATGTTTTCCGGCAAGCTCGATAACGCGAATGCCTTTCTGGATATCCAGTCCGGTGCTGGCGGGACCGAGGCCCAGGACTGGGCGGCGATGCTGTTGCGGATGTATCTCAAGTACTGCGAGACCATGGGTTTTTCGACCGAGATCATCGACAGCTCCGATGGCGAGGTGGCCGGCATCAAGGGCGCAACGATTCTTGTCACCGGTCCCTATGCCTATGGCTGGCTGCGCACCGAGACCGGCGTCCACCGGCTGGTCCGCAAGTCGCCTTTCGATTCGGGTAATCGTCGCCATACCTCTTTTGCAGCGGTGTTCGTTTCACCGGAAATCGACGAGGATATCGATATCGAAATTGATCCCTCCGATCTGCGCGTCGACGTATTCCGGGCCAGCGGGGCTGGCGGCCAGCATGTCAACAAGACCGAGTCAGCGGTGCGCATGACGCATATTCCGACCAACACTGTGGTGCAATGCCAGAGTGAGCGCTCCCAGCACAAGAATCGCGCCACGGCGATGAAGCAGATGCGCGCCAAGCTCTATGAACTGGAGCAGCAAAAACGTCGCGCCGAGGCGCAGGTGCTCGAAGATTCGAAATCGGATGTGGGCTGGGGCCAGCAGATCCGCTCGTACGTACTCGACCAGTCGCGGATCAAGGATTTGCGCACGGGCGTTGAAACCGGCAGCCCGGACAAGGTGCTGGATGGCGATCTGCGCAAGTTCATCGAGGCCAGCCTGAAGCAGGGGCTCTGAGACATGAGTGAAGAGAACAAACTGGTCGCCGAGCGCCGGCGCAAACTGGCAGCGCTGCGGGCCGGGGGCTTCGACTTCCCGAACCGGTTCCGGCGCAGCGCCCTGGCCGGGCAGTTGCATGCGGTCTACGACGGATGCAGCAATGAGACGCTGGAGGCCGAACCTGTTGAAGTGCAGGTCGGTGGCCGCATGCTGACCAAGCGCCTGATGGGCAAGGCGAGTTTTGCGACCTTGCAGGACCGCAGCGGGCAGATGCAGATCTTCGTGCAGAAGGAAACACTGGGCGAGGCCGCATACACCGGCTTCAAGGCGCTGGACCTTGGCGATATTGTCGGCGTGCGCGGCACGCTGTTCCGTACCCGTACCGGCGAACTGAGCGTGAAAGTCCAGGAGCTGACCCTGCTGACCAAGTCGCTGCAGCCCTTGCCGGAAAAGTTTCACGGCCTGAGCGATCAGGAGGTGCGCTACCGGCAGCGCTATGTCGACCTGATCGTCAATGAGGAGACGCGGCGGGTGTTCGCGCTGCGCACCCAGGTCGTCCAGTTCCTGCGTTCTTATCTCGATACGCTGGATTTCCTCGAAGTCGAAACGCCGATGATGCAGGCGATCCCCGGCGGTGCGCTGGCGAGGCCCTTTGTCACGCATCACAATGCGATGGACCGGCAGCTCTACCTGCGCATCGCGCCCGAGCTGTACCTGAAGCGTCTGGTGGTTGGCGGTTTCGAGCGCGTCTACGAGCTCAACCGGAACTTCCGCAACGAGGGGGTTTCGACGCAGCACAATCCCGAGTTCACGATGCTCGAGTTGTACATGGCCTATGCGGACCATCGCACGCTGATCGATTTGCTTGAGAATCTGTTGCGCAGCCTGGCCGTACATGTGCTGGGTACGACGACGGTCGAATATCAGGGGCACAGCCACGATCTTTCAAAGCCCTTCAGTCGTCTGTCTGTGGAAGAGGCGGTGCTGCTGCACAATCCGGATCTCACAAGGGAGCAGTTGCGCGATGTCGAAGCACTGCGCACCGTGTGTGTTGCGCTTGGAATCGCCGTGAAGCCGGGCTTTGGTGCGGGCAAGTTGCTGATCGAGATTTTCGAGAAGACTGTCGAGCATGCGCTGATCGAACCGACCTTTATCACGGGTTATCCGGCCGAAGTTTCGCCACTGGCACGCAAGTGCGATGCCGATCCCTTTCTCACCGACCGCTTCGAGTTCTTCATTAATGGCCGCGAGCTGGCCAACGGCTTTTCCGAGCTCAATGATCCGGAAGACCAGGCGGAGCGTTTCCAGGCCCAGGTCCGGCAGAAGGTGGGCGGTGACGATGAAGCGATGTTCTATGATGCGGATTACATCACCGCGCTGGAGTACGGTATGCCGCCGACTGCGGGTCTCGGTATCGGTGTGGACCGTCTGGTGATGTTTATCGCCAATCAGGCGTCGATCCGCGACGTGTTGCTGTTTCCGCACCTGCGCAGCTGATCCTTGCGCGATGGAGCGGAACTGCGCGGAGGTCAGAGAATGCGCCGCCAGTTGATGCTGATCGCGATACTCACGGGGCTCGTTGCGGCCTGCAGTCCCGGTGCTGATCCGGAGCGCCCGACTGGCGTGCCAATCAGTGCCAGCTGGGCAGGTAATGTCGAGGGCGGTACCTGGATCGACTGTGAACCTGTGCCGTCGGTGCCGAACCGCTACGCCTGCCGGACCTGGTTTGAGACTGGCGGTGCCATGATTGCCGAAGGGCAGTACCTGCTCCGGCACCGCCGCTGGAACCAGCATGCACTCCGCTCCGAATACACCGAACCGGCGAGTAGCGCACTTCCCGGTTTCGATACCTTTGACGGTCGCTGGATCAGACTCAAGGGGGATAATGTGCTGTTGCCAGATGGTGTGATCACTTACCCGGACAGCCCGGAGCACGGCAAGCGCCAGACCTACAGGCTCGGTGTAGAGACTGGCGCTGCGGCAGCATATTAGGAAAGTCACAGGTTTGAGTCTTAATCGTTTTGTAATATCTGAATCGACCGGCGGCATTGTTCTTGCCGGCGCTGCGCTGCTCGCGTTATTGGTCAGTAACTCACCGCTGGCAGCATGGTACGAAGCTTTCGTGCATCTGCCTGGCGAAGTACGCATCGGCGGGGACTGGCTGGTGCTGGCCAAGCCGCTGGTGACCTGGGTCAATGACCTGTGGATGGCAGTGTTCTTCTTTCTCGTCGGCCTTGAAATCAAGCGTGAGCTGGTTGACGGTGAACTTGCTTCCTTCAAGCAGGCGATACTCCCTGCGGGCGCGGCGCTCGGTGGTATGGTCATGCCGGCGCTGATCTACGTCGTGGTCAATTACGGTGATTCCATCGCCTTGCGGGGTTGGGCGATTCCAGCGGCGACTGATATCGCCTTTGCGCTGGCCATTCTGATGCTGCTGGGCTCACGCGTGCCGGCATCCCTGAAGCTGTTTTTGACGGCCGTCGCCATCATCGACGATCTCGGTGCGATCCTGGTGATCGCGCTGTTCTACACGGCTAACCTTTCGGTGCCGATGTTGATATTGGGTGGTATCGGTTGCGCCGGCCTGATTCTGCTGAACCGCGCGCGCATCATGAGCATTTCCCCGTATCTGGTGATCGGCGTGCTGATCTGGATCTGTGTGCTGAAATCCGGCGTGCACGCCACGCTGGCCGGCGTCGTCACCGCGCTCGCGATACCGGCCTCGCGTCCGGATGGCAGTTCGCCACTGCTGGAAGCAGAACATTCGCTGCAGCCCTGGGCCGCGTTTGTAATCCTGCCGATGTTTGCTTTCGTCAATGCCGGGGTGTCGCTGACAGGGGTGTCGCCTGCCACATTGATGCAACCGGTACCTTTGGGTATTGGTCTCGGGCTGACGGCTGGCAAGGCGATCGGCGTTTTTGGCGCTGCGTGGCTGCTGGTCCGGTCCGGCTACGCACGTTATCCGGCAGGTGCCAGCCGGCGCCAGTTCTTCGCCGTGTGCGTGCTGTGCGGAATCGGCTTCACGATGAGCCTGTTCATCGGCTCGCTGGCCTTCGAGGGCCTGGGTCCGGACTATGAAAAGCAGCTGAAGATCGGTGTGCTGGCTGGTTCCATGCTGTCAGCGTTGATCGCAACCGTTCTGTTGCTGAAAAGCGGATCGCTCAACCAGCAAGCAAACGGCGCTCAAACCGGCACTTCATAAGGCAGATCGAGACGCTCCATTCCCTGTGTTTGAGTGCCGTCCAGAAAAAACGGACCGGGCAGGTCGTCGACCGTGATGACGGCCAGCAGTTCGCTGCCTTCGGGTGTCGAAGCGGCGCTGACGACCTGTCCAACTGTGCCGCGTGTGGCATGGATCGGCGTCCCGGGAAGTGGAGGGGCGCTGGCGGACGAAAAACGCAGCATGCGCCGCTTTACGCGCCCGAGATATTTCGTTCGTGCGATGATTTCCTGACCGGTGTAGCAACCCTTGCTGAAGCTGATTGCATTCAGCAGATCAAGGTTGATCATCTGCGGGATGAACTCACCGCTGGTAGCAGTGCCGATGTCCGGGATTCCGGCGCGGATGTCGGCGAGCAACCAGTTGTTGCGTGCCTCCTGACTGTCATCGACTGCAGCACCGGCAGGACCCAGGACCAAGCGTCGCGTCGCGTCCTGCAGATATCCCAGCTGCTGGCCGGTGCCCGGTTCCGTTTGATCGTCTTCACCGCACAGTCCATACACCGCCAGGCCGGACAGGGTGATCTGTGCCTTGGCCCGCAATACGTACATCTGCATACGCTTCAACAGTGATCCCGCGAGTGACTCTGGCACCAGCAGCGCCAGTGGTGCATCGGCGCCGGCGCCCAGCGTGAACAGATGGCCGGCAAAGAGCAGCCGGCCGCGGGCATCTGCCCAACCACTGAGCAGTGTAGAGTCCGGGCGTGCGAGGCCAACATCCTGCGTGAGCTGGCCCTGCAGAAACTGGGCGCGCTCCGCGCCGGAGACGGTGAGAATGCGCAGATCGTTGAGAGCAATACTGTCGGACACAGAAAGCCTTGTGTATGAGCGGGTTGGACTCTTGTTTGGTCTGGAGTAGTGAGGGTCATTCTGGCACAATTAATGTGTGAACCAGTCTCGCGCAACGGAAGATTCAGCGAAAACAGATGTTGCTGGCGGGCCTGATGTTTCGATACCGTCGCGTGAAGCCCCGCATCCTCAAGTCAGCCAGCCGCGTGAAACCGGTGGGCCGGCCGGACCTGAGCCCACCCGTTACGGTGATTGGGAGCGTGGCGGGCGCTGTATAGACT
>CAYJPG010000130.1:2962-6366 GCA_964371995.1 uncultured Chromatiaceae bacterium | reverse complement strand
TGGGCGATGCCGGCAGCGAGCTGGCCAACGGCTTCAAGCTTCTGGCCGCGCAGCAGCTGCTGCTCCATCTCCAGCTTCGCGGAAATGTCGCGCCAGGTGGTGACGTAGTGCGTGAGTTCGCCATCCGGCTTAGCTAACGGGGTTACGAAAAAATCGTCGTGCAGTCGACGTCCGTCGGGCAGCTCACTGATCACGGTCCCAGCCCACCTTCGTTGGCCTCCCATAAACGAAGCGCTAATCTGTGCCAGTGAGGCGTCACTGCTGATGAATTTCTGAAAGCATTCGATCGTCTTGCCGATAATTGTGTTGCGCGGCTGTGACAGACGCTTTTCCATTGCCGAGTTGACATACTCGATGAGCCCATTCCTGGCAGTGATGCACACAGCGTCACTGGCATTTTCCACCGCTGCACCGAGCAGCCGCAGCTCCGCCTCTGCGGCCCGTCTTGCAGTCAGGTCGTGAACGATTGCGCTGAAGTAAATGCCGCGGCTTGTACTCATGCCGCTGGTCACGACTTCCACCGGAAATATCCTGCCGTCCTTGTCGCGGCCGGCATCGTCATATTGCTGCGTCAGGGTCACCATTCCTTCGGGCCGGTTGATGGCGGCGTACATGGCTTCGATATTGACTGCCGCATGGTGCTTGGGTGCGATCAGCAAGGTGACTGGTTGGCCATGGGCCTCGGCCAGCGTATAGCCGAACAGGCTTTCGGCGGCTGGATTCATGCTATGGATCAATCCATCGCTGTCAGTAGTGATGTGGGCATCCAGCATGCTGTTGATGATCGCCCGACCGCGTTCCTCGCTTTCTTCCATGGCCAGGATTGCGCCGGACAGGCGCGCGTCCAGCATGCTGCCGATCCACAGTATGGCGACGATCACGGACACCAGCATCACGATCACCGGCAAGCTATCGGGGTGCATCAGTGCGGTATAGGTGCCCAGCGACTGCTGCGTGAAGAAATGGGTTTGTCCCATCGCCGAGAAATGATTGCCGACGGTGCTGAAAGTGATCAGGGCTGAGCCGATCAGTTTGCGCAGCAGCGAATTGGTGCGCGTACCGGCCAAACCGAAATAGGCGTAAAGACCGACCATCGTGCCCGCATACCCGATTGCCAGCGGGACAAGCAGCGTACGGGCGTCAATGACCAGGGTGGCGTTGAGACCGAGTGACAGCAATACGGCATAGTGCATGGCGCTGAGCCCGCAGGAACACAGCAGGGCGGCGAAATGCAGGCGCCATCCGTTGACTGACTGAACGCCAACGAGATGGATCATGAAAACGAAAGCGAGGATACCGGGCAGCGGCGCCGCCAGGACCTGGACGATATCGAGCCGGACCGGAATCGGCATGGTCATGCCGAAGAAGGAACTGTAGAGCATCGCACACACACCGATGGCCATGGATGCCGCACCCGCGAGTATCCAGAAATTGCGGGCTTCGGCAGTGCGCGAAGCGGCCACCCGCTCCATGGTGGGCAACAGCGACAGCGCCGCCAGCAGGCCGATACTGGTGGCCAGCCAGCCGATGGAACCCTCGTAGATCGGGACGACCTCAATCCCCGGTGCGGTACCAAAGCCGATGAACTGGCTGAAATTCATTGTCTGGCGCATCCCCACATGCACTTGCCCATGCCGGCGCCAAGGCAGCGCCAGCCAAAACTCACCGGGATCTCTCCCGGATCGTTTCAAGTATCGGCAACGGCCGGGATTAAGTTATGCGCCAGTTCACAGATCAGTGGACGGGTATCACGCCGGGAATGGCGGATGAGGCACAGGACCGGAAAACGGCCTCGTGACGGCCCTGCGGACGAGCCCGGGTGGCGCTATGCGTCAGACGACGTAGTCGTCGAAGTCCTCGATGGCCTCACGCAGCATGCGGCTTTCACGCGCCTGTTCGATCTTGCGCGCGGCCTCCAGGTGGAAACCCAGCCGGACGGCAACGCCGGCGGGACTGCTGTTGAACTCGCCGCCGGCGTCTTCGGCCTCGGTCGCTTCTTCCGGGCTCTCCCAGCTCAATTCGGGTGATTCTGCTTCGCGCTTGCTCATCTTGCAGGGTCCTGTCTCAGGGCTGCGGCCCGGTTCGGGGCGAACAATATTTCAAATCGTATTGAAGTCAAGAGGGGGGCGTTATTACGCCCCCCGTTCTGACTGACGCGCCAGGTTATTCAGCGCTTGAGGCGCATGGCCACCGGGATAAAGATCGCCAGGGCCAGCAGGCAGCAGGCGATGGCCAGGGTATTGGCCGGCCCGTAACCGGCACCGGGGGTCAGCATCGGGGCGACAATAACCGGGCCGAGGAAGAAGCCGCCGATCTGGGCGGTGGGAATCAACAGGCTGACCCGGCCGGTGGTATCGCTCAGCGCAATGGTGCCCATGATGTATGGCCCGTTGAGGTTCCAGAAAATCTGGAATACGACAGCGGTGAGCAGGAACTGCATGAAAGTCATTTCGCCCTGCAGGAGGAAGATCATTGCCGCCTGTACGAGCAGCGCGACGGTGACCGGAATGATGCGTCCGATACGATCGGCCAGCCATGAAGCGGTGAGCGCACCGAAGGTAGCCACGCCAGTCGAGATGCCGAGCGCGACACCGACCTGGCTGGCTTCGATGCCGGCTGAAGTACCGATCAGTTTCACAAAAGCCCATATCGCCCCGAGGCCGGTACACCAGATCAGCATCACGGCCAGCGCAATGAATGCCGGCAGGGCAGAAGCATTGGTATCGCTGCCGCCACCATGATGGCCGGCTGCACCGGTGGGTTGCGGTATCCAGCCAACGGTGAACAGGGCAAGGAATGCAAGTCCGGCCAGCGGCAACAGCACGCCGCCGACGCCCGCATCCCTGGGCATGGGCAGCAGCAGGAAGCACAGTACGCCCAGCACGACCTGTGCGGCGATCAGGAAGGCGAAATTGCGATCCTTCTGTGTGGTGCTGCTGACGATGGCGATGGCGAGCGCGAAGGCAGTGCCTTCGCCGAAGAAGCCCACCGCAAATCGCAGCGCCGCCAGTGTGCCCACCGAGTTCAGATAGCTCGACACCACGTTGCCGGCAATCACCACGAGGATTGCGACGATTGCCGCCGTACGCCACTTGACGCGCGGCATCCAGAAAGTTGCGGCCACCGGTCCCAGTGCAGTGCCCAGTGCTTCGGCGGCGAATATTTGCCCGGCCTTGCCCGGTTCGATGCCGAGTCCGGCGACGAGGGCCTCGGTGATGATCGGCCCGGCCATGATGGCCAATACACCGATGCAGCCCAGCAGCAGGGCAGCGACCAGTGAAGTCGGTTTGTCGGCTTGCATGTTTTTGTACTCCCCCAATGCACAGCGGTCGCCGCGCGGCGGCTACTGTAACCCGGCAGGAGCGCCCGTAGGAGCGGCAAAAACCCCGCGTAATTAATAAGAA
>CAYJPG010000130.1:0-2952 GCA_964371995.1 uncultured Chromatiaceae bacterium | reverse complement strand
GGCTTCAGCCGCGATTCTTTCTTACGACCAGAAAAATCGCGGCTGAAGCCGCTCCTACGGCCGGTTCTGCCGAGCAAATACCGTATCGAGCGCCTGCACGAAGGCCGCAATGATCGGCTCGTTGTACTTGCCCACCGGCACCCCGTTGTAGATCACATGGGTGCCATCGACGACATATTCACGGACGTAGGGCACCGTCCAGTCCGGATAATCCACCTGCGCGTAGCGGTCGTAGCCCGGTATGTCCTCGAAGTTGAACATCGCATGCGAGAACAGCGTGTCAGTGTTTTCTGCGAAGAACTCGATCGGGATATTGATGACGTAGTCAAACTTGTCGCGGATGCCGTCCCTGAAGGCCTTGTTGGTGGACAGGTACTTGCCGTCCGGGTTGTTGACGGGGTCCGCAAAATGATCCTGGCCGAGCACGACTTCCCGGCGGCTGAAGTCATAGGTGTCGAGCAGGGCCTTGAGGTCTTGCAGGGTAGTGTCCCGGTAGGCTGGCGCCAGCTGGATCCACGCTTCATTCGGTACCCGGTCCCATGCCATGCCGTGTATCGACATGACGACCTTCACCGCAGACCCTCCGGGGAGCTGGTCCAGCCGGTCGCGCAACATGTTCACCCAGGTCTGGCGCAGCACGGGAAAATTACCGAGCTGGGGCTGGATGATGACCTTGATCGACTTGTGCCCGTGATCTTCCTGCCAGTCATGGATGTAGTGCATGGCGTGGCGGATGCTGCCGTTGAATTCTTCGTGGTGCGAATAGATCGGTGCGGGTGCAGCCAGCAGCACCGTGTCCACACCGGTATCGAGCAGTTCATACATGGCCTGACGGGCCAGCCCGAAATTGTCGGCGGTTACCCAGCGCCACTCGATGGGGCCGTAACGGGTCTGGATCTCCTGCATCGCCGGCTCGACAATCGCACGCATGCCGGCCTCGTGCGGAATCTTGTGTCCCTTGATGCCGATGCCGTGGTAGTAGGTGAGCGCCTTTGTTGCGAGCTTCGCCGCCACCGTTGGCATGCCCTCCTGGCGCGTGGTCAGCAGGAAGTAGCCGTGATCGAGATGCAGACGCGGGTTGGGTGGTACCCATTCGATCTCACCGGTATGCAGTTTGTCGACATAGGGGAGGCCGTCGAGATCAGTGTCCCGGCCCCAGGCATCGACCAGGCGTTCGGGTTTGAACTGCTCAAATTCATAGGGTCGGGCCGGATCGAGCAGCAGCACGCCGCGGTCGGCGATCCAGGAGATGCTGACCGGCCACGGGATGTATTGCCGGGCCTTCTGCGCCAGCAGGAAGTAATCCTCGATCCGGTAGTCCTCCGGCATGATCAGGCTGGAGATGAAGATTCCTGTCCGGCCTTCCGGCACCGTGTCCTGACCGAGGTAATAGTCGTAGTAGTTCGGCGCCACCAGCTGCGCCGGCGTGCGGTTCATGTACTTGTAGCTGGCATAGCCGCCGCCAGCCGTGAGAGCGGCGACGCCCGCCAGTCCGATCATCAGTTTCTTTAGCAGGCGCATGGACACCCCCCGGTAGCGCTTGTGCTGATCCTACAGGAACGGCGCGATCCGTTCGGCCACCAGCCGGATGCTCGCATCAGGCGAGCCATAGAGTCGTAGTGCGAGATCGGTGATTCCGGCATCGCGAAAAGCCAGCAGCCGTGCGAGCAACCGGTCCAGATCGCCGTGGTCGCCGACCAGCGTGAGCCCGTCGGCCAGCGCATCCATGATCTGTCGGGGCACGGCGGGCGAGGGGTCGATACCTTGCGCATAGGCCGAGGCGAGTGCCGGCAGCGCATTGCTGATGCGCTCGCAGTCTGCCGCATCGATGTACGGCGTGAGCCGCGAGCGCTGCCAGAGGCCACGTACCCACAGCTTCCGGCGTGCTTCCGCATACGCAACTTCGCGATCGGTATGCACATGCCAGGCGAGCAGATTGCAGACCGGGTAACCGGCGACCGCGCGGCCCGCGCTGGCGAGCCCCGACTGCAGGGTGTCCAGTGTGAGGGGAAGCTGCGAGAGACTGATGTCGCTCAGCATCACGCCGTCGGCGCTGCGTGCCGCCAGCGTGAGCATCTGTGGGCCATTTGCAGCCAGCCAGATGCGCGGTGCTGCATGGCCGGCCGGGGTCGGCCGGTAGTCGTGCACCTGAAACAGGTGGCCATCAAAGCTGAACGGTTTCCCGGCGGCTGCGCGATGCAGGAAATCCAGGCATTCGGCGACACCGCCGAGCATGTGCGGATGTGTTGCGCGACGGTCCGGCTTGAGGCCCATGCCGATCATCGTGCCGCCGCCGCCGCCGACGACCAGGCTGGCGCGGCCGCCACACAGTTCGTTCAGGGTCAGCAGCGAATTCGCGATCTTGAGCGGGTGCAGTTCGAACGGGCTGATGGCGACCGGTCCCATGCGGATCGTCTGCGATGCGCAGGCCAGCTTCGACAGCGCGAGGAACGGATCGCGTGCCGAGAGCATGTTTGGCAGCCACACCGAGTCGAAGCCAAAGCGCTCGGCAGACAGCCCCGGTTCGCGGAGGCGATCCGGGGTGTCAGGCTCAAGGATGAAGTGGATGCGCATCAGCGTGTCGGCCGCATTGCACGCATCCGCTGTTTGCTCAGGTGCGCTCGAATTTCGGCAGTACGTGTTCCGCGACGATCTTCAGGCCGGCCATCGGCTCGTCGAACAGCCGGATCGACAGTTCGGTGAGACCGGCCTTCTCGAAGACGCGGAAACGTTCGATCTGCAGGTCGATATCGCCGAGATCGCCGGCCGAGGAGCAGGCAGCGATCAGGCGGTTGACGATCGATTCCGGTACGTCATCGATCTTGCCGGTACGGGTCCAGAAGGCCTTGGCGAAGTTCTGCCACTTGTCGATGACCAGCTGGCGCTCGTCAGGCGTCACGTAGGGCAGCATGTCGTACTTTGGCGGCAGCAACTCGCCACGGAAGACCAGCT
>CAYJPG010000129.1:0-6472 GCA_964371995.1 uncultured Chromatiaceae bacterium | reverse complement strand
GATTTACACGGCCACCGGCGATGCTGATGACGATTCATCATCTGACGAGTCGTCGCCAGATGACCACAACAGCGGAGGTTACTGAGTCCATGGATCTCAGCACTACCTATATGGGACTGAAGCTCAAGAACCCCTTCGTCCCCTCCTCATCGCCCCTGACCAAGCGCCTCGACCCTGCCCGGCAGCTCGAAGATGCCGGCGCGTCGGCACTCGTCATGTACTCGCTGTTCGAGGAAGACATCGAAGCGGATGAACTGCAGGCGCTGCAGCTCGCCCACGAACAGGATCTGGGCCACGGCGAGGCCTCGAGCTATCTGCCGATGGCTGAGGTTTACCCGGGACGTCGCGATGAATACCTGGAACAGCTACGCCGCCTCAAGGATGCGCTGGAGATTCCGGTCATCGCCAGCCTGAACGGTACGACGCTCGGCGGCTGGGTACGTCACGCGAAAGCGATCCAGGAGGCTGGTGCCGACGGGCTTGAGCTGAACATCTACTACATTGCGGCAGATTTCACCGAGCCACCAGCTGCGGTCGAGCAACGCGTAATCGACATCCTCAGCGAGACCGTGCGTCAAGTGAGCATACCGGTCGGCGTCAAGCTGTTCCCGCACTACAGCTCGCTCGGCAACCTCGTGCAGCGGATCGAAGCAGCGGGTGCCGCTGGCGTCGCACTATTCAACCGCTTCTACCAGCCGGATCTCAATCTGGACAGCATGGATATTTCCCAGACCATCAGCCTGTCCAGATCGCGGGATGCGTTGATCACCATGCGCTGGATCGCGTTGCTGTACGGTCATGTGAACATGTCGCTGGCCGCCACCGGTGGCGTGCACACGGTCAAGGATGCGCTGAAGATGCTGCTTTGCGGAGCTGATGTCACACACTTGTGCAGTTCGCTGCTGACCAATGGCCCCGGACAGATCGAGCGACTGCACGACGGTGTACTTGCATGGATGCAGCGCGGTGAATACGAATCGCTGCGTCAGCTCAAGGGCAGTCTGTCGCAGAAGAACTCGCCGGACCCGGTCGCCTTCGGACGCGGCAATTATCTGCAGATGCTGTCGCGCTACGAACCGCCCAAATCCGTGTGGCCGGACTGAGGCAGCGCAGCCGGCATCCAGGTCCAGAGGAAAATATAGATAACGACACCGGGCAGAATCGCACTGCCGGCCGTACTCAGAACCCACAGCAGCCTGACGAACTGCGGACTCGCACCGAAACCTTCAGCGAGGCCGCCGCAGACGCCGAGGAGGCGCTTGTCGCGCGAAAGGTAAAACTTTTTCCTGTCTGCCATGGCGGCGGAGTATACAGGTTGTCAGCCCGGTGACTCCCCGCTCTCCGGTGGTGACATCCAGGCCCACAGAATCAGGTAGATGATGACCGCCGGTATCACCGCACTGAAGAACGCGCCAAACAGATACATCAGCCGGACGAGGCCGGGATCAAGGCCGATCGACTTCGCAATACCGGCAAGCACACCGGCGATGATCTTGTTGTTCGAACGTCGTGTACGCGATTTCCTGACCATGGCGCAAAGATATGCCCGGTACCAATACCCGATCTACGCGGCAGACGGCCCGCTGCAGTCGTTCAACTGCGCCGCTCCGGGTACAGGCTGCGCGCACCGATGACGCCGAGCACGGCACCCATGCCGGTAGCGACCAGCACCGTCAGCACCGTCAGCAGCGCAAGCCCCAGCGCATGCAGCAGCCAGTACGCGCCAGACACCGGCAAGGCAAATTCCCGCTCCAGATAACCCGAGAAAAACACGCTGATGAATATCGCTGGCGCCAGCGCTATCGCACCCAGCACCCCGCCCATGACCTTCATGAACCTGCTCTGCAGTGGAGAATGGGTATAGCGGTCTGCGCACAGATCCAGCAGCTTCTTCGCCAGGTACCAGGCGGCTGCTGTACCGAGGAAATACCCAAGGATGATTGCGACTAACATGGGCTTGCGGGTACCTGTGTTGTGAGCGATGCAGCTAAACACATCGCACTGCCATGATGCCGCCTATTCAGACTTCCTGGCCCTGAGTTCCGTGACCTTGGCAACTATCCGGGTAGTCACCCAGGCGAACGCATAGATACCGCCGAAGATCAGGGCCCAGATCAGGAGGGACTGCGCCCCCCGTTTGATACCTGTAGTCTTGCGGTACTCGTCGTAGTCGCTCACCGAGGAAATAACAACACGATCCCGGACCATCAGCGTGCGCAACGCAAAGCAGGTATCGCCCGTCATCGGGTAGGCATCATAAACCCGTTCCGGGGCCATCTCGCGCCACTGGCTGCACTCAGGTGCCTGCAAATCGGCCATCACCGCCGGATCACGCAAAGGCCATTGCATGAAGATGATGGCCAGCGTCGTTGCCAACATTGCCAGCGCTCCAAGCATCCAGAAGCGCTGTGCGGTATTGAGTTTTTTCATCGGTAAGTCCGCCACCGTATGATCATCCGTACGCGCCATAGTATGGGCATCGGCCATGCCTGCCAAGAGCGGAACGGCATGCAGTTCGCACACGGACGGGGTGGCTGGCATCATATGGGGAACCCCTGCGTCCTCAAGGTTCCGCTGAAGTGAGTTTTTCCAAGCATCCTGTCTGGCTGGTCGGTTTCCGGCCGTTCTTTATCCTCACCTGTTTGTCGGGCCTGGCGCTGCCGATCATCTGGGCATTGGTGTTCGCCGGCACCTTCGGTTTGCCGCACAGCCGATATTCGATCGTACAGTGGCATGCCCACGAGATGTTCTTCGGTTTCGGCTGGGCCCTGCTCGGCGGATTCCTGCTGACTGCCACCAAGAACTGGGTAAAGATCCGCGGCTATCACGGCGGGGCGCTGGTCTTTCTCACTGCAGCCTGGTGCTTCGAGCGCATCGGCATGACCTTCGGCGGCAACTGGCCGCAGCCGCTGTTTCTGCTCTCAAACCAGCTGTTTCTGGTCAGCGTGACAGGCATGCTGCTCTGGAGCCTGTTGCGCTATCGGGCAGCCGATGGTTACCGACGCGACAACCTGTACTTCATTGTCGCGCTGCCCCTGTTTATCGTCGCCAAACCGCTGATGCTCAGTGCCGACTGCGGCCAGGCTGGCACGCTGATGGTACTCGGCCTGTTTCGCGTGTGTTTTCTCATCATGCTCGAACGGACGCTGAGCGAGTTCATGCGCGGCGTGTTCAAGGTCGATATCCTGCGTAATCCCCTGCTCGACGGTTCGATCAAGTTGTTGGGACTTGCGGTCGTGTTTGCCGGATTCCTGCCGCCGTTACTGAGTGCAGGACTTGCCGTCGCTCTGGCACTGCTGCTTGTCGTGCGCCTCGCCTTCTGGCGGCCGCTGCTGGCCTGCTCACGAATTGACCTCGGCATCATGTATCTCGGTTACCTGATGATCGCCGGGCAACTGCTGGTTGTGGCCTCCGAAGTAACCGGGTACAGCACCTGGATCGGCAACTTCTCCATACACCTGTTCAGCTTCGGTGTGATGGGGCTCATCGTCCCGGCGATGATCATCCGCATTTCGAGAGGGCACACCTGACGCAAGGTCATGTTCGATGCGATAGACAAGAGCGTGCTCTGGATCATGATCCTGGCGCTGACCCTGCGCGTGATCGCACCACAGCTCGTGCCGGCGTCATACCGGACGTGGATCGATCTCGCTGCGGCCTGCTGGTTTATCGGCTTCGGCATCCTCGCCTGGCGCAGTATTCCCATGCTGCTTCGGCCGCGGATCGACGGCCGGGAACATTGAACGGAGAGTGGTGCTGCGCAGCTAATGCGCCATAAAAGTGCCCCGAACGGCAAGCGGCCCGGGGGCCGTCCGGCGCACCCAGAGACCATAGGCGACTACAAGCAGCGACAATCCACCGACCATGACGAACACGGCATGCGGGCCGATTGAATCATAGAGCCGGCCGCCGACGGCGGTACCGAACAGGATGCCGATCGCACCGAAAGTATTGAACATGCCGACGACGGCGCCACGCGATGCGATTGGCGCCTCCTGGCCAATCAAAGTTGCGGCACCGGCAAATGCGCTGATCTGCCCGATACCGAGCAATACAAAGAAGATCCACGCCCCGGGTGCCAGCGGATGATCGACCAGATTGACGGCAAGGAAGCCGGCCGCCGCGAGCACCATGCAGATCGTGGTGCCGGTAACACGATTGACCCGGTCCAGCATGATGCCCATCAGCGGCAGCCAGAAAAGTCCGGCAATACCGGTGATCGCAAACAACATGCGCCCCTTGGCGGTCGCGTCGGCCGGATCCAGCCCGGCTTCGATGCCCGCGCCCGTGCCCCACAGGTTGACAAAGGTACCGACGACCACCAGATCGCCGCGCGCGATGAAAGCGCTGGCGTAGGCCAGCGCGATGCGCGGATTGCGCGCAGCTGCGAGGCCGCTGCGGACCAGTTCGCGCAGCGGCAGCTGCTCGTGCTTGTGTACCGGCGTACCCTTCTTGAGTCCGGCGGCAATCACCGCAGCGGAGAACAGGCATGACCCCGCGACGATGAAGTGCGTGATGTAGCCGGCGTCCTCTGGTGAGTAGCCGCGGCCAACAAAGGTCTTCATCAAGCCGCCGAGACCCACAGACAGAATCACCACACCGAGCCCGTTCAGCGTACCCACCAGCGCCGTGGCCTTGCCGCGCGAGGTATTGGCCGGATAGTCGGCGAGAATCGTCTGCAGCATTGCGGTAGCGGCGCCCACGCCGACCGCATAGAGCAGGCGGTATGCCGTCAGCTCGCCGACCGAGCTGGCGAAAGGATACAGCGCATAGGCAACAGCCATGAAGATGAAGCCGACGGTAAACACCTGCTTGCGGCCGATCCGGTCAGCGAGTACGCCGCAGGGGCCAAAGACAAGCAGCATCGCGATCTCGTTCCACGCCGCCAGGTCACCGGCGATCTGGCCCTGTTCGGCCTGGGGAATCTTCAGATAGACGTTGAGTACGTATGGCGTACCGATACTGATGAAGGCCAGCAGCCCGATCGTGGTAAATGCGCCGTACAACATCGTGCCGAAATTGCGCGGCAGGATGCCCGGCGCAAGCTCGACAAACCAGAACTTCAGGCCCGTCGCAGACGGGTCCGGCGATACATTGCTCATGGATGCCTCACGCTAGACGAAAATATGAATGGCCTTGTTCTGAGTGTAGCTCAACAGTTCACCCAGACACTCTTCACGGCCGAGTCCGCTGTTCTTCCAGCCGCCAAACGGCGTGCCGACAAAATGCCGGGCAGTCGTGTTGACATACACGAAGCCGGACTGGAGCGAGCGCACGAAAGCCATTGCCACCTTGAGATCGTGGGTCCAGACGCCGGACACCAGGCCGTATTCGGTCGCGTTGGCCATCGCGATGGCCTCCTCCTGCGTGCGCCATTTCAGGACCGAGAGTATCGGCCCGAAGCTATCCTCACGCGCGACGCGCATGTTGATAGTCACATCACCGTACACCGTCGGCTGGATCCAGTAACCGCGACGGAAGTCGGCACCCGGCGGCCGCTCGCCGCCTGTCAGGAGCTTCGCGCCGTCCTGGCGGGCGGATTCAACGAAGGAGAGTATGCGCCGGTAGTGCGCGGCGGAATTGACCGGCCCCATCTGCGAGGCCGGATCGAGCGCATCGCCGACCCGGATCGTGGAGACCTGCGCAACGATGCGCGCCACCACGTCGTCGTACAGCGACTCGTGCAGCAGCAGACGGCTGTTGGAGCCGCAGGACTGGCCCGCCCAGGCAAAGTTCATGCCCCTTACCGCTTCCGCAGCCACAGTCGCCGGGTCAGCATCGGCGCAGACGATCATGGCGTTCTTGCCGCCGAGTTCCAGCGACACATGCTTGACAGCGACTTCAGCGGCCGAACGCTGGATTGCGAGCCCGGTCTGCACCGAGCCGGTAAAACCGATACGCCAGATTTTCGGATGACGCACCAGCGCATCGCCGGTTGGCAGACCCGGCCCGTGCACGATATTGACGAGTCCCGGCGGCAACACCTCGCGGCAGATCTCGCCCATCAGGGTACCGGACAGCGGACTGGTTTCCGGCGTCTTCAGGATCACCGCATTGCCGGCCATCAGTGGTGCGGCCAGATGTGCCGCGGCAAACAGGAAGGGATGATTGAAAGGCACGATGCGCGCCACGATGCCGTAGGGTTCGCGGATCGAAAAGTGCATGCCGTCCTTCGAGGCCGGTACGCTGTCGCTTTTGATCTCGGTACCGAGGCCGGAAAAGAAATCCAGATAGTTGGCAGCCACTTCCACATCGCGGCCGAGACTGCCGATGGTATTGCCGGTATCAGCAGCTTCGAGTGGCAGCACCTCGGCGGCCCGCGCGCGCATCGCAGCGCCCAGCTTGCGCAGCACATCACGCCGCTCCCAGACGGAGAGCGCCGCCCAGGCGGGTTGTGCGGCCTCGGCGGCGTTTACCGCCCGGTCAACGTCGCTGACGGTGCCGACCGGGACACGGCCATGCACTTCTTCAG
>CAYJPG010000128.1:0-6584 GCA_964371995.1 uncultured Chromatiaceae bacterium | reverse complement strand
TCACCGTACTCGAGAAAGCTGCCCACATTTTCAGACAAGCCCTGCGCGATCATCCGGTAGCCATCGATTACCTCAGGGACCGCGGCCTCGATGGTGAAACAGCACGGGAGTTCGGCATTGGCTATGCGCCGGCCGGCTGGGACACCCTGCTGAGCAGCCTGGGTGCCACTGAAGCGGACAGGGCACATCTGCTCGCAGCCGGACTCGTGATTGCACGCGACACGGGCGGCTTTTACGACCGGTTCCGCGAACGCATCATGTTTCCGATCCGCGACACGCGGGGCCGGGTCATCGCCTTCGGCGGGCGAATCATCGCCAATGGCGAACCCAAGTATCTGAACTCGCCAGAAACTCCGCTGTTTCACAAGGGCCGCGAGCTGTATGGCCTGTACGAGGCACGGCGTGCGGAGCGGAAATTTGAGCGGATGCTGGTCGTCGAGGGCTACATGGACGTCGTGATGCTGGCCGCGCATGGCATTCGTAATGCCGTCGGGACACTTGGCACAGCAACGACCACCGAGCACCTGCGTCGGCTGTTTGGCGTGACCGGCGAAATCGTATTCTGTTTCGATGGCGACCGGGCCGGCCGTGATGCGGCCTGGCGGGCACTGCAGACCAGCCTGCCACTGCTGCAGGATGGACGACAGATCCGCTTCCTCCTCCTGCCCGACAATGAAGACCCCGACTCGCTGGTGCGCCGCGAAGGCGCAGAGACCTTTACCAGGCGCATCGGCGCAAGCATGCCGCTGTCCGGGTTCATGATCGATTCGCTGACTCGCGATCTCAACCTCGACAACCTGGCAGACAAGGCGCGCCTCGCTGCGCTGGCAAAGCCGCTGCTGGCCCAGTTGCCCGCAGGGGTGTATCGCGAACTGCTCACTGAGGAGCTGGCCCGCTGCGTCGGCCTGCCCTGCAACCGGCTTGAGGAACTGATGACCGGCGGCGCACAGTCACCGGTACCCGACCTGAAACCGCCCCGGCGCAGCACAAGACCGGTCCGGCCCCATGATGCGGCGAACCGGAGAGGGTCTCTCAGCCGCCAGGCTATCAGCCTGCTGCTGCACTACCCGGTTGTGGCCAGCCTGATACCCCTGCCGGATGCGCTGCTCTCGGCCGAGCTGCGCGGCCTGGAACTGCTCCGCGAACTGCATGGACTTGCGAGCAGCCGGCCCGGCTTTGGCACCGCGGCCCTGCTTGAGCGTTTCCGCGGCCGCAGCGAACTGCCGCATCTGGCGCAGCTGCTGGCCGAAGAACAACTGATCGGCGCTGAAGATGCCGGTACCGAATTTGCCGATTGCCTGGAGCGCCTGGTTTCAGCTGCTATGCAGCAGGAACTGGCTGCGCTATTGGAGGAGGCCGGCCGGAGATCCCTGTCAGCCGAGGAACTAAGCCGCTTGGCCGACCTCCAACGAACGGTTGTCGCCAGTCATGGCACGGCCCGCCGGGGCCCTGATAACTAAGGCTTTGACGCGTTGCTCTATCAAGAATTGGCAATCAGCGACCGACAAGATCAACCGTGGATCGGGTGCCCGCGACAGGCTGCCAGGGAATTTCTTTTAGGAGGCCGGCCGGTGTCCCGTATAATGTCGTGTTTTTATTTCTACGGCGAGGGCTGGTGAGTGAGTGAGCCAATCGAAAACAAGAATACAGAACAGCAGTCGCAGCTGAAGCTCCTTATCGCCCGCGGCAAGGAGCAGGGCTACCTGACCTACGCCGAGGTCAACGACCACCTGCCTAACGACATCGTCGATCCGGAGCAGATCGAAGACATCGTAAACATGATCAACGACATGGGTATCACGGTGCATGAGAAAGCACCGGATAACGAGTCGATTCTGCTCTCCGATTCCACGGTAGCAACTGACGACGAGGCAGCTGAAGAAGCCGCACAGGCCATTGCAACTGTTGACAGCGAATTCGGCAGAACCACCGACCCGGTGCGCATGTACATGCGCGAAATGGGTACCGTCGAACTGCTCACCCGCGAGGGCGAGATCCGCATTGCCAAGCGCATCGAAGAAGGCCTTGATCAGGTCAAGCTGGCAGTCGCCATGTTTCCTCCCACCTACGATGTTCTGTCCAGCGCCTATGCGCCGGTACAGGCCGGTGAGGCGCGTCTGCAGGAAGTGTTGACCGGCTTTATCGATCCCAATGCCGTCAACGACGTGCCGCCACCCCCGGCGATACGCGATGCAGCGGCAAGCGCCGACAAAAATGACAATGACAGTGATAACGACAGCGATAGCGACGATTCCGACAGCGACACGGCCGACGAACCTGAAGATCAGGGCCCGGACCCGGTCGAAGCCGAAAAGCGCTTGCAGTCGATCTTTCGCCGCCACAAGCGTGTACTCACCGATCTGGACAAGACCGGAAGCAAGGACAAGAAGGTGCAGAAGGCCCGCGAGAAGCTGGCCGGCGAGGTCATGGAACTCAAGCTCGCGCCCAAACTGTTTGATCTGCTGACCAATTCGCTGCGTGAGGTTGTCGCCAGCATCCGTGCCCAGGAACGCAAGATCATGCAGTTCTGTGTGCGTGACTGTGGCATGCCACGCAAGGATTTCCTGGCCAGCTTCCCGGCCAATGAAACCAACCTGAAGTGGGTCGACAAGCACATCAAGGCCAAGCGCAAGTATTCTTCTGCGCTGCTCAAGATGCAGGAAGATATCCAGAAAGCGCAGAAGCGCCTGCAGCTGATCGAAACCGAAGTTCATCTGTCGATTCCCGAAATCAAGGAAATCAACCGCGAGATGTCGATTGGCGAGGCCAAGGCCCGCCGCGCCAAGAAAGAGATGGTTGAGGCCAACCTCCGGCTGGTTATCTCGATTGCGAAAAAGTACACGAATCGCGGCCTGCAGTTTCTGGATCTCATCCAGGAAGGCAACATCGGCCTGATGAAAGCAGTGGACAAGTTCGAATACCGGCGCGGTTACAAGTTTTCCACCTATGCGACCTGGTGGATCCGGCAGGCCATCACCCGCTCGATCGCCGACCAGGCGCGTACGATCCGTATCCCGGTGCACATGATCGAAACGATCAACAAGCTCAACCGTATTTCCAGGCAGATGCTGCAGGAGATGGGCCGTGAGCCGACGCCGGAAGAACTGGCTGTCCGCATGGATATGCCGGAGGACAAGGTTCGCAAGGTGCTCAAGATCGCCAAAGAACCGATTTCAATGGAGACGCCGATTGGCGACGATGAAGACTCGCATCTCGGTGATTTCATCGAAGATACCGCAGTGTTCTCTCCGATCGAGGCAGCGACGATCGAGAGCCTCAAGGAAACCACGCACAATGTGCTCGCCGGCCTTACGCCGCGTGAGGCGAAGGTTTTGCGCATGCGCTTTGGCATCGACATGAATACCGACCATACCCTTGAAGAGGTCGGCAAGCAGTTCGATGTAACCCGCGAGCGTATCCGGCAGATTGAGGCGAAAGCGCTGCGCAAGCTGCGCCATCCTTCGCGCAGCGATCAGCTGCGCAGCTTCCTGATCGAAGACTGAACGAACCCGCCGGGCATGCCGGGTGGTGTGCTCAGGCGGGATAGATCTCGCTGATCGGAATCGAACGGCCGTTGCCCTGCACTACCCGGCAGTGCTGGCGCCGCAGCTGGTGCGCCTCGGCAACGCCACAGGAGTGGGCGATCACGTTCACTTCTTTTTCCATGTTCTGCTGATAGCGCATCACGCGCCTGGCCTTGTCTTCAGGAACCAGACCACGCTGCAGCCGCTCGTCGTGCGTAGTGATGCCGGTCGGGCAGGTATTCTTGTTGCAACGGAGCGACTGGATACAGCCGAGCGCAAACATGAATCCACGAGCCGATGTCACGAAATCCGCACCGCAACACAGCGCCTGTGCGACGTTGGCCGGAGTAGTGAGTTTGCCGCTGGCAATCAGCCGGACGCGGTCCTTCAATCCATGCCGGAACAGCAGGTCGGCAACCAGCGGCAGGCTCTCGCGAATCGGCAGACCGACGTTATCGATCAGGGCCATGGGCGCAGCACCTGTGCCGCCATCGCCAGAATCGATGGTAATGAAGTCCGGTGCACTCTCAATGCCACGCCGGCCGATTTCCTGAAACAGCTCATCAAGCCAGTCGGTCGAACCGATGACCGTCTTGAAGCCGACCGGCTTGCCGCTGATCTCGCGAACCCTGTGTATGAAATCCAGCAACTCGCCGTTGCTGGCGATCTCGACATGGCGATTCGGGCTCAGTGAGTCCTGCCCGGCCGGGATACCACGAATAGCGGCGATCTCGGGCGTCACCTTGTCGCCCGGAAGAATTCCACCCTTGCCTGGCTTGGCCCCCTGACTCAGTTTTATCTCGATCATGCGTACCTGCGTGTGCGCGGCCACCTCACGCAGCCGCTCATCATCGAGACGGTTAAGAGCGTCGCGCACCCCGTACTTGGCTGTGCCCATCTGAAACACGATGTCCGCCCCACCCTCCAGGTGATAAGGCGAAAGGCCACCTTCGCCAGTGTTCAGCCAGCAGCCTGCCGCCCTCGCACCCTGCGACAGCGCCTGTACGGCAGGCCGGGAAATCGCGCCAAAACTCATCGCCGAGATATGGAAGAACCGGTCCGTCGCATAGGGCGACCTGCAATAGGGCCCTATCGTCACAGCGGAAGGCTGCCGGACATCCTCCTCAAGCGACGGGAACGGCGCATTGACGAAGATCGGTGTACCGACTGGACGGAGATCGCGGGTAGACCCGAAGGCCACCATGCTGTCGACGCCCTTGGCAGCCCGATAGGCCCAGGCGCGCTCCGCGCGATTAAAGGGCAGTTCCTCACGATCCATGGCAAAGAAGTACTGGCGAAAAAACTCACCAAGGTTCTCAAACATGTACCGGAAGCGGCCAACCACCGGAAAATTGCGCCGGATCGCATGCGTCGTCTGCGTGATGTCGATGACATACATGACGACGACTGCCAGCACGCCGGCAACAAATGCGAACACGAATGCGTACGTCAGCAGATTCAGGAGTACGGATACAAAACTCACAGGCATCCCCTTCAGCGATGTGTACGACGCCGACGCCGCGCCTTGCGCAATTGCCGCCCTGTCAACTTGCGCCACAGGCGGCGAATCACCCGCGCCACCGATTCAATCCTGGTCGGATGGTAGTAATCGCGATCCTCGGCCGGAATCAGATCATAGCGACGCCGGTACTTCAGCTTCACCCAGGCGTTCAGGTCCATGCGACAGATCTGCCGGAACAACAGGCCATTTACCCATCCGCCGCGCCTGCTGCGCAGAACTGCCGAACCAAAATCCAGCAGCACAGGACGGCCATCGGGACTGATCAGGATATTGCCGCGGCGCTTGAGATCCGCATGCGCTACCCCGGCCGCATGCACAGCAAGAATGGACCGGAGCAGCTCACTGAAAAACAGGTCGCGGTCACGCAGGGCTGCAGCCGTCTCACGGTAAGGCTCGCCCTCATGAAACTCGAGCACGAGGCTTCCGTCTGCCTCCACGCCGAAACAGCGCGGCACGCCAGGGACGCCGTCCAGACGCTGATAGGCCGCGTACTCCCTGCGCAACATCACGCGGCGCAGCCAGAGTCCGAGCCCTCGTCCCATCGGTTGTTTGACGACGACCCGGCCCGTACCGGTATCGCGCAGATAGACAACCCCCTGGTAACCGCGGCTCAGGAATTGGTCAGCTTGCACAACGGAAGCATCAGGCCCGCATGCCGATCCAGGCAATGCAGATCAACGTGAATGCCAGCACGACAGGTTCAAGGTTTTGCCTCAGCGAAGTCATCAGTGACCAGCTGGCCGGCCCACGAGGGATCAGCTTGCGAGGAATCACGGCCGGCACGGTACTGCTCCAGCGCTGCCATTCCTCGCCGAAAATACGCTGCAGCTTGCGGTCCTCATAGTGGATCGCTACGGGATAGTAGAACCACCAGAAAGCCACAGCTACCAGTGGTGCCCACCAGCGCCCGCAGGCCGCAGTAAAGCCGATGAGGATCAGCAGATTGCCGGTATAGAGCGGATGCCTGACCAGCGAATACGGCCCGTCGGTTGCCAGCTGTTTGTTCTTGACGATGAAACCCGAGGCGTAAACCCGCAACAGGGAGCCAGCTGCCACGCAAAACACCCCGAACCAGAACCCCGCAGGGACCGGCGTTGCGAAGAATGCGAATACGGGCATCAGTGCCAGGCCAACTCCCTGCCGCATCACTTCCTGATATCGCAGCTCGCGCACCACGTGTGGAATGCCGGTCAGTGGCGGAAGGTCTGCTGTTCGGCGAGACATGCGCTGTTCCTGTATTGCGGTTTTCGTCGGCAGTGTAGCCTCCGGACCAAGCTTAGGGCCAATTGGCACGGCGACTGCTAGAATTGCCACTGTCGTTGATCGGGCCTGTAGCTCAGTTGGTTAGAGCGGCGGACTCATAATCCGTTGGTCCCAGGTTCAAGTCCTGGCGGGCCCACCAAATCAGGAAATGAAAATGCCCGCCGACGCGAGTCAGCGGGCATTTTCAGGAACCGTCCCGATCAGGCACTGACGACGACCGGAGATTCCTGTCGTCGTGCGCGATCTTCAGTAACGGGGTCCGCGCGGACCGCGGC
>CAYJPG010000127.1:0-6590 GCA_964371995.1 uncultured Chromatiaceae bacterium | reverse complement strand
ACCCGCGACCCCCGGCGTGACAGGCCGGTATTCTAACCAACTGAACTACCACTCCAAAAAAACCCGACTGCTCAACCAGAGAAGCCCGGGCAAGACCCCCCGAGAGGCTGCCTGGGCTGATCAGTAACAGTCTGCGAATCTGGTGGGTGCTGAGGGGCTCGAACCCCCGACCTTCGCCTTGTAAGGGCGACGCTCTTCCAGCTGAGCTAAGCACCCCGTTTGCTGGCCGCGATCCAGTTACCGGCACTCATGCCGGCTGGCAACCAGAAACGACGACCATCAGGCGATGCCCCTCACAGGGCACCCGGCAGCCGCCTAGTTTACGGCATCCTTCAGAGCCTTCCCAGCCTTGAAACCAGGTACCTGACTGGCAGCAATCTGGATCGTCTCACCGGTCCGCGGATTACGGCCCTGACGCGCCGCGCGCTTCTTCACGGCAAAAGTCCCAAAGCCAACGAGTGCGACCTGGTCGCCCTTCTTCAACGCCTTTGTGACGGCGGCAATGACAGCATCCACTGCACGAGTGGCATCAGCCTTCGACAGGCCGGCATCATCCGCAACCACGTCGATCAGTTCACCCTTGTTCATCAACGTACCTTTTTAACTGTTTCCCAATTACTGACTACGCTACCGGCGAACCGGCAGCACCCCCTTGAAAACTTCCCCGGCTGTCGTCAAACCAGCGAACACACCGATACGGACACAAACCCGATCCTTCAAACAGGACTGCAGGATCTGGCGATCCGGACGGCGGTGAAATGAAGTATAGCGGGACGCGAAGCCGCGAACCTTATACCAAGCGCAAAAAACCGCTGTCAACCCGCACTCAGCCCGGCGTTAGTGGGCACGCACAGTTTTATCAGCGGGATCAGTTTGCGCCTTCTGCGCTTCGTCTGCCACCAGTTTGCCTTCGACGGCCTTCGGCATCGGCATATCCTGCAGCGACAACTGCAGAACCTCGTCTATCCAACGGACCGGAACAATGTTGAGGTTGTCCTTGATGTTTTTCGGTATTTCCGCCAGATCCTTCTCATTGTCGTGCGGGATCAGCACCGTCGCAATCCCGCCACGATGTGCAGCCAGCAACTTTTCCTTGAGTCCGCCGATCGGCAGAACCTCACCGCGAAGGGTGATTTCCCCGGTCATGGCAACATCACATCGCACAGGGATATTGGTCAGGGCAGAGACCAGCGCCGTACACATGCCGACACCTGCGCTCGGCCCGTCTTTGGGCGTTGCGCCTTCCGGCACGTGGATATGCAGGTCGAGCTTCTGGTGAAAATCCTCGTCTATTCCCAGCGTAGCGGCACGCCCCCTGACGATCGTGGTGGCGGCCTGGATCGACTCGCGCATCACTTCACCGAGTTGGCCGGTATGGATCATCTTGCCTTTGCCGGGCACGACAGCTGCTTCGATCGTCAGCAGTTCGCCACCGACTTCGGTCCAGGCAAGGCCGGTCACCTGACCGACGCGGTTGCTCTCCTCGGCGCGGCCATAGCGGAAACGGCGCACGCCCAGATATTTCTGCAGGCCCTTCGGTACCACGTGAGTGGTCTTGCTCTTCGGCTCAAGCAGGTGGCTCTTGACGACCTTGCGACAGAGCTTGGCAATTTCACGCTCAAGGTTCCGCACGCCCGACTCGCGCGTGTAAAAACGGATCATGTCGTGAATCGTCGCATCGGAAACCGAGATCTCGTCCTTCCGCAGCCCGTTATTCTTGATCTGCTTTGGTACGAGATAGTTGCGCGCGATATTGAGTTTCTCGTCTTCCGTATAACCGGCAAGGCGGATTACCTCCATTCGATCAAGCAGCGGCGCGGGGATATTCAGCGTATTGGCAGTACAGACGAACATCACATCGGAGAGGTCGAAATCGACTTCCAGATAGTGATCAGCAAAGCTGCCATTCTGTTCGGGGTCGAGCACCTCGAGCAGGGCCGATGAGGGGTCGCCACGGAAGTCCGTCGACATCTTGTCGACTTCATCAAGTAAAAACAGCGGGTTGCGCACGCCTGCCTTGGCGAGGTTCTGAATGATCTTGCCGGGCATCGAGCCGATATAGGTACGCCTGTGGCCACGGATTTCCGCCTCGTCGCGTACCCCGCCCAGCGACATGCGGACGAAGGTTCTATTGGTGGCGCGCGCAATACTCTGGCCGAGTGAGGTCTTGCCCACGCCGGGCGGGCCCACCAGGCACAGGATCGGACCCTTCAGTTTCTTGACGCGCTGCTGAACCGCCAGGTACTCGAGAATGCGTTCCTTGACCTTCTCCAGGCCATAGTGATCCTTCTCGAGAACGGCTTCGGCCTGCGGCAGGTCATGGTTGACCCGGGTACGCTTGCGCCACGGTGCCTTGAGCAGCCAGTCCACGTAGTTGCGAACCACGGTCGCCTCGGCCGACATCGGCGACATCAGTTTGAGTTTGTTGACCTCCGCTGTCGCCTTGGTGCGCGCTTCCTGCGACATGCCAGCGCGCGAAATACGCTTCTCGATATCAGCGATCTCGTTCGGGACATCATCCATGTCCCCGAGTTCTTTCTGGATCGCCTTCATCTGTTCGTTGAGGTAGTACTCGCGCTGGCTCTTCTCCATCTGCTGTTTGACACGACCGCGGATCCGCTTCTCGATCTGCAGCATGTCTATCTCGGTCTCGATCAGCATCATTACGTGCTCGAGACGTTCGCGAATCGGGATGATTTCGAGAACCTTCTGCTTCTGGTCCAGCTTGAGGGACATATGCGCAGCGATGGTGTCGGCCAGCCGCCCCGGCTGGTCGATACCGGCCAGGGAAGTCAGGATCTCCGGCGGCACCTTCCGGTTCAGCTTGACGTAGTTTTCGAACTGGGAGATCAGCGAACGCTTCAGGACATCCGCCTCACGGGTAGTGACATCCAGACTGTCTTCAACCAGGTCGATATCGGCGGAAAAGAACTCGCCGCCCCGGGTCTCCGTAAGGTTGGCCCGAACGCCGCCCTCAACGAGCACCTTGACCGTGCCGTCCGGCAGCTTCAGCAATTGCAGGATGGTGGCCAGCGTACCCACCCGGTAGACATCCTCCAGCGAGGGCTCGTCCACATCGGCCTGCTTCTGCGCCACCAGCAGTATCTGCTTGCCGGCCTGCATCGCCGCATCGAGGGCCTGAATGGAACGTGATCTGCCCACGAACAGCGGAATCACCATGTGCGGATAAACCACAACATCGCGCAGGGGAAGGATGGGAACGTTCAGACGCTGTTCCGGCGGATTCTGTTCAGACATTCTTCTCTCCATGCTCCATGCGCCGTTCCACCCCTGGCTGGCCGGAAGGCCTGGGCGCTACCCGGCGCACAGCACTCTCACGAGCTCAGCTGCTGCCGCCGGAACCCGCTGCCCGACGCTCTTCTGTCACGGCACGTAACGACCCTGCCTCGTCGGACTCATAAATGATATAGGGACGCGTCTCGCCGGTGACGACTGCAGCGTCCACCACCACCTTGCGGGCATTACGCAGGGACGGGATCTCATACATGGTGTCGAGCAGGATGCCCTCGAGAATGGTCCGCAGCCCCCGGGCACCGGTCTTGCGCTGCATGGCGCGCAACGCGATCGCGCGCAGCGCGTCTTCACGAAACTCCAGTTCTGCACCTTCCATCTCGAACAGACGCCGGTACTGCTTGACCAGCGCGTTCTTCGGTTCGACCAGGATACTCACCAGGGCCGCCTCGTCGAGTTCATCGAGCGTGGCAACCACAGGCAGCCGGCCGACAAACTCGGGAATCAGCCCGAAGCGGATCAGATCTTCCGGCTCCACATCATTCAGCAGCTCGCCGATCGGTGAGTCTTCGCTGCTGCGCACATCGGCGACAAAGCCGATACCGCTCTTCTGCGAGCGCTTCTGGATAATCTTCTCGAGCCCGGCAAAGGCGCCGCCAACGATAAAGAGAATGTGCCGGGTATCAACCTGCAGGAATTCCTGCTGCGGATGTTTGCGGCCACCTTGCGGGGGGACGGAGGCAACCGTACCCTCGATGAGCTTCAGGAGGGCCTGCTGCACGCCCTCCCCGGAAACGTCACGGGTGATGGACGGGTTGTCTGACTTGCGGGAGATTTTGTCGATCTCATCGATATAGACGATGCCGGTCTGCGCCTTTTCGACATCGTAGTCACACTTCTGCAGCAGCTTCTGGATGATGTTCTCGACATCTTCGCCGACGTAGCCGGCTTCCGTAAGCGTCGTTGCATCAGCAATCGTGAACGGCACATTGAGCAGACGGGCCAGTGTCTCGGCAAGCAGCGTCTTGCCGCAGCCAGTGGGACCGATGAGCAGTATGTTGCTCTTCGAAAGCTCGATATCGCTTTTGCCGGCATCCGAAGAACGGTTTTCCAGCCGCTTGTAGTGGTTGTAGACCGCTACCGACAGGATCTTCTTGGCCCGATCCTGACCGATGACATACTCGTCCAGGACATTCTTGATCTCCTGCGGCTTGGGCAGCTTGGTGCCGGTGTGATCCTGACGGTCTTCCAGCTCCTCACGGATGATGTCATTACAGAGTTCTACGCACTCGTCGCAGATAAATACCGAGGGGCCGGCAATAAGCTTCCGTACCTCATGCTGGCTCTTGCCGCAGAACGAACAGTAGAGCAGCTTGCCGTCGTCGCCACGTCCCCGGGTTTCATCTACCATAGTTGCCTCGTTTCTCTGCCGTGAGGTCCGTCACAGGGACCCGAATCAGATATAACACGCCCTTGTCCGACCGTGCAAAGCAGCTGCACATATTCTGTGATCAGTTCACATCATGCCGGTACGCGAACGTCCATGCGGCTTTCCAGCACGGAATCAATCAGACCGTACGCAATGCCTTCAGTACCGCTCATGAACCGGTCGCGGTCGGTGTCACGGTCAATCTGCTCGATCGGTTGACCGGTATGCTTCGCCAGGATCTGGTTGAGGCGGTCGCGCGTTTGCAGGATCTCCTTGGCGTGGATATCGATATCCGTCGCCTGGCCCTGGAAACCACCCAGCGGCTGATGAATCATCATGCGCGAATGCGGCAGACAGAAACGCTTGCCCTTGGCCCCGCCGGTCAGCAGCAGCGCACCCATGCTCGCGGCCTGGCCTAGGCAGATCGTACTGACATCCGGCTTGATGAACTGCATCGTGTCGTAGATAGAGAGCCCGGCAGTCACGACGCCACCCGGCGAATTGATATACAGATGAATGTCCTTGTCGGGATTCTCGGACTCCAGAAACAGCAACTGGGCGACCACGAGATTGGCCATGTGGTCTTCCACCGGACCGACCACAAATATCACCCGCTCCTTGAGCAGTCTTGAGTAGATATCGTAGGCACGTTCGCCGCGGGCAGTCTGCTCAATCACCATCGGCACGAGGCCGAGCGCCTGTGTATCCATTGCCATGTCCAGCTGTTCCTGTCTGTCGTCCTGTGCGCCGCCGGAAAACCGGCGGACCCGTCCTCTGTTCTGTGCCACCTAACTGCCGACCAGCGCCTGGAAACTGGTCGGCTTCGGCGTCACCGTGGCGCGCTCCGTCAGCCACTCGATCACCTGCTCTTCCAGCACCATATCTTCAACCTGGCCCAGCAGTCCGGCATTCTGGTAGTAGATCTTGCGGACCTCATCCGGCTTGTCGTAACCGCTCACCAGTGAATCTATTCGTTCACCAACCTTGTCCCGATTCGCCACCATGCTCTGCTCCATGATGATGGCACCGAGCAGCAGGCTGAGGCGTACACGCCGCTCGGCCGCAGGGAGATAGGTTTCGACCGGCGGCGCACCCTGCCGGTCAGGCAGTCCGAGATTGCGGGCCGCGTCGCCCTGCAGCGATGTCGCAGCCTCCGCAACCAGTGCTTCAGGTACGTCGATAGGATTGTGCGTCAGCAGCAACTCCAGCAACTGTTTCTTTACGTCAGCCCGTGCACGCGATTCAAACTCCTGGGCCATGTTCTTGCGGATATCCTGCTCAAACTCGGCGCGCTCACCGCTCTCGACCCCGAAGCTGCGGACGAACTCCTCGTCCACCTCCGGCAGTTTTTCTTCGGCTACCTCGCTGATGCGCAGGTCAAAATCGCCCTGGCGTCCAGCCAGTGTCTTGTTCGGATAATCGGCCGGAAACGCGACCTGAATGGTCTTCTGCTCGCCGGCACGGACGCCGGCCAGTTGCCGTTCAAAGTCAGGCACGAGACGACCGCCGCCGACCACCACACTGACCTGATCACCCGATCCGTTTTCAATCGGCTGACCATCGAGACGGCCTTCAAAATCGAGCGTTACCTGGTCGCCGTCACGAGCCTCGCGCTCAACTGCATTCCAGATCCGGCGCTGCCGACGGAGATTGTCGATGACAAACCCGATGTCGGCATCGTCAAACTGTGGTTCCGGGCGCGAGACGGTCAGCGCATCGATGCCCTGCAACTGGAAGTCAGGGAAAATCTCGAAGCTGGCGGTGAACGACAGGTCACTGCCCTGATCACCGGAGTCCGGTGTGGTTTCAATCTGCGCATCGCCAACCGGACGCAATTTCTCGCGGGTCACGGCCTCGGAATAACTCGACCGCACGACGTCCTGCATGACTTCCTGACGCACCTGGTCAC
>CAYJPG010000126.1:5911-6593 GCA_964371995.1 uncultured Chromatiaceae bacterium | reverse complement strand
CAGAAAGACCATGCGCTGGCGGGCATCCGCCGAGTAGGCGCTGTTCGGAAAACGCTGGATGAGCTGGGCAAAGGCCGAGAAGGATTCCTCGAGGTTCTTCGGCGGCCGTTCCGAGAGATCCGCATTGAACCAGCGGTGATACCAGCTGCTTTCGCCCGAGAAATAAGCGAGGCCGCGCATGTAGATCGCGTAGTCGACGCGCGGATGGGTCGGATTTTCGCGCTCGAACGTGGTGGCCGCATCGACTGTCGCCTCGATCTGCCGGTCGTTGTAGTAGCAGTAGATCAGGTCGAGTTGGGCCTGCTTGCTCTGGTTGGCGAACGGAAAGCGCGCTTCCAGCGCCTCGTAATACTGGATCGCGTTCTTGAAGTTGCCCGAGTCCATGGACTTGTGGGCGCGCTCGTAGAGCTGTTCCACCCCGGACTTGTCTTCTTTGTCCTTGCGCAAGAAGCAGCCGCTCAGGCTGCTGGCGAGCACTGTGGCCAGCACAAGCGTCACGGTGATGCGCTGAAGGGATGGCCTGCGGGAGTTGTACAGGTGCATGGGATGGAATTCGGTTTCCGTGCTGTCGCCGGGCGGGCCGAGAGTATAGCCTAGCGCGCCATGGACCTTCCGCAGCATCGGGTACAGATTCCGCCGGGACGGGACGGGCACCGGCTCGACCAGGTGCTGGCGGAGCTCA
>CAYJPG010000126.1:0-5901 GCA_964371995.1 uncultured Chromatiaceae bacterium | reverse complement strand
GCTGCTCGATGACACCGTGCCCGAACCGCGCACGCGGGTGCTGGCCGGCCAGTGGGCAGTGATCGGGATTCCTGGCCCCGAACCGGCGGACGACGCGCGGGCAGAAGCGATGCCGCTCAACGTCGTGTACGAAGACCGCGATGTGCTGGTGGTCGACAAGCCGGCGGGGTTGGTTGTGCATCCGGGGGCCGGCAATCCGGCCGGTACCCTGCAGAACGGCCTGCTGGCTTATCTGCCGGAGCTCGCTGAACTGCCGCGCAGCGGGATCCTGCATCGCCTCGACAAGGACACCAGCGGCCTGTTGCTGATCGCCAGGACCATTCCCGCACACACGCATCTGGTGCGCGATCTTGAGGCGCGGCGGATCACCCGCGAGTATCGCGCCGTGTGCGTGGGTACGATGACCGGCGGCGGAATGGTCGACGAGCCCATCGCCCGGCACCGTACCCAGCGCACGAAGATGGCGGTGGAGCAGGGCGGGCGTGCGGCGCTGACGCACTACCGGGTGCTGGCGCGTTTTGCGCACCACACCTATATCGCCGTGCGGCTTGAGACGGGCCGCACGCACCAGATCCGCGTGCACATGGCGCATGTGCGTCACCCGCTGGTCGGCGATCCCGCCTACAGCGGCCGGCTGATCATTCCGGCCGGTGCCACACCGCGTCTGGCTGACGCGCTGCGCGGATTTCGCCGCCAGGCGCTGCACGCGCGGCGTCTGTCTTTCGTGCATCCGGTCAGCGGCAAAACGATCGATCTGCTGGCGCCCTTGCCGGCAGATTTCCGCATCCTTTTGGCCGCGCTCGCCGATGACGATGCCGCCGTCGACCGGCTGGAGAATCTGCCATGGCCCGAGCACAAGCCGAACTCGATCTGATCCGGCCCGACTGGCCGGCACCGGCAGCCGTGCGCGCGTTTGCGACCACGCGTACCGGCGGCTGCAGCAGGGGCGTATACGCCTCGCTCAATCTCGGCGACCACGTGGCTGACGGGCGTGCGTCGGTACAGAGCAACCGCGCCAGGCTGCGCGCAGCCCTTGAGCTGCCCGCTGAACCCCTGTGGCTGCAGCAGGTGCATGGCATCGAGGTGGTGAATGCCGCGACCGCAGGGTCAGGTTCTTCAGCCGATGGCTCATATGCCGATTCCCCAGGACGGGTATGCGCCGTGCTGACGGCCGACTGTCTGCCGGTGCTGTTCTGTGATCGTGCCGGCACGCGCGTGGCAGCCGCACATGCCGGCTGGCGCGGACTGGCAGGCGGCGTGCTTGAGGCCAGTGTCGCGGCGCTGCTCAGTTCCGGTGCGGCGGCGGAGGATCTGCTCGCCTGGCTCGGTCCGGCGATCGGCCCGCAGGCCTATGAAGTCGGTGAGGAGGTCCGCAGTGCATTTCTCGCTGCCGATCCGGGCGCCGAAGCCGCTTTTCGCGACGGTCGGTCAGGCCACTGGTGGCTTGATCTCTATGCGGCAGCCCGCGCCCGGCTGGCGCGCGCCGGGGTCACGGCCGTCTGGGGCGGCAATTACTGTACCTGGAGCGATCCACAGCACTTCTACTCGCACCGGCGCAGCGGCAGGACCGGCCGACAGGCAACGCTGATCTGGCTGAGCCCATGTTGAATTCCTGCATCGCGTCCCCATCTTTCTGCAGTACCCGGAATTCATGAATCCCAGGCAGCGGAGCTGAATCATGCGCATGGACAAATTGACCGCCAAGTTCCAGTCGGCCCTGCAGGATGCGCAGTCGCTGGCGGTTGGCCGCGATCATCAATTCATCGAACCGGTACATCTGATGTTCGCTTTGCTGGAGCAGCGTGGCGGCACGGTACGGCCGCTGCTCAGCCAGGCGGGTGCCAACCTCAATCTGCTGCGCTCGCGGCTCGGCGAGGCGCTCGACCAGTTGCCCCAGGTCGAAGGGGCCGGCGGCGATGTGGCGATGTCGAACGATCTGGGCCGGCTGCTCAACGTCACCGACAAACTCGCGCAGAAGCGCAACGACCAGTACATCTCCAGCGAGCTGTATGCGCTCGCTGCCTGCGAGGACAAGGGCGCTCTCGGCCGCATTCTCAAGGACGCCGGCGTGGTACGCGGCGCACTCGAAAAAGCCATCGACGAGGTGCGCGGCGGTGCGACCGTCGATGATCCCAACGCCGAGGAGACGCGCCAGGCGCTGGAGAAATACACCGTCGATCTCACCGCGCTTGCCGAGCAGGGCAAGCTCGATCCGGTGATCGGCCGCGACGACGAGATCCGCCGCACCATCCAGGTCCTGCAGAGGCGCACCAAGAACAATCCGGTGCTGATCGGCGCACCGGGCGTCGGCAAGACCGCAATCGTCGAAGGTCTCGCGCAGCGTATCGTCAACGGTGAGGTTCCGGAGAGCCTGAAGAGCAAACGCATCCTGTCGCTGGATATGGGTACCTTGATCGCCGGCGCGAAATATCGTGGCGACTTCGAAGAGCGCCTCAAGGCGGTGCTGAAGGATCTGGCCAAACAGGAAGGTCAGGTGATCCTCTTCATCGACGAGCTGCACACCATGGTCGGCGCCGGCAAGGCCGAAGGCTCGATGGACGCCGGCAACATGCTCAAGCCGGCTCTCGCGCGCGGCGAACTGCATTGCGTGGGAGCGACCACGCTCGATGAATACCGTAAGTATGTGGAGAAGGACGCCGCCCTTGAGCGCCGCTTCCAGAAGGTGCTGGTGGATGAGCCCTCGGTCGAGGACACCATCGCCATCCTGCGCGGCTTGAAGGAGCGTTACGAAGTGCATCACGGTGTGGATATCACCGATCCGGCCATCGTCGCCGCCGCCACGCTCTCGCACCGTTATATCGCCGACCGGCAGCTGCCCGACAAGGCCATCGACCTGATCGACGAGGCGGCTTCGCGGCTGCGCATGGAGATCGACTCCAAGCCCGAGGAGATGGACCGTCTCGACCGCCGCATCATCCAGCTCAAGATCGAGCGCGAGGCGCTGAAGAAAGAATCCGACGAGGCCTCGAAGAAACGCCTGGCGGATCTCAGCACGCAACTCGCTGCGCTGGAAAAGGAATATGCCGATCTCGAGGAGATCTGGAAGGCCGAGAAGTCGGCGGTGCAGGGCGAGGCGCATATCAAGGAAGAACTCGAGCGCGCGCGCATGGAGCTGGAAACCGCGCGTCGTGGCCAGGATCTGGCGCGCATGTCGGAGCTGCAGTACGGTCGCATTCCCGAGCTCGAAAAACAGCTCGAAGCGGCCATCGGTGCGGACCGTGGCGAGACCCGCCTGCTGCGCAACCGGGTGACCGACGAGGAAATCGCCGAGGTCGTCGCCAAGTGGACCGGGATCCCGGTCCGCAAGATGCTCGAAGGCGAGAAGGACAAGCTGCTGCGCATGGAAGAAGCGCTCGGCCGCCGCGTGGTCGGCCAGACCGAAGCGCTGAAGACCGTCGCCGATGCAATCCGTCGCTCGCGTGCCGGCCTCTCGGATCCGAAGCGGCCGAACGGTTCATTCATGTTTCTCGGCCCCACCGGCGTCGGCAAGACCGAGCTGACCCGCGCGCTGGCGGAGTTCCTCTTCGATACCGAAGACGCGATGGTGCGCATCGACATGTCCGAGTTCATGGAAAAGCATTCCGTGGCACGGCTGATCGGCGCGCCGCCGGGTTACGTGGGCTACGAAGAGGGCGGTTACCTGACCGAGGCCGTGCGCCGCAAGCCCTACTCGGTGGTGCTGCTCGACGAGGTCGAGAAGGCGCACCCCGATGTGTTCAACGTGCTGCTGCAGGTGCTTGATGACGGGCGTCTGACCGACGGCCAGGGACGCACCGTGGATTTTCGCAACACGGTCATCGTCATGACCTCGAACCTCGGCTCGCAGCGCATCCAGAGCATGACCGGCGAAGAAAACTACGCGGCGATGAAAGCCGCCGTGATGGAGGTGCTCAGCGAGCATTTCCGGCCGGAGTTCATCAACCGCGTGGACGACATCGTGGTCTTCCACCCGCTGTCGGCTGACCAGATCCGTGACATCGTGGTGATCCAGCTGCGCTATCTGCAGGCGCGGCTCGCCGAGCGCGACATGCGCCTCGAGCTCGACGATGCGGCACTCGACAAGCTGGCCGAGGCCGGTTTCGACCCGGTGTACGGTGCCCGGCCGCTGAAACGTGCGATCCAGCAGTACATCGAGAACCCGCTGGCGCAGGAGATCCTGCGTGGGCAGTTCGGTCCGGGCGACCTGATCCGCGCCACCGTCGCCGACGACCAGTTGGCTTTCGCAGCCCAAGCTGGCCTGTAGTTTGCGGCCGCCATGTCAGTTACCACCGTTCGCTTAAGGAGCTGAGTCCACCCAAGGCTACGCCGTGAAGCTGGCGTTTCCGCAGCTCGGCAAAACCGCCCCGCTGTGCCCGGAAGCGCTCGACATCCGCGACGCGACATTCGGCAGTTACGTGGTGCGCTACGCTGTGCAGGCACACAGCGTGATCGTGTTGCGGATTTGGCATCATTACGGGAATCGCTGATACGGCACCGCGATCCGGCTGACTTCGACCTGATTCAGCCGTCGCACTGATTTGCCACTGGTGTTCGAGCCGCTGGACTTCATGGCGCGCCTCGCCGCCCTGGTGCCACGGCCACGGGCACACCTGACCAGGTATCACGGCGTGTTCGCGCCGCACAGTCGGTGGTGGGCGGAGGTCACGCCGAAAGGGCGGGGCAAGGCCATGACGACAGAGCTGCGTACACCGGCCGAGCGGCACTGTGCCATGAGCTGGGCGCAGCGGCTGAAGCGTGTGTTCGGGATCGAGATCGAGACCTGCGAGCAGTGCGGTGGCGAGGTGAAGGTGGTGGCCAGCATAGAGACCCCGGCGGTGATCGGGAAGATTCTCCGGCACCTGGAGTCACGCGGCTCGCCGAGCGGGTCGAGGCCACCGCCGCGCGGGCCACCGCTGGGGGATTCGGGTTTTCTCTGATCAGTCAGCTGTCCGGTTCATGGCGCCGTCACGGGGCCGGGGTGAGCGGCTGCGCCGGGTCGGGTCCGCACTGCACAAATGCCGGGTTACTGCAGAGATTCACTGAACTGCAACTGGTCAGAGCTGGGGCAATGTGTGCCCGAGGCGCGTGACAGGCGGGGTGGCGGGCTGGCAGACTCGGCCGATGGGGTGTTTGAATTTCCTATACTCCTGACTGCGACGCAGCCACGGGGCACGATTTCTGACAGGGAGGTAGTTCATGACAACCAGGCTACGCGACGAGGTACACGCACTCGCCGAGCAATTGCCGGAGGACGCCACTTGGGATGATGTCTTGGAGCGATTGCGATTCATGGCTGGTATCGAGGCAGGGCGAGCCGCAGCTGATCGCGGCGAATTCGCGAGCGATACCGATGTGCGCCGGGTGTTTGGCAAGTTTGGAGTTGGCGCCTGAAGATTCGCTGGACAGCGCTTGCTCTGGCAGACTTTGAGGCGGCGCAGGACAGAATCGCAGCTGAAAATCCTTTCGCTGCTACCGTCATTGCCGAGAGAGTCTGGAATTCTGCCCAGCGACTCGGACAGTTTCCGAAGATGGGTCGGGTTGGGTTCGACGAGGCAACAAGAGAATGGCCAGTCACCCGCGCTCCATACCTGATCGTCTACCGCATTTCCGGTGAGATTGTGGAGATTCTTCGGGTTTGGCATACCAGCCAAGACTGGCGGCCCTTGGTATGACTGCTCAGCCTTTCCCGGAACGCAACGCCCGCAAAAAGACCACCGGATCGCGTCCGCTTTCCAGCTGCTCAAGCCCCTGACCTGGTCCAGGGCACCCACCTGCCGCGACTCGATTTCGTGGGCGTGCAGCGCATTACGATCGGGGCGTGACCTCCTTCCCGGCAGTCAAGGGCAAGGACCTCGTCGCCGCCCTGCGACTGGCAGGCTTTAGCAACGGCGCCATCCTCCG
>CAYJPG010000125.1:0-6625 GCA_964371995.1 uncultured Chromatiaceae bacterium | reverse complement strand
ACGGCATCCCAGCCCAGATATCTCGTCGCCACCGGCAGCGCGCGCTCCAGGGCCGCGCGGCCGAGGTCGGGACTCAGGCCCGCCATGCAGCGACGCAACAGGATGTCAGCCATACCGAGCGCAAATTCATGTTGCACGGCAAATACGACTTCGGCAGCGATGGCAGCACTCCAGCTGCAGATCGGCTCCGCCAGATCCGGATGACCGATCGTCAAGGCAGCGACCGCCGGCGCACGCGCACCATAGACATCCACGAGATGCACCTGACTGGCGGCAGTGAGTCCCGGTATCCGGGCAAGTTCCGCCAGAAGATCTTCGCGCCTGCCGCCGCCGCCCGGCAATGCCAGCTCAGCGGTCGCACACGGCGACGCCTGCCTACCCAGACGGTGCACGACCTGATCGACCGCTTCCTCGGCAAGGTGCCGGTAGGTCGTGATCTTGCCACCGATGACCGAATAGAGACCGCGCGCCGTGCGCCCGTGATGACGGATCTGGTGACGACGCGTGATCGACGCGGTCTCGCGCAGTCCCTGACGAGGCAGTGGGCGCAGACCGCTGTATGCGTACAACACGTTGTCGCGCCCGAGTCCTGCACCCGGGAAAACATGGCTGGTTTCGGTGAGCAGATAAGCGATCTCGCCCTCCTCGACATGCACAGTTGCCGGATCAGCATCACAACGCGTATCCGTGGTACCGATCAGCACCAGCCCGTTCCACGGCAGGATGAAAAACGGCCGGCCGTCGCTGCGCGCTTCGGCATAACAGGCCACATCAGACATGCCGCTAAAGCGGCGCACCACGATGTGCGTGCCCTTGGTCGGGCCCATGAAGCGCGGCATGGGACAGTCTGCACCGGCCAGAACGCGATCTACCCAGGGACCGGCGGCGTTGACGATGGCGGACGCAGTGATGCTTTCCTGTCGACCGTCGCGACTGCCGCGCACCATGACGCCCTGCACCTGGTTGCCCTCCAGCACGATGCGCTCAACCGTCGTGTAGGTGCGGATCGTTGCCCCCGCCGCCCGGGCGGCCAGCGCGTTCTCCACCACCAGCCGCTCGACGAAAGTGACCTGTGCATCGTGATACAGGATGCCGCCATCGAGTCCATCCGGGTTCAGTGCCGGCACCTCCGCCAGAGCGGCGTCGCGCGAAAGGCGTCGATGGCCAGGCAACACACCGCCGATCGACAGCAGGTCGTAGACCCAGAGGCCAAAATCGATGGTGTTCATGCCGCGCCGACTGTGCGTGTAAACGGGAATGAGCAGTGGCAGCGGCCGGACCAGGTGGCCGGCGTTGCGCAGCAGATTGGCGCGCTCCTGCAGCGACTCGTGTACCAGCCCGAGTTCGCCGAACTCGAGATAACGCAACCCGCCGTGGATCAGCCGGCTCGACCAGCGCGTGGTGCTGCTGCACAGGTCGGCCCGTTCGACCAGACAGGTACGCAGGCCGCGCAGCGCGGCATCACGGGCAATCCCCGCGCCGTTGATGCCGCCGCCGATGACGATCAGGTCAAATTGCATGCGCGCCGTGGCCGGCACGCCTATTTGGGCCGGACCTGGCCGGTACCATGGACCAGATACTTGTAGCTGGTGAGCTGCTCGGCTCCGACCGGACCGCGGGCGTGGATCCGGCCCGTCGCGATGCCGATCTCTGCACCCATGCCGAACTCGCCGCCGTCGGCAAACTGCGTCGAGGCGTTATGCAGCAGGATGGCGCTGTCCAGATCATGCAGGAACTGTTCCGCAGCCTTTACATCGCTGGCAATGATCGACTCGGTATGCCCCGAGCCGTAACGCGTGATGTGCGCAATGGCCGCATCGATATCGCTGACCACGCGACAGGCCAGGATCGCGTCCAGATATTCGGTACTCCAGTCGGCCTCGGTCGCCGGTCTGACGCGGGCATCGAGCGCGCACAGCTCGGCATCGCCGCGCAGTTCACAACCGGCAGCGACCAGTGCGTCGGCAAGCGGCTGCCAGTGCGTCGCCAGGCAGTCGCGGTCGATCAGCAGGGTTTCCGCGGCACCGCAGATGCCGGTGCGCCGCATCTTGGCGTTCAGCACCACCTCCCTGGCCATCGCCACATCTGCGGAACGGTGCACATAGACGTGACACAGGCCCTCGAGATGGCCCATCACCGGCACACGCGCGTCAGCCTGGACGCGGGCGATCAGGCTCTTGCCGCCACGGGGCACGATGACATCGACAAATTCCTGCATATTCGCCAGCAGATATCCGACCGCATCCCGGCTCGCCGTCGGCACCATCTGGATGGCCGTTTCCGGCAAGCCACCGGCACGCAGGCCGGCCACGAGCGCCGCGTGAATTGCATGACTCGAGTGAAAACTTTCCGAACCGCCACGCAGGATCACGGCATTGCCGGACTTCAGGCACAGGGCACCGGCATCGGCTGTGACGTTCGGCCGGCTTTCATAGATGATGCCGATCACGCCAAGCGGTACACGGACCCGCTGGATGCGCAGCCCGTTCGGACGCATCCATTCCGCAATGACGGTACCGACCGGGTCCGGCAGCGCCGCAACCGCTTCGATGCCCGCAGCCATCGCCTCGACGCGCTTCGCGTCAAGCGCCAGCCGGTCGAGCAGTGCCGCCGAGAGATTCCGTTTCTGTGCTGCCTCCATGTCGCGGGCATTGGCGGCGAGGATCTGGCTGCCTTGCGTACGGATCGCCGCGGCGGCGGCCAGCAGCGCCTGCGTCTTCTGTGCGCTACTGGTCCGCGCCAGCTCGCGCGCTGCCTCGCGGGCCTGCCGCCCGAGCGTGCGCATCGCCGCGGCCAGGCCCTCGGCGGTATCCGTGTCCGGCAGCGATTTCTGTGTCGTACTCATAAGGGTGTAGCTCAGCTGTCCAGCAGGGCAAGATTATCGCGGTGGATCAGTTCTTCACGGCCACTGTAGCCCGGCAGCGCGGCGAGTTCCTCGCTGCGCCGCCCACGGATACGCCGTGCCTCCTCGCTGGAGCAGGTCACCAGCCCGCGCGCCAGATCGCGGCCCTCGCGATTGCGAACCAGCACCGCATCGCCGGGCTGAAAATCGCCGCTGACTTCAACCACGCCGACCGGCAGCAGGCTGCTGCCTCCGCGCAGTGCGCGCTCGGCACCCGCGTCGATGGTCAGACTGCCGCGCGGCACGAGCGTGCCGGCGATCCACTGCTTGCGCGCCTGCCGCGGCGTGCGCGCCGGCAGGAACCAGGTACAGGCGGCACCGTCCTCGATAGCCTGCAGCGGAAACAACCGGCGGCCACTCGCGATCACCGTCGCGCAGCCCGCATTCATGCAGATCCGCGCGGCCACCAGCTTGGTCACCATGCCGCCGGAGCCATACTCGGTGGCCGAGGCGCCGGCGAGGGCCTCGATGGCTGGCGTGAGTTCGCGCACTTCCGGAATCAGCGTCGCGCCGGCCTTCAGGGTCGGATCACTATCGTAAAGGCCGTCCACATCCGACAGCAGCACGAGTACATCGGCACTGGTCATCTCGGCCACACGCGCACCGAGACGGTCATTGTCGCCGTAGCGGATCTCCTGGGTGGCCACCGTGTCGTTCTCGTTGATGACCGGTATTACCTTCAGCCGCAGCAGGGTCTCCAGTGTATTCCGGGCATTGAGATAGCGGCGACGGTTCTCGGTATCGTCGAGTGTCAGCAACACCTGAGCGATCTTTATACCGCGCGGCTCAAGCAGATCCTGATAGGCGTGTGCGAGCAGGACCTGGCCAGCAGCAGCGGCAGCCTGTGCATCTTCCAGACGCCGCTGATCGCGCGTCATGCCGAGATACTGCCGGCCCAGTGCTATCGCTCCGGAAGACACCACCAGCACCTGCTGGCCGCGGGCCTGAAGGCGGGCCAGTTCATCGGCGATGGATTCAAGCCAGGCGCGATTGAGCCGGCCCGATTCGCGATCGACGAGCAGCGAGGAACCGATCTTGAGCACGATCCGGCCTGCACTGCGCAATGCAGCGTTCCGGCTACGTAACTGTTGTGCCTCTGGCGTCATTGGCCGGCACTCCGGGGGGCGTCAGCTAACCCTGTGGGCGATGTCCCCGCGGCCTACGGCCAGCGGTCCGCTGCGCACCACAGCAAGAATCTCCGCGTGAGCGGCAACGCGGTTGATGAGGTTGTCGATGCGGGTTGCCGCACCCGTCAGTTCCAGCGTATAGCTCCGCGGCGCATCGTCCAGCACCCGGGCGCCTTCAGTCCTCACCAACTCGTGAATTCGCGCCAGTTCATCGTCTTCCACCCGGAGCTTCAGCAACAGAAGCTCGCGTTCGATGTGATCACCCTCGGTCAGGTCAACGATGCTGACCACATCGATCAGTTTCAGCAGCTGGTTATTGATCTGGCGGACTACATGATCAGAACCGAGCGTCACCAGGGTCAGGCGCGACACGAGCGGATCCTCGGTCGGCGCGACGTTCAGGGATTCGATGTTGTAGCCGCGGGTCGAAAACAGTGAGGCAACCCGGGTCAGCGCACCGGCCTCGTTCCGCAACAGGATGGAAATAATGTGGCGCATCGGTTAACCGGGAGGCAATTGAGGAAAAAAAAACGGGTCGGGAATACTCGCCCAGATCCACTTCTATTGCAATGCGGGAGTAGTTGGTTAAAACTCCTGAGCAGTCTTGCAGTCCGCTTCTTTGAGAGCTGTTGAGAGACTGGAAGACCGTTCCTGCTGCGTCGCGATCATCACTCTGAACACAATTTTATGACAACACGGACCCAGACCGCCGAATCCAGACCCCACCCGCTTGCCGGCAAGCGCATGACGGGCGCCGAGATCATCGTCCAGGTACTCGTCGATGAGGGCGTACAGACAGTATTCGGCTATAGCGGTGGCGCGATTCTGCCCACCTACGATGCCGTGTTCCGCTATAACGATGAACACCGCGATGAAAACGGCATACCGCCACTACCGCTGATCGTACCTGCCAACGAGCAGGGTGCGGGCTTCATGGCGGCCGGTTACGCCCGCGCCAGCGGCCGGGTCGGCGTCTGCATGGTCACTTCCGGGCCCGGCGCCACCAATACCGTTACGCCGATCCGCGACTCGCTGGCTGACTCGGTGCCGATCGTCGTGATCTGTGGCCAGGTTCCGACCAATGTCATCGGCACCGATGCCTTTCAGGAGGCACCGGTCTCGGCGATCATGGGCTCGGTTGCAAAACACGTGTTCCTGGTCACCGATCCGCATCAGCTCGAAGAAACGGTGCGCACGGCCTTCGAGATTGCGGCGATGGGCCGGCCCGGGCCGGTGGTCATCGATGTGCCCAAAGACGTACAGAACTGGGTCGGCGAGTTTCAGGGCACCGGCCGGCTGCCCATCGATGCCTACCGCAAACGCATCGATGCAGCGATCGGCAGCGAGATTCCGGCCAGTGCCGCACAGTCGTTCTTCGACATTCTGCGGGCCTCGCGTCGCCCGCTGATCTACGCCGGTGGCGGCGTGGTCAGCGCCAACGCGTCTGAAGCCCTGCGCGCCTTCGCCGTACGCTTTGGCATACCGGTGACCACCACGCTCATGGGTATAGGCGTCTGCGACACGACCGACCCGCTGGCGCTGCGCATGCTGGGTATGCATGGTGCTGCTGCCGCAAACTATGCGGTCGATGACTGCGATTTCCTGATCGCGATCGGCGCCCGCTTCGACGACCGCGTGGCCGCCGTGCCGGACAAGTTCGCGCCGAACGCCCTCAAGATCGCGCACTTCGATATCGATCCCTGCGAGATCGGCAAGGTCAAGGCCGCGGACTGGCACAACGTCGGCCTGCTCGACCGTGATCTGCGCCAGCTGATCGCCTGGGCCGACGGCCACGCGCTGCGCACCGACTTCAGCGCCTGGCATCGGGAACTGGAAGATCTCAAGCGAACCTACGCGATGGACTACGACCGGGCCAGTCCGCTGATCCAGCCCAACTACATCATCGAACAGATCAACTTGCACACGCGCGGCGATGCCATCATCACCAGCGGAGTCGGCCAGCACCAGATGTGGTCTGCGCAGTACTTTGACTTCCGCGAACCACGGCTGTGGCTCACCTCCGGCAGCATGGGCACCATGGGCTTTGGTCTGCCGGCGGCGATCGGCGCACAGTTTGCCCACCCGGAACGGCTGGTCATCGACATCGACGGGGATGCGAGCATTCGCATGAACCTCGGCGAACTCGAAACCGTCACGACCTACAAGTTGCCGATCAAGATCGTCGTGCTCAACAACTTCGGCGACGGCATGGTGAGGCAGTGGCAGAAGCTCTACTACCAGGGCCGCTTGTCAGCGACCGACAAGTCCCTGCACCGCAAGGACTTCGTGCGCGCTGCCCAGGCCGACGGCTTCGACTATGCCGTGCGCCTCGACAGCAAGGCGGATGTGCCGAAGGTCATCCGCGAGTTCGTCAGTTTTCCGGGACCTGCATTTCTGGAAGTCATCATCGATCCGGATGCAGGCGTGTACCCGATGGTCGGCCCAGGCATGTCCTACGACCAGATGATCACCGGTGATTTCATTCCCAGCCGGAAGAAGGTCGCAGCCGAACTGGATCCCTCCAGCAACAATTCGATGTTCTAGCTGTGGGAGCGGGGTAAGCCGCCCATGCACCGCCAAAAGAATAGCGGCGGGA
>CAYJPG010000124.1:0-6735 GCA_964371995.1 uncultured Chromatiaceae bacterium | reverse complement strand
CCATGCAGCCGCTGCCGGTGCCGATCTCGAGAATCCGGTGGATGCCGTCCGGGTCCAGCCAGGGTTCAAAGCGTGAGGCGATCAGTTCGGCGAAAGGTGAACGCGGCACCAGCACCCGCTCATCGACATGGAAAGGCAGGCCGGCAAACCACGCCTCGCCGGTCAGATAGGGCAAGGGCTGACGCGTGCTGATGCGTGCTTCGAGCATCCCGGCCACCTGCCGTTGTCCGGCTTCCGATACCGGCTGACCATAGACGCGCAACGCATCGCCATGGTCCAGACCGAGCACGTGGAAGACCAGCGCTGCGGCTTCATCGCGCGCATTGTCAGTGCCGTGTCCGAAGCAGACCGCACTGCGCTCAAGGGCCCGGGTACAGCGGGCGATCAGGTCGGCAACGCTGTGCCCCGCGGTGCCGTCGCCACCAGTCTTTCTGCCTGCCATCGCGCCCTGACCATCAGCATCCGAATCGGCCGTATAGAATACGCTGGTGCCAGACAGGACCGGAACCGGGACCACCATGCTGCAGGGCCTGCCTGATCAGCTCTTTGTGCTGTTGCAGCGTCTGCTGCCGGGGCGACTGCTGGGACGCGTTGTCTACTGGCTGGCCCGTCAGCGCACACCCTGGCTGCGTACCCTGCTGATTCGCAGCTTCATCCGCTTTTACAAAGTCGATCTCAGCGAGGTCGAACACCCGGAACCGGCAGCCTGGGAACATGCCAACGCGTTCTTCACGCGCACATTGAAACCCGGTGCCCGTCCCGTGGCTCCCGGTGCCGCTACGGTTGTGAGTCCTGCCGACGGCATGATTGAGGAACTCGGTTACGCTGCGGGCGATCATCTGATCCAGGCCAAACGCTTCCATTACCGACTGGCTGACTTTCTGGCCACCGACGATGCAGCCGTAGCCGGTTTTCATGATGGTGCAGCGCTGACGATCTACCTCGCCCCGCACAACTATCACCGGGTACACATGCCGCTGGCGGGGCAGATACGTGAAATGGTCTATGTGCCCGGGCGGCGCTGGGCAGTTAACAGGCGTACGGCCCGCGCGGTGCCCGGGCTGTTTGCGGCCAACGAGCGGGTGATCCTGTGGTGCGAGAATCCCGCCGGCCGATTCGCCGTGGTGCTGGTCGGCGCCATGAATGTCGCGAGCATCTCACTGGCCTGGACGGGTGAAATCGCACCAGGGACGGAAGTGACTCGTATTCGTTATCCCGCCGATGCACCGCATCTTGCGGTTCCGGCTGGTGGCCTGCTGGGGCAGTTCAACCTCGGCTCTACGGTCGTCATCGTGGCTGAACGCAAACTCATCGAGTGGGATGCTGGCTGGAGCTCGGGGCGCAGCGTACGGATGGGCGAAGCGCTGGGCCAGCTCCGGTCCGGCTGAGTCGGGACATGGCGTGGCAACCGTCGGCCAACCTTGAGACGCTGGCACAGCGCGCACGCCTGCTCGGCACCGCACGAAACTTTTTCACCGCCCGAGGTCTGCTCGAGGTCGAAACTCCGGGACTCGTTGCCCACGCAGTCAGCGATCCGCATCTGTCCAACATGGCGACTTCGCTCGCCGATGGCCGCAAGCTCTGGCTGCATACCTCGCCCGAATACCATATGAAGCGGCTGCTGGCCGCCGGCGCTCCGGATATCTGGCAGCTGGGCAAGGTATTTCGTGACGGTGAGGCAGGTCGCCGCCACGAACCGGAGTTCACGCTGGTCGAGTGGTACCGCCATGACTGCACGCTACGGGCACTGGCCAGCGAGACCTGCGAGCTGATTGCAGCACTGGCCGCTGCTGTGGGCAGATCCCTGGCCGCACCGGTATTTCTCAGCTATCGCGAGCTTTTTATTGCCGCACTCGGCATCGATCCGCTGACTGCCGATGCAGCAACACTCTGCAACTGCGCGCGTAAAGCGCTGGGCAGCAGCCTCGGCATGGAACTGGAGAAGGGCCTCGGCAAAGATATCAATGCCTGGCTGGATCTGCTGATGAGCCACGCGGTGACTGCCCGTCTGGCCAGCATCGAAGTCGCGGTGGTCAGCGGCTATCCGGCAAGCCAGGCGGCGCTTGCGCGGATCGATCCTGCCGACGACCGTATCGCCGAGCGCTTTGAAGTGTTCTGTGCGGGGCTGGAAGTCGCCAACGGCTATCGCGAACTCTGCGCCGCTGATGAACAGGCGCGGCGCTTCAGCGCTGACCGGGCGACACGCGCCCGGCTCGGCAGACCGGACGTGGTGCCGGATCCTGCACTGCTGGCCGCACTTGAAGCGGGACTGCCGGACTGTGCCGGCGTTGCGCTGGGCTTTGACCGGGTCCTGATGTTCCTGCTGGACTTGCCGGACATCCGGTCGGGCATCAGTTTTCCGGCCGGTTCATGAGCATCGCATACCGGGTACGCCGGCAGCCGGTGAATACCTGGCCCGGGATTACTTGACCCGCGATGCGTACTCGCTGGAGCGGGTATCCACCTTGATCACTTCACCTTCATTGATGAAGAGCGGAACCTTCACCACCGCACCGGTCTCGAGGCGCGCCGGCTTCATACCGCCGGTCGCCGTATCACCACGTACACCCGGGTCAGTCTCGACGATCTTGAGTTCGACGAACATCGGCGGAACAACAGTCAGCGGCACCCCGTTCCACAGCGTGACGGTGCAGGTATCCTGCTCGCGCAGCCACTGCTTGGCCTCGGAGACCGCAGCACCAGAAGCCGGGATCTGCTCAAAGGTCGCAGGATCCATGAAGTACCACATCTCGCCATCGGCGTAGAGATATTGCATCGGGCAGTCGACGACATCGGCCGACTCGATGGAATCGCTGTTGCGGAAGGTCTTTTCCACTACCCGTCCGGTGCGCAGATTGCGTATCCGGATGCGGTTGAATGCCTGGCCCTTGCCAGGCTTGACGAATTCGTTATCGACCACGGCGCAAGGATCTCCATCGATCAGAATCTTGCTGCCGCTCCGCAGATCACTCGCACTGTAATTCGCCATACCAGTCCATTCCTTTACGTTGCCGGGTATTCTAGCCGTAGTGCTGTGCCGAGGGCAGACCCCCGGCAGCAGATGGACCGCCAATGCACGCAATAACCCAACCGCTGAAGGGCCGATCGCAATGGCAGACTGAGCTCGGCCAGGCGTACGCACGCCTCGACGATCTGCTGGCAGCGCTCGGTCTGACGCCCGGGTCCTGCGGCGTATCGGCCGAAGCGGCGGCTGCATTTGCGCTGCGCGTCCCGCGCGGATTCGTTGCCCGCATGCGGCATGGCGACCCGCTCGACCCGCTGTTGCGGCAGGTACTGCCGGTCGAGGCCGAGAACGCAGTCCTGGCGGGCTATGGTGTCGATCCTGTCGGCGACCTCGACAGCGTACGGGCACCGGGACTGCTACAGAAATATGCCGGCCGCGCCTTGCTCATCACGACCGGCGCCTGCGCCGTACACTGTCGGTACTGTTTTCGGCGTGCCTTCCCCTACCCGGAACACAGCGTGACGCCCGGCGTACTCGCAGAGGCGCTCGCGACGATCGCGGCTGACGACAGCCTCCACGAGATCATCCTGAGCGGTGGTGATCCGCTGGCGCTCGGCAATGCCCGGTTGCGCGAAATCCTCCGCTCACTCGCCGATATTCCACACATCAGCCGTATCCGGCTGCATACGCGGGTACCGGTGGTACTGCCGGAGCGCATCGATACTGAACTGCTCGATCTGCTGCACAATGCAGGCCGACCGGTGGTCACCGTGATTCACGCCAACCATGCCAATGAGATCGACGCTGGTGTGGTCACTGCGCTGCAGGAACTGCGCAGTGTCTCGGCCGCACTGCTGAACCAGTCGGTACTGCTGCGCGGTGTAAACGACTCAGCCGATGCGCTGACAACGCTGTCCGAGAAACTGTTTTCTGCGGGCGTGCTGCCCTACTACCTGCACCAGCTGGACCATGTCGCCGGCGCAGCGCACTTCCTCGTTCCCGATCAGGAAGCACGTGCCCTGCTGGCGGCGATGGCCGCGAAGTTGCCGGGCTATCTCGTACCGCGACTCGTACGCGAGATCGCCGGAGCGGCAGCAAAAACACCGCTGGAATATTTCGGCACTACATAATTCCAGCTGCGCCACATAATCGTACTGCGGTCACATAATCCCCGCGGTGGTGTCGGCAGAATCCTGATCCTTCGAAGAAGACACGACAGGTGTGGGGTTGGGCAACTCCGTTGGCATTCCGCTGATCGTCATCAGCCGCAGCGACGATCACGCTACGACTATCAATACGATTCTGCGCGACAGTGGTCATCCGGTGCACTGCATGCGGGTCAACGAGCTGAAGCTGCTCGGCGAGCAGCTGTCTGCCCTGGCCCCGGAACTCGTTCTGTATTTTTCGGGCGGCACCGACGTCGATCTGGCTGCCGCTGCCGCCAGCATCGCCCAGAGCAGCACGCAGCCACCGCTGCTCCTCGTACACAACCAGGTCGATGAACAGACAATCGCGACCGCACTGGAAAGCGGCGCCCGCGACGTAGTCTCGCTGACGCACCGTAACCGCCTGCGTGCGGTTGTGACCCGGGAGTTGCACGCACACCGGTTGCGGGTCGCACTTGAAGGTGTGCTCAGTTCCGCGCGGCAGTACAAACAGGAACTGCGCAGCCTGATGAGCGGCGCCTCTGATGCCATCGTTGACATACACGATGGCATCATCGTCGCCACCAACCCGGCCTGGGCCGGACTGCTCGGCCGCACTGAAGAAGAACTCATCGGCGAGCCCTTCATGGATCTGTTCCGCGAAGCCGATCAGGCCACGCTGAAGGGTGCCCTGGTCGCCTGCCTGCGCGACAAATGGCAGGAAGGCAGCACGCTCGGCATGGTCGCCTACCGCAAGGATGGCCGCGAGCTGCCACTGGACCTGCAGCTGAAGCGCATCACCATCGATGGTGACCCCGGCATCAGGCTGATTGTCCCGGGCGAACGGAACGTCGAACAGCCCGTCGATGAAATCCTTCAACAGGCTGTCGGCAAGGATCCCTCGACCGGGTTCTTCCAGCGTCATTTCTTTCTGGAACACCTCGCAACCAGACTCGCGACAGCGCCGGAAGGCGGTATCCGGGCAGTCGCCTACATTCGCCCCGACCATTTTTCCCGGGTGCAGGCTGATGTCGGACTGCTCGGCACCGAAGCCCTGCTGATGCGCCTTGCCGAGCTGCTGCGCGAACTCATGCAGCCCGGCGATCTCTACGGTCGATTCGGCGGCACGATGTTCGCCGTGCTCGTGGAACGCGGCACGATGGGCGACGTTCAGGCCTGGGCTGAGCAGATACAGAAGGCTGTCGCCACACAGATCTTCGAGGTCGACACCCAGTCGACCTCACTTTCCTGCACGATCGGTATCTGCGAAGCGCGTTCGGGCAGCCAGACGCCCGGCGAGATCCTCAGCGAGGCGGAACAGGCCTGTCGCAGTGGCCGCGACCTGGGTGGCAACCGCGTCGTGCTGAGCGACATTACCAGCGTCACCGAGCGCCTGCGCCTGACCGACTCGCTGTGGATTACGCGTATCCGTGCCGCACTCATGCAGAATCGCCTGCGGCTCGTGCATCAGCCGGTGGTCGGACTGCAGGACGAGTTGCAGGGCGTACTCGACACGCGCGTGCGCCTGATCGACGAACAGGGCGAACCGGTGCTGCCCTCGGAATTCATTCCGGTCGCAGAGCGTGCCCACATGATGAAGAACATCGATCGCTGGGTGATCGGTGCATCTTTCTCATTCTGCGTTGCGCGCCAACCGAATCTGGTGTTCATCCGACTGTCGCGTGAATCGATACTCGATGAGTCGCTGCTCGACTGGCTGAAAGCACGCGCCCAGAGCACGCACCTCAAACCCTCCCAGGTCTGCTTCCAGATCAGCGAGGAGCTGGCCCTGCAGCACCTCAAGGAGTGCCAGCAGACGGCCAAACAGCTGCGCGAAGCGGGCTTCCTGTTTGCAGTTGATCACCTCGGTGCCGGCCGGGATGCCACGCAACTGCTCGGCCATCTGCCGATGCAGTTCGTCAAGATCGACGGCAGCCTGATGCAGGGATTGCACCGGGACAAGGACCTGCAGCGCAAGGTTGGCAGCATCGCCGCCCGCGCCAATGAACTGAAGATCAAGACCATCGCTGAGCGAGTCGAAAACGCCAACACGATGGCTGTGCTCTGGCAACTCGGTATCGCTTTCGTGCAGGGCAATTTCACCCAGAACCACGGCGTGGTGCTGGCCAGTGAAAGCAGCCCCGGTCAGCAGGCTGTTGGCTGAGGGATCCCGTGCAGCCGATCACAGTCCACGGCACCAGAAGCGCATTCTGCCGCCGCCACATTACAGAACGAGACCTGGTTCATTTCACTGAACCGCGGCAAATGGTCTCTTGTCGTCTGTCGCAAGACGGATCCGCAGTGGATCGGTAAACCCGGGACCCCAGGCATGCGCACCAGGCGCAACCAGAGCAAAAAACGCAGACCGCCCGCGCACCGCGCGACGCATACGCAACCCGCAACCGGCCATGAGCGGCTGGTCGTGTCTACGCTTGCAGGCATGGCCCTGTTCGCCGTATCCCCGGCCAGTCACGCGCTGAGCCTGGGCGAAGTCACCGTACACTCCAGCCTCGGGCAGCGCCTGGATGCCAGCGTCCCGGTTCAGCTGGCTGCCGGCGATTCTCTGGCCAGCGGCTGCATTCAGTCCGCCCGCAGCAGCAATGAACTCGGCCGCGTTCACGATGG
>CAYJPG010000123.1:2423-6821 GCA_964371995.1 uncultured Chromatiaceae bacterium | reverse complement strand
ACGCAAGACTGTCCTGACACAGGTTCAACCCTTTAGAGGATTTCGCCATGACCAAGCGCAACGATGCAGACCAACTCCGGCGCGACTGGGCAGACAGCCCGCGCTGGGCCGGCATCACCCGGCCCTATTCCGCAGAGGAAGTGGTCCGCTTGCGGGGTTCGGTCCAGGTCGAGCACACGCTGGCCCGGCTCGGTGCTGAGAAGTTCTGGCGGCTCCTGCACACTGAAAACGTCGTTTCTGCGCTGGGAGCCATGACCGGCAATCAGGCAGTCGAGGAAATACAGGCCGGGCTCAAGGCCATCTACTGCTCGGGGTGGCAGGTGGCGGGTGACGGCAACAGTGCCGGCGAGACGTATCCCGATCAGAGCCTGTATCCGGTCGATTCGGTGCCGAAGATGGTCGAGCGCATCAACAATGCACTGCTGCGCACCGACCAGATTCATCACATGCAGGACGACGAGCGCATCGATTGGCTCGCGCCGATCATCGCCGACGCCGAGGCCGGTTTTGGTGGCAACCTGAATGCTTTTGAACTGACCAAGTCGCTGATCCGCGCGGGCGCCGCCGCAGTACACTTCGAAGACCAGCTGTCCTCGGCAAAGAAGTGTGGCCATATGGGTGGCAAGGTGCTGGTGCCGACGCAGGATGCGATCAACAAGCTGGTGGCGGCACGGTTTGCGGCCGATGTGATGGGTGCGCCGACGGTGCTGGTGGCCCGAACGGATGCCGACGCGGCGAACCTGCTGCAGGCTGATTTCGACAGCCGCGATGCGCGCTTCCTGACGGGCGGCCGTACCGAAGACGGATTCTTCGAGGCGCGGGCGGGCATCGAGCAGGCTATCGACCGCGGGCTGTCCTATGCGCCCTATGCGGACCTGATCTGGTGTGAGACCTCGAAGCCGGATCTCGCCCAGGCCGAACGCTTCGCCAAGGCGATCCATGCAAGATTTCCGGGCAAGCTGCTGGCCTACAACTGCTCGCCTTCCTTTAACTGGCGCGCCAACCTGCCTGTCGACCGGCTGCGGGATTTTCGCGAACAGCTCGCAGCGATGGGTTATCGCTTTCAGTTCATCACGCTGGCCGGCTGGCATGCGCTCAACCTGTCGATGTTCGAACTGGCCAGGGCCTACAGGCAGGATGGCATGTATGCCTACTCCGATATGCAGGAACGCGAGTTTGCCAACGAAGTGCACGGATTCCGGGCCGTACGGCACCAGGCCTTCGTCGGCACCGGGTACTTCGATGCGGTGCAGACTGCGATTTCGGGCGGTGGTGCATCGACCACCGCGATGGCTGGCAGTACCGAAACCGAGCAGTTTCGTGCCGCCGGTCACTGAGGGGACCGCGTGCAGCGGCAACCCGGATGAGGGCAATGGACGGCAGTAATCACGACGCTGCCGTTCACGCGCTGGCCGGCCGCACTGCCGCGGCGATCTGCACGGCATTTGAGGATTACAACGACAGTTTTCGCAGCATCACGCAGCGCGCGCAGCGGCGTTTCGAAATGCGCGAGTGGCAGCTCGGCCAGCGCGATGCGGTCGAGCGTATCGAACTCTATGATCATCGTGTGGAACGGTGTCTGGCCGGACTCGTCGGCATGCTGGGCCGGCACATCGCTGAAGAAGCCACCTGGAATGCAGCGAGAGCGGAATTCTCCCGGCTGACCGCCGATCGCCCGGACCGCCAGTTCTACGCGACTTTTTTCAATTCCCTGACGCGCAAGGTCTTCGCGACGATCGGCGTGAATCCCGCGGTGGAGTTTGTCACCGAAGCCGATGAACCCCGGCAGGGCGCGGCGCCAGTCGGAGAAATCGGTCTGCAGCACGGGCTGGTGCAGGGTCTTGAATCCCTGCTGGCCGGCCTGCCGTGGGCCGCGCAGCTGCACGATGCACCTCGTTCGGCACGATTCATCGCCGGAGAAATCCAGGGTGTGCTGGCCGTACGTGGACTGTCGTCCGGGCTCGCGCACCTCGAAGTACTTGAGCCGGTGTTCTACCGGGCCACCCGCGCGTATGTGGTGGGCCGGGTCAGCGGCGAGGGCTGGACCTTTCCGCTGGTCATCGCCTTTGCGCATCCGGAGTCCGGCATCGTGGCCGATACGGTGATGATTTCGGATTATGAGCTGCGCCCCCTGTTCGGCTTCTCACGATCCTATTTTCACGTCGACCTGGCTGCGGTCGAGACGGTAGTGCGCTATCTGTGCTCGATCATGCCGGGCAAGCCTGTCGATGAGCTTTATGCGGTGCTTGGCAGGGCGAAACAGGGCAAGACCGAGCGCTACCGCAGGCTGTTCCGTCACCTCGCTGCATCCACCGATCTGTTCGTGCATGCCGAAGGCGTGCGCGGCATGGTCATGGTGGTCTTTACGCTCAACTCCAGCGACCTGGTGTTCAAGGTTATCCGCGATCACTTTGCCTGGCCGAAGACGACATCACCCGCCGAGGTGATGGAGAAGTACCGTTTTGTATTCCGTCACGACCGCGTCGGGCGCCTGGTCGACGCGCAGGAGTTTCGACGGTTACGTTTTCCGCGCGCGCGCTTTGCACCGGAGCTGCTTGACGAACTGATGAACTCGGCAGCCAATACCTGTCGCCTGGATGGTGATGATCTGATCGTTGACCTCTGCTACATGGAGCGCCGCCTCAAGCCGCTTGATGTCTACCTGCGTGAAGCAGAGCCGGCGGCAGCGCGCCGGGCGATTCGCGACTACGGCCAGGCGATCCGGGATCTGGCGCTCAGCAATGTCTTTCCCGGTGATCTGCTGCTGAAGAACTTCGGTGTATCGCGTCATGGCCGGGTGATCTTCTATGACTATGACGAGCTGTGCCTGGTGACGGAATGCAGGTTTCGCGATCTGCCGGCAGCGCGTGACTACGATGAAGAGATACGTGCCGAGCCATGGTTTTATGTGGGTCCTGACGATGTGTTCCCGGAGCAGTTCATCGAATTCCTGGGGCTGCGCGGTGAGTTGCGTGATGAATTCCTGAAGTATCACGCTGCCTTGCTGGATGCCGATTACTGGCGGCAGATCAAGTCGGCGCACGCTGCGGAGACGCATCTTGAGGTCGTGCCGTACCAGCGACGGCAGATTTCGCATATCCTAGCCGCCTCCTGACTCCGGTTCGTCAGATCACAAGAATTACAGGAGTTCTTCTGTGGCTGCTTCCCTGCCGCGGGATCGTCTGATCCTGCTGGTCGGCCTCATTACCTATGGAATGGGCCAGTCCCTGCTGTTTGTCATCTTTGCGCCGCTGACACGTCGGCTCGGCATAGAGGAGTGGCAACTCGGTTTCATCATTGCGGCCTCAAACGTCATGCTGGCTTTCTCTGCGCCGCGCTGGGGTACGGCCAGCCAGTCGATGGGCCGGCGCACGGTTTACCTGATCGGGCTTGCCGGTTATACGCTGGGTTACGCAGCGCTCGCGTTTGGTGTGCAGGCGGGATTGTGGGGCTGGATATCGGCCGGGCCACTGTTCGTTCTGCTGCTGGTGCTGCGCATGGCTTATGGCATCGTCATCGGTGGCGTCAGCCCGGCGGCTACCGCGTACATAGCCGATACCACGGATGAGAGTTCGCGTGCCCAGGGCATGGCGCTGGTCGGCATGTCGGGTGGTCTGGGCACAATCCTCGGCCCGGCCTTCGGCGGCGCGCTGGTGTTTGTCAGCCCGATCTTTCCGATGTACGCGGCTGCGCTGCTGGCTGCAGCTGCGGGGGTTTGGGCATACGTCGGTCTCCGCGAACCGGTACGCCATGTGCAAAGCGGGCCGACGGCGAAACTGCGCATCCTTGATCCGCGCATCCTGCCGTACCTGGTGGGCTGGTTTGTGGTCTTCGGTGTTTTTACCGGCATCCAGACCATTACTTCCGGTTTCATCGCCGACCGCTTCGGCCTGACCGAAACCGTCGACATTCAGCACACGATGATGGTGGCGCTGCTTGCGATGGCCTTCGTGACGGTGTTCGTGCAGGCAGTCGTACTGCAGCGCTGGAAGGCGACGCCGGCGACGATGCTGAAGATCGGTTTTGGCGTCATGGTCGTGGCCCTGCTGATCATCGCATGGGGTCCGGGCGTCATGGCCTTGTACCTGGGCTACGCGCTGTTCGGCTTCAGTTTCGGCTTTTGCGCCCCGGCGCTGAACGCAGCCGGCAGCCTCAGCGTGACGACAGCAGAGCAGGGTGCGGTGGCCGGTCTGCTCTCCGCCGCCCCGACCGTCGGCATGATTTTCGGTCCGATCCTGTGCGGCCTGGTCTACAGCGTCGTGCCGTCGGCACCGATGCTCGGCGGTGCGCTGCTGACGGCGCTGGTCTGGCTGTGGTTCATGTTCATCAAGGTGCCGGATCCACAGCCGGTCCGCGCTCCGCGGGGGGCCGGGCGGGGGGGGGTGCGCGCGGCCGCCC
>CAYJPG010000123.1:0-2413 GCA_964371995.1 uncultured Chromatiaceae bacterium | reverse complement strand
GGGGCCTGTACTGTCTCAGCGCGCCCGAAGCAGCCGCATACCGTTCAGCGGGCCGATCTGTGTGGCGCCCACGTCGGCCAGCACGGCGAGCCACAGGCTCGCGATGCCGGGAATCGCGAGTCCCAGCACGGCCACTTTCAATACCAGACTCAGTGTGATGTTCTGCTGTACGACCCTGCGGGTCTGCCGGCTGACGCGCAGCACCAGCGGAATGCTGCGCAGATCGTCCTGCATCAGCACGACATCGGCTGTTTCCATGGCCTGCGCCGTACCGCCACCGCCCATCGCGATGCCGATATCGGCCTGCGCGAGCGCTGGCGCATCGTTGATGCCGTCACCGATCATCGCCACGGTACCGCCGGCTTGCAGCTGACGGATTACGCCCAGCTTGTCTTCCGGCAGGAGACCGGCCCGGATCTCGTCCAGTCCGCCGATCTGGCTGGCGACGGATTCAGCGACGTTGCGATGATCGCGGGTCAGCATGACCGTCTTCATGCGTGAATCCATCGCATGCTGTTCAGCCAGCGCGCCCCGGCTTTCCGCACGCGGCTGATCCTCCACGCCGATGAAGCCGAGCATGCCGTTGCCGCGTCCGACGAGCATCACGGTCTTGCCGGATGACTGCAGGGCCGCAGCGCTGCCGCAGATGGCTTCGGCACAGTTCTTGCCGTGCGCGAAAAGTTCGTGCGTGCCGACCGAAACACGTTCACCGGCGACATCACCGGAGACGCCGCGGCCGACGTGTGCCGTGATGCCTGTCGCCTGAGGGAAGCGACCCGACACGCCCCTGGACTGCGCCGAGGCGACGACCGCCTGGGCAAGCGGATGCTCGGAGGCCTGTTCGACGGCGGCGGCAATCGCAACCACATCCTCGCAGATGTTGCAGTCGTTGGCCGCAATCGCCTCATGCCGGCAGTCGCGACCGAGGATGCTGGTTACTGCGGGCTGGCCGGCGGTCAGCGTACCGGTCTTGTCGAAGGCGATGATGTGCACGCTGGCCATGCGGTCGAGCTGGGCGCCGCCTTTAACCAGCACGCCGAGCTGCGCAAGCCGGGTGAGGGCGCTGACAACCGTGACCGGCGTGCTGATGATGAGCGCGCAGGGGCAGGCGATGATCAGCATCGCGAGTCCGCGATAGAGCCAGCCATGTGTGCCATCCGGCAGATCGAGAAACGGCTGTCCGAAAACGAGCACCGGAATAGCGACGATCAGGGCGGCAAGCGCGCAGACCAGCGGCGTGTACCAGCGCGCGAAGCGGTCGATGAAGCGTTCTGCCGGCGTGCGTTCAGCCAGCGCTTTCTCCACCATGGTGGCGATCCGTGCGACGGTGGAATCCCCGGCCACGCGCAGCACGTTGATGGTCAGTGCGCCCGAACCATTGACCGTGCCGGCCAGGACCTCGTCGCCGACAGTACGGTCTACCGGCATGCTTTCCCCGGTGACAGCAGCCTGGTTGACGCTCGAACTGCCGTCGATGATCTGGCCATCCAGCGGAATCCGTTCGCCCGGCTTCACCAGGATGCGCGCGCCAACGGCCACCGACGAGGTGGGGTGGCGACGCTGGTGGTAGTGCACAGCGGGTACGTGCTTCTTGTGACCGTGATCATCGTGGTCGCAGTCGGCGCCGTGCTGGTGTTCGGCCCTTGCCGCGGGCGGACCGTGGTCGCCGTGGTGCGGTTCCAGTACGGTGGTTTCATCCGGCTGCAGCGACAGCAGGCTGCGCAGTGCATCGCGCGAGCGCTCCGCACTGTAGGCCTCGAGCGCTTCGCCCAGCGTGAACAGCAGTACCACAGCGGCTGCTTCGCCGGTCTCGCCGATGGCGAAGGCGCCGACCGAGGCGACGCCCATCAGCAGATCAATGGTGACGTGTCTGGCGATCAGCAGTGAGCGCAGGCCCTTCGCCAGGATCGGTGCACCGATGACGGCCACCGTAATCAGCAGGGCGACATCCGCAAAGTCTGTGCCGGTCAACATGTCGGCCAGCACTACAGCCACGAGAAGGGCGGTGACCGCCAGCGCGATCTTCGTCCGCCGCTCGGCGACAAGGAAACGCAGAAAGCCGTTGAGTCCGCGCAGTTCCGGCCGCGGTGCCTGCCTTGCTTCGGTGCCTTCGATGATGTGGTAGCCCAGGCTGCGGATCTTCGCCTCGACGGCATCGCGCGGCGCCGAGCCGCTCGCTTCCAGCGTTTCAGTCGTGAAGTTGACGTTTACCGTCGTGATGCCAGGCAGAGTGCGCAGGGCCTGTTCGAGGGTCAGGGCACAACTGCCACAGTCCATCCCGCCGATCTTCAGGCGCAGGCTCGGTCCGTTGGGCGCTACAGTCGTGTTCATCGCAGAAAAATCCTCGCCAGCCCGGCAAATCCGGGTTGCAGGCCGCAATGATCGACCTTAAAGGCAGCTTGAGGGTCAAGGG
>CAYJPG010000122.1:0-6836 GCA_964371995.1 uncultured Chromatiaceae bacterium | reverse complement strand
CCTGGGCCTGGACCACCTGCAACTTCAGCACCGTGATGCCACCCACCGCAAGATCGGAGGAGCGGTGGGCTGCGTCCACCGCCGCCTGTGAGACCAGATGACGGACCAGCAGAGCGCGCTGACGGTCGTAGTCACGCACCTGGTAGTCGGCAGTCTGCCTGGCAATTGCCAGCTCACCCTGCTTCTCACGATAGGCTGCTTTCAGTGATTCGACATCGGCCCGGGCGGCTGCCAGGCGTGCCTCGGCGCCCCGTATGGCGACACGGATGACCTGGTCATCCAGCGCCAGAATCCTGTCGCCAGCCTTCACGTGGGCATTCTCGCCAACGAATACCTCGCGTACATCACCGGAGACCTGAGGCGCCACATCGACCCGGTCCTGCTTGATAAAGGCATTGTCGGTCGACACATAGCGCCCTGCTCTGCCGAACAGATAAAACGCAATACCGACGATGATGACCGGGACGATCCACAGCAATACCGTGCGCCAGCGCGAACGGTCGCTCGTGCTTCGGTTCGTGTCCACGACACCTTCTGTCGCTTTATCGGAGCCTGGCAATTCCGCAGTCACTTTATCGTCCCGGGCCCGTGCGTCGCCGCACAGTGCGTTGTTTGGCGGGGGTTCGTGGGGCCAGCAGGTTTTCGCGTATATGTCCCAGAAGGCGCCAGAACTGGCCCTCCTCGGCCCGGGTCAAACCACGCATGGCGCGTTGTGCGGTTTCGTCAACGAGACTGTGCATGCGGGCGATGGGCACCGCCGCCTTGGCTGTGAGCAATACGCGGAACGCGCGCCGGTCGTCCGGGTCGGCGATTCGCTGGACCAGCCCACGCTTCTGAAGCTGATCGATCATGCGGCCCAGAGTGACCGGCGTCACATCCATCACCGTCGCGAGATCAGTCTGCCGGCCAGACTGATCACGATCCAGGCAATACAGCAATCGCCAGAGTTCCGGGGTAAGGCCGTGTACCGGGTTTCGGTCCAGAAAGTCGCGACGCATGATGCGCACAAGGTCGGATAGCGCAAAGGCCAGCGAACGCTCGCGCGTCGGATTCAGTCGGGAAGGACCAACCATAAGTGATGCTGATTATAAGTATCAGTTACTATCTGGACAACTCCCGGCGATCAGGCGGACCCTGATTCGGACACGCGTTACGGAACCGGTGCAGGCTGCTGGTCAGGCCTCATCGACAACGGTATTGGCCAGCACGCCGATACGGTCGATTTCCACTTCGATCCGGTCGCCGGCTTTCAGCCAGCGCGGCGGCTTGCGTGCGAAGCCCACGCCGCTCGGTGTACCGGTGGCGATGATGTCGCCGGGATTCAGCTGACAGAATCCCGAGCAGTAGGCGACGATCCGCGGAACGTCAAAACACAAATCGGAGAGCGGTGCAGCCTGCACCGTTTCACCATTGACGCGCGTGCTGAGCTTCAGCGTGGAAGGATCCGGAATCTCATCGCCCGTTACCAGCCACGGTCCGCAACTGCCGCTGGCCGGAAAGTTCTTGCCCGGCACGAACTGTGTCGTATGGTTCTGCCAGTCGCGTACGGAGCCATCCAGCAGGCAGGTGTAACCGGCGACGTAGTCCAGGGCTTCGGCGGCCTTGAGGTAGCGTGCCGGGCGGCCAATCACCACGGCAAGTTCACCCTCGTAGTCGTACTGCGTCGAGATCCGGGGACGGTATACGGGCTGCTTGTGGCCAACCATGGAGTCGGTAAAACGAATAAAGACACCGGGATATTCCGGTCGCTTGCGACCCATCTCATGGATGTGTTCGAGATAGTTCATGCCCACGCAGATGATGCGGGCCGGGTCGGGGATCGGCATCGAGAACTGCAGCGTGTCGATATCCAGCGGCGCTGATTCCTGTACCGCAACGGACAGCTCATTGAGCGCGCCAGCAGCCAGCACCGATTTCAGGTCCGGGAATCGTGCGCGAAACGGGGCTGGCGCAGGCTGGATCACGGCGTCCGAGACCACACCGTAACCCGGCTGTCGTTCAAACGTGAAACTGGCAATACGCATGTCGTCGGTTCTCTGCTCAGCCTGAGCCCCGGGTCTGGGGTGCGCCGTACGGGACGGCGAAACACGGGGTTAGTATAAGGAGAGAATAGATCGCTTCACCAACCCCGGGGTCTGCACATGGTCCAGCTTGCCGATACCAGACTGCTGCGTACCGCCGCCTGGGTTAACGGCGCATGGATCCCTGCACAGGGCGGCGGCACGCTTGAGGTCCGGAATCCCGCAAATGCGGAACTGCTGGGCAGCGTACCCGACTGCGGCGGCGCTGAAACCCGCCTGGCAATCGAAGCGGCGGCAGCGGCCTTGCCCGAATGGCGCGCGCGCACGGCAGCAGAACGCGCCGCGCTGCTACGCCGCCTGCATGCACTGATCCTCGCCAATCAGGAGGATCTGGCCATCCTGATGACCGCCGAGCAGGGCAAGCCGCTTGCGGAGGCGCGCGGCGAAATCGCCTATGCCGCGGCCTTCGTCGAATGGTTTGCCGAGGAGGCACGGCGCGTTTACGGCGACGTGATTCCCGGACACGCGAAGGACCGGCGCATCGTCGTCATCAGGCAACCGGTCGGCGTCGTGGCTGCGATCACGCCCTGGAATTTTCCCTCGGCGATGCTGGCCCGCAAGCTGGCGCCAGCGCTGGCTGCCGGCTGCACCATCGTCTGCAAACCCGCCCACCAGACGCCGTTCTCCGCGCTGGCGCTTGCTGAATTGAGCCAGCGCGCAGGCATTCCCGCCGGCGTCATCAACGTGCTGACCGGCTCGGCGCAAGCCATCGGCGCTGAACTCACTGGCAATGCGCTGGTACGCAAACTGACTTTCACCGGTTCCACCGCAGTCGGAAAGATTCTGCTTGAACAGTGCGCCGCAACGGTCAAGAAGGTCTCAATGGAACTGGGCGGTAATGCGCCCTTTATCGTCTTCGATGATGCAGACCTCGATGCAGCGGTGGCCGGTGCCATCGTCAGCAAGTACCGGAATACCGGACAGACCTGTGTCTGCGCCAACCGCTTTCTGGTGCAGAAGGGTGTTTACGGCGAGTTCGCCGCAAAGCTTGCCGCAGCCGTCGGCAAGCTGCGGGTCGGCGACGGGCTTGCGGGAGAAACCGACCAGGGACCACTCATCGATGCGAAGGCCCTAAGGAAAGTCAGCGAGCACATCGCCGATGCCGTCGCCAAGGGCGCGCAGATACTGACCGGCGGGAAAGTCCATGCGCTGGGCGGCACCTTCTTCGAGCCCACCGTGCTCGGCGGAGTGACCACTGACATGCAAGTCGCGCGCGAAGAGACGTTCGGCCCGGTGGCACCGCTGTTCAGCTTTGCCACGGAAGCGGAGGCAATCTGCATGGCCAACGACACCGAGTTTGGTCTCGCCGCCTACGTTTATACGCGGGATCTGGGCCGCAGCTGGCGTGTACCGGAGGCGCTGGAATATGGCATGGTCGGGCTCAACACCGGGCATATCTCTACCGAAGTCGCACCCTTTGGCGGTATCAAGGAGTCGGGCATGGGCCGCGAAGGCTCGCGCTATGGCCTGGACGACTACCTGGAGACGAAATACCTGTGTATCGCCGGCGTCGATCCGGCCTAGCTGCCGCCTGCACTCGAGCTGGCGGCGGCCGACACAGCATTCTCAGGGCTGGCTGCGCTTGCTGTTGAGCCAGGAAATCAGCGGCTTCCACTGCTCCCAGTCTGGCCACGCCAGGTACTCGGGCAACTCATGGATACCGAGGCCACGCGTATAGGCGCGCACATAATTTTGCGCTTCACGCAGGTTGGTGACATAGGGCATCTTCAAGGCGCCGAGATACTCATCGAGATCCTGTGAAATCAGCGTGTTATCACGGACCCGGTTGCCCACCACTGCCAGCTTTACTTCCTTGCGCTCGACCTTGCCGACTTCGAGCAAGGCATCGATGAATTTGCTGGTGGCGAGAATATCGATGGTCGAGGGCAGTACCGGAACGACCACCGTCTCGGCATGACGGACCAGTTCGGTAAGCTGTTTGTCATAGCAGCCGGCTGGCGCGTCGATGATCGCAACGTCTGCATTGCGTGGCACGTGCCGGAAACCATCCTCGAAGCCGGCGACGCCGGTGATCTGTGGACGGTTCTCGGGGCGTCTTGCTATCCAGTCCAGGCTTGAGGCCTGGCGGTCATAGTCCACAAGGGCAACGTTCTCTCCCCGGCCCGCGTACCAAGCAGCCAGGCTGGTGGCGATGGTGCTCTTGCCACTGCCGCCCTTGGAATTCAGGACCATGATGTGACGCATGATTCGGCTTTCCTTGTTTTTGTTGATTATTTTGTCCTGTATCGGACAAATGCCGGCTTACCATAACGGCCGATTTGACAAAAGTCTACGCTATCGTCTGCCCGCTATAATTCCGTCTGTTCATTGACTCCCCGGATTGATCACACCATGCGCGTTCCGTTCACAAAAATGCACGGGCTCGGTAACGATTTCGTCCTGGTCCGCGGCGATGGCCTCGCCCTGCCGTCAGCCGACCGCATCCGCAAACTCGCCGACCGGCGGCGCGGCATCGGCTTCGACCAGCTGCTGTGGCTAGAAGCACCGCGACAGGCCGATGATGATGTGTACTACCGGATCTTCAATACCGATGGCAGCGAAGCCGAGCAGTGTGGCAATGGCGCACGTTGCATCGCCCGGCTGATCGGCGGCAACAGTCAGCGCGAAATTCGGCTCGGTCATGGGAGCGGCAGCGTGCGTGCACGCATCGATGCAGATGGCCGCGTTACCGTCGAAATGGCGGTACCTGAATTTCGCCCTGCGAATGTGCCCTTTGTAGCCGAGCGGCAGCAGGGCGCATATGAAATTGATGCGGCCGGCGAATCCGTGCAGATCGGCGTGGTCTCGATGGGCAACCCGCATGCCGTGTTGCGCACCGACGATGTGGCACCGGCTCGTGTCGCACAACTGGGTGCGCTGCTTGAGCGGCATGTGCGTTTTCCCAACCGTGCTAACATCGGATTCATGCAGGTGATGGCCGCAAATTACATCCGCTTGCGGGTGTTCGAGCGCGGTGTCGGCGAGACTCAAGCTTGCGGAACTGGCGCCTGTGCAGCTGTGGTTGTAGGGCGATCGTGGAATCTGCTCGCTCCCGAAGTGAATGTTGAACTCCCCGGGGGGACGCTGCAGATTCGATGGGATGGACCGGGTCAGCCCGTATGGATGACCGGCGAGGCGGTGACGGCCTTCGAGGGATCGACAGAGTTATGAGCACACTCAAGCCGCAGCATGCTGTAAACCCGGAAATCACCGAAGAGGCCATCGCTGACTACCTGCAGGCCAATCCCGAATTCTTTGAACGGCACAGCATGCTGCTGAACAGCCTGCGTTTGCCGCACAGTGCGGGCGGTGCAGCCGTTTCACTCGTCGAGCGGCAAATCCTGGTCCTGCGACAGAAGAACCTGAAGCTCGAGCGCAAGCTCAAGGATCTCGTGGATATCGCGCGCGGCAACGATACGCTGGCCGCGCGCATACACTCGCTGGCGATGCTGATGCTCGCGGCACCCGACCAGTCCGGTGTGATTCGGGTGCTTGAAGAGCAGTTGCGCGTTTCTTTCAATGCCGACCGTGCGATTCTGGTCGTCTTCGATGCACCGGCCGATGCGGCCGCAGCAGGCCGTTTTTTGCGCGTTGTCGGTCGCGATGATCCGCAAGTCGCGCCGTTCAGAACCTTTCTGCAGTCGAATGCGCCGCGCTGCGGGCAGATCCGCGATGCGCAGCGGGATTTCCTGTTTGGTCCGGACAACATCGAGATCGGCTCGGCCGCACTGGTGCCGCTCGGGGTGAATTCCGAAATGGGCTTCCTGGCGATCGGCAGCCGCGACGCCGGACACTTTCACCCCGGCATGAGCATTGATTTCCTGACCCGCCTCGGCGAACTCGTGAGCTGCGCGCTCAGGATACGCTGAACAGCGATGGAGCCCGCCGCCTATGGATCCGGCGCAGTGGCAGACGGTTGAACGCTATCTTGAGCATCTGAAGCTCGAACGTCGACTGTCCGACCATACAGCCCGCAGTTATCGTCGCGATCTGGCCTGTCTGGCAAATTTCTGCGACAAGCATGAGATCAGCAGCTTCACCGAACTGAAATCACATCAGCTGCGGCGTTTCGCCGCCCAGAGTCATGCCGGCGGACTGGCACCACGAAGCATCCAGCGTCGCCTGTCGGGCGCGCGCAGCTTTATGAAGTACCTGATTCGGGAGGGGGTCATGAAGAGCAACCCCGGGGCCGACGTGGCGGCACCGCAGGTCGCGCGCCGGCTGCCCGGCACCCTCGATGCCGACCAGATGGCGAGACTGCTGCAGATTGAAGGCAGCGAGCCGGAAACGGTACGCGACCGGGCCATGCTGGAGCTTTTCTATTCTTCGGGGCTGCGGCTTGCCGAACTCACCGGGCTCAATCTCGGCGATGTCGATCTCGCCGACGGCACCGTACGCGTCACCGGCAAAGGCAGCAAGATGCGCATCGTGCCGGTCGGACGCTTTGCGCGCGAGTCGACCAGTGCCTGGCTTGCGATCCGCAGCGAATCTGCCGATGCAGGCGAGGCGGCTTTGTTTGTCAGCAATCGCGGCACGCGTATCAGTCCGCGAACCGTACAGAATCGGGTCCGTTACTGGGCGCAGCGGGCCGGACTTTCCCAGCGCGTCTACCCGCATTTGTTTCGCCACAGCTTTGCGACGCACCTGCTGGAATCCAGCAGCGATCTGCGCAGCGTGCAGGAAATGCTCGGTCATGCGGATATCAGCACCACGCAGATCTACACCCACCTGAACTTCCAGCATCTGGCGCAGGTC
>CAYJPG010000121.1:3689-7056 GCA_964371995.1 uncultured Chromatiaceae bacterium | reverse complement strand
GGGTATATGCGTGACCAGGGTCGCCCCCAGCATCAGCAGATCGGCTTCATAAAAGCCGAGCAGCGCCGGCAGATCCAGCATCGGCACATCGGAACCCGCGTAGATCACGCGCCAGCCGGCCAGCTGGTACATGTCGGCCAGCGCACGCAGGCCGATGTCGTGCACATTGCCGGATACCGCCGCGACGACGGCCGTGTGCCCGTTGGCAGGCAAGGGTGCGGCCTGGCTGATCACCACTGCCATCGCACGCTGGGTAACCGCCGTCACCATGTGCTCCTCGGCGACGCTCAGTTCGCCGGCATGCCACAACCGCCCGACTTCACGCTGGGCCGGCAGCAGCACCTGCATGTACAGCGCCTGCGGGCTGAGACCGTTGCCCACCGCGCTGCTGGCAAGACTCACCGCTTCGGCCGCATTGCCCTCGAGGATCTTCTGCAGATATTCGAGGGCCAGGCGATCTGTTGGACGTTGCGGATCCAGTTCAGTCGGCTCCGGTGCGCCAGGGGGCGCGGCGAGTTCGTCCAGTGTCGCGTCGAGACAGGCCAGGGGCGCGTCGAGCGCCGGCTTCGGGAGTCGCTCGGCCAGCACATCGCGCAGCGCCTGGATGCTCCGCCGGATGTCCGCCTCGTCCCGCGCCTGGGCGCGGAAGGCCTTGCGCGTCCACAACACCCGGCCCGTGAAGAGCTGCGGCTCACCTGCCGACAGGGCCGCGGCCAGATCGAGTACACGCTGGGTCAGGTGCGAACGCCACGCAGCCGGTGCACCGGCGCCATCGCGCTCCTGCATGGCCGGATCACGCTCGAGCATCAGCGCCGCAGCGAAGCCGGCATAACCGGAGGCGCTGCGCTCGAGAAGATCAGCCGAGAACCTGTCTGGTGTTGTCATCTGCATACCTGGCCATTATTGCGGAATGTGCCCATGTTTTGCACTTCGCTCTGCAGGGCTGTCCGGATTCCAGCCGGCTGCGGGCGGATGACTGTCTGCCGTCAACCTTCCAGCCGCGCAGCCGTTATCCGGGCTATATATGACAACAGCAGACCGTGGCCTGCGGGTTAGCATTGACCGCAGTTCAGGCAAGAGCCATGTACCTTTGGGCACCACTGACACGCTCGACAGCTTTCTGGCAGGTGTGGAACGCCGGGCCTTCAGGATGGCGCGCATCAGCACCGGTGATGCCGACGCGGCACTCGATATCGTGCAGGACGCCATGCTGAGGCTGGTCAGATCCTATCGGGGCCGACCCGCAGCGGAATGGACGCCCCTGTTCTACCGGATTCTGGGCAATGCCATAACCGACTGGCACAGGCAGCAACGGCAGAGCGGGAAGATCTTTGACCGCTGGTTTGGCAGCAGTGTGGAAGATAACGACGACGCGATGGACAGCCTGCCAATACCTGCCGGACAACAGCCGGATGAGCTGGTCGACATCGGGCAGAACCTTGCAGCTGTCGAAGCGGCGATCAATGCGCTGTCGCTGCGCCAACAGCAGGCTTTCATGCTGCGCTGCTGGCAAGGCTTCTCGACGGCTGAAGCGGCTGCCGCGATGGGCTGTACCGAAGGCACGGTGAAGACCCTCTATTCACGCGCCCTGCACAGTCTGCGCTCCACGCTGACAGCAGATACAGCGACCTGAAGACATGAGCAACGATCTCGAAAAGCAACTGCAGGATCAGCTTCGCAGCAGCGAAGACCGCCTCGATGCGCCCATGCTCGCCAGACTGCATGCGGCCCGCAATCGTGCGCTTGATGCGGTCGGAGGCCACCGGGAGCCACGGTGGGGGGGGCGCTGGCTGGCTATAACAGCGGCAGCCGGCGCGGCAGCGATCGCCCTGGCTGTCGCCGTCAGGCAACCGGCCGATACGGGGCAGCCCGCAGCGGCAGAATTTGAAAGCACCCTGCTGGCTGCTGCCGGCAACAACGAAATCATCAGCCCGGCGACCGACGAACCGCTAACCGGCGGAGGCGACGCTGACGAAACCCTCGACCTGCTGGAGAACCTCGATTTCTACGAGTGGCTAAGCCAGGAAGCAGCAGAGGAGCAGCCCACATGAAGCGCATCCTGCTCTGCTGCCTGCTGTTTGCCGCGAGCCTGCAACCGGTACTCGCGCAGGAATGGGCGGAACTCACGACACGGCAGCAGGAATTGCTCGCACCGCTGGCTGACAAATGGCCAGCCTTACCGGAAGATCGCCGCCAAAAATTGCTGCGCGGCGCCGAGCGATGGAACAGCCTGACTCCTGAACAGCAACAGGGAATGCGCGATCGCATGCAGACCTGGCGTCGCATGAGCCCCGAACAGCAGGCCCGCGCGCGGCAGCGCTTCCAGCAGTTCCGCCGGCTGCCACCGGAAGAGCGCGCGCGACTGCGGAATGCGCAGCAGCGATTCCAGGACCTGTCGCCGGAACAGCGTGAACGCCTGCGCCAGCGCTTCCGCGACCTGACGCCGGAGCAGCGCCAGCAATGGCGGGAACGCCGGCACCAGCAACCCTGAACACGGGCCGGCTGCACGCGGCAGGCGCGATCCACTCCGTGGCGCCTTGCGCCGATCCTGCATGGCCGGCCGGCCGGGTCTTTATACTGGCGGCATCGTTCGCCCCGACCGAAAGGATCATTCATCCATGCGTACCACATTCACCCGTTTGATCGGCTGCGCCCTCCTCCTCGTCGCACAGGCAAGCCTTGCCGGCCTCAAGCCGGATCAGCCCACCGTACTGATCACCGGCGCCAATCGCGGCATCGGCCTCGAGTATGTGCAGCAGATCGCCGCACGCGGCTGGAATGTGATCGCGACAGCCCGCATTCCGGACGAGGCAACGGAACTGCAGGCGCTGGCCAAGGACCATCCCGGCGTCGTGATTGAAGAACTGGATGTCACCGATCATCCGGGCATCGACGCACTGGCGGCCCGCTACAAGGATCAGCCGATCGATGTGCTGATCAGCAACGCCGCGATCACCCCGCGTCTCAAGACCGCCTTCAGTGGCAAGGCGGAGATGATCGACTACGACGTCGCGCGCAACAGTCTCGAGACCAATGCCCTCGGCGCGATCAAGGTGGCAAGCACCTTTCTGCCCAACGTGACGGCCTCGCAGCAGAAGAAGATCGTGTTCATATCCAGCAAGGGCGGTTCTTTCACCGAGGGTCCGAAGGGGCCGATCATGTTCGAGTACCGCGCCAGCAAGGCGGCGCTGAACATGCTCGTCTACGCGTTCAGCTTTGAAACGAAGAACAAGGGCGTGACCATCATCGCACTGTCACCCGGCTCCGTGAATACCGAGCCGGCACCGGGCGAGTTCGGCTATGGCAAGAACATTCGCCAGCCGGGTGCCATCGAACCGGCTGAGAGCGTGAGCGCCATGCTGAAGGT
>CAYJPG010000121.1:0-3679 GCA_964371995.1 uncultured Chromatiaceae bacterium | reverse complement strand
TCATCGACGGCCTGACCATCAAACAGAACGGCCAGTTCCTCGACTACAAGGATGGCCGCGTCCTCGGCTGGTAAGGCGAAGCGGCTACTCGGCCCCTGAACTGCCGGCGTCGATCGCCTCGTCCAGTTCATTCTTGCGCCCGGCGTTGAGGTCCTCGACGCCGGAAGCCTTGTCGAGTGCCTCGTGCAGGGGCGCGCCGATCACATCCGAAGCCGGGTCATAGGCTTTCGGTTCGGGTGGTTCTGCGGGTTTACCGCAGGCGGTGATGGCGAGTGCGGCGAGGGTGATCGTCATGTAACGCATGGGCGAGTCTCCTTTTCAGCGTTTGCTGATCTTAGGCCAGCTCAGGATGCCAGTGTTTCCAGCCCGAGGTCCTGAAGATATTGGAAGGTGGCATCGTATATTGCCGGCGGACGGGTTGGGTCATCATGACTGCCGGGCGGGACAAATATCGCCAGTCCCTGTCGCGCCCTCGTAAGCAGAACACGATAGGCATTCTTCAGGTTCCGCTGGTTCTCCTGGCTATGGATTGTCTGCCACTTGTTGCCCCGGAAATCATGGTAGCTCCAGGTTCCCTGTGAATGTCGGAGGTCGGCATCCCAGGTAACAAGCGTCCAGTCCAGTTCCAACCCCTGCACCTGGAATTCCGTCGCACAGTCCTCGAGGTAGTAGCTCGATCGGACGTCGCTGGGTTGCCCCAAAAAGTAATTTACTGGGTCCGCCTCGACCCGGACGTCGATCGCATGGGGTTTGAGACGCATGGCCTTCGACGATGTCAACAGACCGTATCTCTCTACTCCTCGCGCCTGTAACCGAACCCAATGCTTTGCAACATCGAGATCCCGCGTGATGACGATGGGATACTTTTCCCTGAGGCTGTCCAGAAAATTCCGCGCCGCGACCTCATCACAATCGAGCAGGGCCTTTACGAATGCGGAAACATTTTCTGCCCTGAACGACCGGATGGACGTCGTCAGGTGCAGGTCATCGAAGAACCGGGTACGTGTATGTTTCGCTGCCCTGCCAAGCGGTACACCGGCCCCGTATTCAGCATCGGTCAGATTTCTGGAGGCACATAAGGTCCAATTCGGGAAGCGATCCACACAAGCGTCGACCCATGCACCAATTCCGGCCTCACCCGTATGTATTTCCTGTCCACCACCGACAAGGCAGACAACGACTGCCCAGCCACTATGCCGATTCATGTATTCAAGCAGGAATTCTGGCTCCGACGAGCTAAACCCGGGAATACCTTTTCGTTGCTGCATGAACCGGGAAGTCTTTTCGCGATTCCAGGCGCGCTGGGCCTCATCAAAGATCACGATGCGGTCGACTGGAGGCTTATCCCCGTCCCGAAGCCCTTCATCTCGAAAGTGGTGTACGTTCTGGATGAACGCCTTGATGGGCTTTCCGGCTTCGGCCTTGGTGATTCGCTCACCGCGCTGTTTGCGGCGTGTCACGTCGTCCCGCGTCAGGGCTTCCCGCAGCACAGTTACTAACGGACCGTTTCCGGAAAGATAGACGGCGTGAGTATCGTTGTTTTCCCGGTGGGAAGTGGCGATATTCAGGCCAACCAGCGTTTTCCCGGCACCCGGGACACCGGTGACAAAGCAGATGATCTTCTCATCATGTTCCCGGGCGTGCAGAATCAGCTCTTCGACACGGCGCGCAGTGTCTGAAAGGCTCTTCTCGTCAGCCTCTGTATGGACGATTTCGGCAACCTTGTGATTGGCGTAGAGATGCCTTGCCGCCTCTATGATCGTCGGTGTCGGTTTGTACCGGCCGCTGCTCCACGCTGAGTTACTGATGTGGCCCGGAAACTGCTGCGCAAGCTCATCCAGCAAGCGCGGCAACATGTCAGGGCTTGCCGCGAATGGCTCGCAGACCTGATCCGCACTCAGCTTTCGCGAAGAAAGTCTGTCTGATACAAGCGCTGTAGGTACGAGGACCGGAATGATAGGCAGGTCGTGGCTCGGTTCGTGAAAGTTCTTGGTATCCAGCGCGTATTCCCATACCTGATTGAGATCACCCTGGTAAACGGCTTTCTCGCCAACCTTGAATTCCAGAATGACGACGCAACCGTTGATTAGCAGCACGACGTCGGCCCGCAGGCCCATGCGCGGGATATTGAACTCAAGCAACAGAAAGCCGGACCGGGCCTTGAGCCATGATTTGAGGAGGTCGATCTGCGATTCCCATGCGTCCTTCTGAGTCAGGTCAACTGCAACGTTGCTGTTATGAGTCAACTGACCCAGAACCGTGCTTGTTGAGCTGGTCAGAAACTCCTCGAAAGAGGCCGAGTACCAGGCGCGCGGAAGGCGGTGCTGAGATTGTGCGACAGTCATGTGGCATGGAATGCTCTAGACACGACCAGGTTACCATTTATCTTCCAGACAAGTTCGGGTCATAGATCGATTTCGTGACTCGTCACAGGAGTCGTCTGGAAGGCGCAAACACCGCAGGAGTCTCGTCATGAAGATAAGTGGATACGACTTCATCTCTGAGCAGGATTTTGTTGAGCACTGGCGTGCGCATGCAAAGGCGAGCGGCGATCTGTACTTCTACGATGAAGTCAAATCGTTGCCCATCGAGCATGTATGGACGGTATCTGCGGGCGAAGACCTTGATGAAGATGGGTTCAACCGTGACGAAAACTGGTATGCCTCCCCCGGAGTTTTCTTCATCAATGCGCTTGGCTACCTGATAACGGAAAAGCCATGGGCCGACGACACCCATGACGCAGTCTGGTACCTGGATGACGATGACGAGGCGCGCGAGGAGCGAAGAAAGGATTTTGTCGCGCTGCTAGATGAGAGCTAGGCTTTGGGTTTGCCTCGTCGTCTCTGGAACGCCCCACGAGTCGACTGGTCACGGCCGCAGCCGGCCGCACCCGCCGATCATTCGTAGTGCGTCCACATGCGCAACACCCGCACCGTCCGCTCCTTCTTGAACACCTCATATACCAGCCGGTGCTGAATGTTGATCCGCCTGGAGTAGGCGCCCTCCAGATCCCCAACCAGCTTCTCGTATGGGGGCGGATTCCGGAACGGGTCGTTGGCAAGCACCCCGATCAGCGCTTGCGCTTTTTCCTTCAATCCTGCGGCGGCGAGCTTCCTGGCATCCTTGACCGCTGCTTTGGCGTAAACAACCTGCCAGCTCACCAATCCAGTCTCTTGGCGCTCCTCGCCAGCGGCTCCTTCATGCCCTGCTTGATGGACTTGCGCATACCGGGCACCGACAGCAGATAAAGCGTTTCCTGAATGGCCTGCCAATCATCAGCCGAGATCAACACGGCATTGCTGCGCTTGCCGGAAATCAGGATGGGCTGGTGCGACTCGGCCGCCTGATCGATCAGGCGATAGAGACCGGCGCGGGCTTCACTGGCAGTCAAGCTGTTCATGGTTACTCCTTGCGACACAACGTACGTTAAAGCGTACGTATAGTCAAGTTCAGAACTCCGGAAACAGACCCGGCAGCCATCACGCCTGTTGCTCACCCCGGCCAGTCGGCAACCCAGACGTCGTTGTCCATCGGCCAGGGCATGAATCGTTCGCGATCGCCGCCGAAGGTCCAGATCCTGTTGTCGCGAACCTCGATGCGGAAATCGCTCTTGCCCTGGCTCAGCGAATCGTCGGCAGCACCCTTTATTACATGGGCGGCGCTCCCGACAGGCCGGTGT
>CAYJPG010000120.1:0-7229 GCA_964371995.1 uncultured Chromatiaceae bacterium | reverse complement strand
CCTCAGGGCTTGGCTGGCGCTTTGGCAGCACCCGACCGACTCTGCAATCCCTGCAATACCTGCGCGGTGACATCCAGGCCCGGACTCACATACAGCGCATCGCTGATAATGAGGTCATACCCACCCTGACGGGCAAAGCTCTCCACTTCACCGAGCAGATTGACGCGCAGCTTGCCGAGTTCCTCGTTCTTGCGGTTGTTCAGATCCTCACGGAGTTCATCGAGCTGACGTGTCAGATCACGCTCGTCACGCCGCATGTCGTTTTCCGCATTGCGACGCTCGTCAGCACCCATCACCGCCGCATCCTTTTGCATCTTGTCGGCGCGATCCTTGAAAGCTTTTTGCTTGGCCAGCAGATCACGCTGCCGCGGGGCAAATTCATTCTCGAGTGAACGATTCGCCGCATTGGCCTGTGGCGACTCAGCCAGCAAACGCGCCACATTGACGAAACCCACCTTTAGCGGTTTCGCCGCCTGCGCCAGTACGACCTGCGGTACGGCCAGCAAACCGGTTATCGTCGCCAGCACCGCCCACTTCCTGATCTGCAACATCGTAATTCCCTGTTTCATAAAAGTTTAAGTTCCGGCAGCTGCCGCCGCCACTCCGAATCCTGCACCCGAAATTGTTCCTGACATGCCCGGATCTAGAACGCACCACCGATCGAGAACTGGAATCGCTCGGTTTTATCACCCCACAAAGTGGTGGTACCGTCGTTAGCATCCATCGGGAAAGCATAACTGAAACGGAACAGCCCAAGCGGCGCCAGCCACTGGGCGGAGATGCCGTAAGACCGCTTCAGGTTGCTCGCATCGAACCCATAATCAATACGCTGACCATTCCCGTTCTGCGAACCAAACTTATCGTAAAAAACGACGTCGCCAACCGAAAAGACGTTACCCATGTCGAAAAACAGGGTAAATCGCGACTTGGCCTCCCACTTCTCCGGAATCGGCAGCAGCAACTCCACCTGGCCCGCCGTCAGCAGGTCGCCGCCATACGGTCTGCCGAATGTATCCTTGGGCCCCAGGTCGTTTTCACGGTAACCACGCACCGTATCCGGGCCACCTGCAAAGTAGTTCCTGTATGGCGGCAATGAAGTCGTATTACCGAGCGCCTCGCCATAACCGAGGTCGAGGCTGAACAGGAAGGTTGCCCAGCGGTTGACCGGCAGGTATTTCTGGAAATTGTAGTTGAGTGTGTAGTACTCGACATCGCTGCCCGGAATCGTAACGTTGGCGGTCAGCCGATGCCGGGCACCACGGTCTGCAAACAAGCCGCGGTTGCGGGTGTCGTAGACCCAGCCCGCCAGCAACTCGACGGTATCGAACTTGGTGGTATATATCGCACCGTTGGGCACGATATCAGTCGTACTGTTACCGTTATTGCGCACCCACTGCTGCGCCTGCTCGGTCTGGAAGCTGTCGCTGAGCAACTCGGAACTCTGCAGCGTACCGCCGAAGATAAGCCGCTGATACTCGGTGACAGGATAACTGTACTCGGCAGATACAGACAGGGTCTTGGTCGAAAAATCGGACGCATCCGAGGTGAACTGCGTAATGTCACGATAGGCAAGGCTGATCGTACGACTGACCTCATTGATCGTTGTGTAGGGGTCAGTGTAGGAAAGCCCGTAGACAGTACGGTACTGGCCTGTATTGACATCGGCCTGAACGCGGTTGCCGCTGCCCATGAAATTGGTATGCACGAAGTTCCCGTTGAATATCAGCTTCTGCGACTGCGAATAGCCGACGCCGCCACCGAACTGCCCCGGCAGCCCCTCCTTGATATCGAAATCCAGGTCGACGAGATCCGGCGTACCCGGCACCGGATTGGTGGTTTCTTCTACCTTTTCGATATAGGGCAAACGCTGCAGACGGATTTTCGAACGCTCCAGCCGGCTGTTTGACAGATAGCCGTCCTCAAGCTGCCGCACCTCGCGCCGCAATACCTCGTCGTTGATCGAAGATGTGCCGTTGAAATTGATACGCCGCACGTAGACGCGGTTTTTCGGCTCGACGTAGAGCGTGATCGCAGCGGTCTTTGCCTCCCGGTCAAGCTCCGGCACCGGATCGACGCTGGCGAATGCGTAGCCTTCCTCACTCAGGCGCAGGCGGATCATGTCTGCGCTCTGCGTAATCAGCTGCTGCGAATAGCCCTGTCCGGGCTTGACCCGTACAAACGGATTGAGCTGCGCCTCCGACAGCACCAGATCCCCGGCGAGACGTACATCGCTAATCCTGTAACGGTCGCCTTCGAGCAGATTGATCGTAACGAATATGTCCCGCTTGTCGGGAGATATCGCCACCTGGGTTGACTCGATGTTGAAATCGGTAAAGCCCCTGTCCATATAGAAAGAGCGCAGGGTTTCCAGATCCCCTGACAGCGCTTCGCGCGAATAGCGGTCATCCTGCCTGATGAATGACAGCCAGGTCGGTGTCTTCAGCTCGAAGCGCTCCAGAAGTTCGTCATCGCTGAAGCTGCGATTGCCGACCAGATTGATTTGCCGGATCCGGGCACGGTCGCCTTCCTTGATCGTGATGGCGATTGCGACCTTGTTGTCCGGCAGCGTCTCGACCGCCGCCGTCACTTTCGCCGCATATTTTCCGCGGCTGAAATACTGGTCGGTCAGCGACTGCTCGACCTCGTCCAGCACGGACTGATTGAAGATACGGCCCTGCTTGAGGCCGATCCTGGCCAGCGGTTCCTGCAGATCTTCAGTCTTGATGTCTTTGTTGCCGGTTATCGAAAAACTGGCAATCGACGGGCGCTCCGATACGGCGATGATCAGGGTTCCACTTTCCCAGCGTATCTCGACATCACGAAAAAAGCCGGTGCCATAGACGGCCCGGATGGCTTCCTGGATACGGCCCTGATCGATACGGTCACCGATGTTTACCGGCAGGTAGTTGAATACCGTGCCTTCGGCGATCCGCTGCAGGCCTTCGACGCGGATATTGCGCACCACCAGGTCATCGACATCAGGGAGCGCAACCTGACTGTGCGCGACCACCGCCAGCAGCAGCAAGGCCGGCACAAACAGCAGGCGCGCAAATCGATAACCCGGCGAAAACAGACCCATCACTGACTCAGCCGAGCAATCTGGAAATATCGTTATAAAAAGCGAAGCTCATCAGGAGCAGCAGCAGGCCGATGCCCACTTGCTGCCCGATCATCTGCGCACGTTCCGACAAGGGGCTGCCCTTCAGCTGCTCGGCCAGCGTGTATACGATTTGACCACCATCGAGCATCGGCACAGGAAGCAGGTTGAGTACACCGAGACTGATACTGACCACTGCAAGAAAACCCAGAAATGCCGAAATCCCGATGCTCGCACTATAGCCTGCATATTGCGCGATATTGATCGGGCCGCTGATATTCTTTACCGAAACATCACCAACCAGCATCCGCCAGATCATGCGCAGCGTCAGCGCGCTCATCTCCCAGGTCCGGACAGAGGCACGTTGCAGAGCCTCAAAGGGCCCATAACGCTCCTCAGCGCGCATGCTGTCGAATTCGCCGGGTGACAGCAGAACCGCGGCACCGATACGGCCTATTGAACCAGCATCGCTGTCCACCGCTTCCACATCGACCGCCAGGTCCAGCGTCGCCTCGGCCCTTTGCAGCTTGACCTCGATACGCTGCCCGGGACGGGCACGTATCATCTCCACCCACTCCGCCCAGTTGTCCACAGCGATGTCATCGACCGCCAGCACCCGGTCACCGGACCGGATACCGGCACGCTCGGCCGGGCCGCCCGCAACCAGCTCGCCGATAACCGCATCCGGGACGGGCCTCCAGGGCTTGAAACCCAGCTTCACAAACAGCTGTCCCGGCTCCGTCAACTCGGACTCAAGGCCGGCCGTCCGCAGCACTACCTGCCGCACTACCGGCGGCCCGGCTGGGTCCCTCTCGCTCACATCGAAACGAATCGCTCCGTTGGCCAGCAGTTCATCCAGCATGCCCAACGTGGCTGACTCCCAGGTCAGCACGCGCTGCGTACCGACCGAAACAACGGTATCGCCCTCGCGCAACCCGGCACTCGCGGCCACCGATCCGGGGTCAACGGCACCGATCACCGGCTTGATGCCCGGTACGCCGTTCATGAACATCAGCGTATAGGCGAGCACGGCAAAAGCCAGATTGAATGCCGGCCCGGCAAACAGAACGGCCATGCGCACCGATCCCGGTTGCCGATTAAATGCACGCCCGCGTTCGGCAAAGCTCACCGCACAATCCCGTTCGTCAAGCAGTTTCACATAGCCGCCAAGCGGTATCGCCGACAGGCAGTATTCAGTCTGGTCAGCACCGGCACGACGGGACCAGAGCACCTGCCCGAAACCGATCGAGTAACGCAGAACCTTCACACCAAACAGGCGGGCAACGGCGTAGTGGCCGAATTCGTGTACCGCTACCAGCAGCGCGATAGCGGCAATGAAGGCGAGCAGGGAATTGAGAATTGATGGCATAGCGTCAATATTAAGACATCAGGGAGGGATCCGTCCCATCCACTGCAGTGCCAGCGCAAACAACGGGGTTGCCGCCGTAATGCTGTCAATCCGGTCGAGCACGCCGCCATGACCCGGAAACAATCGGCCGCTGTCTTTGATACCGACACTGCGCTTGAACATGCTCTCGGTCAGGTCACCGAGGACGGATATCGCCGCCATGCACAGACCGAGCGGCAGCATGGCCGCCAGTGGCAGGCCCAGCAGGCTGCCCCCCAGACCCGCAACAAGTACCGCGCTGACCAGGCCGCCACCAACACCTTCAAGTGTCTTGCCCGGACTGACGCGCGGCGCCAGCTTCAGACGTCCCCAGCGATGCCCGGCAAAGTACGCGCCGATATCCGCAGCCCAGATTATCGCCAGGGCCAGCAGCAGCAGCGCCGATCCCTGCCCCGCCACCTGCAGGATGCTCACCAGGCTGATCCAGGCCGGAACCAGCACGAAGATGCCGGCCAGTCCGGCAGCAAGTGGCGGGATCGGCACCGGATAGCGCAGGACCCATACCAGCGCCGTTAGCCACCAGGCGAGCGCTGCCCATAGCACGAGCGACAGGTCGAGCTGGCCGGGAACGAGCAAATAGACTGCGGCATAGGCGCCGGCCAGCAGCACCAGCCAAGCGTACCGCACCAGTGGATGAACCGCGCCGAGAAACACTGACCATTCGCGGGCGGCCAGCAGCATCAGCAGCGCCGCAACCCCGGTCGCCACATCTCCGGGAGCAACAAAGAGAATGATCAGCAGAACCGTGACCAGCACTGCCGCTGTAAGTACCCGCTGTACCAGCTCAGTCACAGGGATACCGGGACCGGATCCGGGGCGCAACTCCCCGCGCCAGTACTCAATCGCCGATGGCCTCTAGCTGCCCGGTGACACCACCAAAGCGCCTCTGCCTGTGGCTGAATGCGTCCAGTACCGCCACCAGTTCCTCCGCATTGAAATCCGGCCAGAGGGTATCCGTGAAATGCAGCTCGGTATAAGCCAGATCCCACAGCAGAAAATTGGAAATGCGCCGCTCGCCACCGGTACGGATCAGCAGATCAGGAGCTGGCAGACCAGCCAGGGCACGATGACGGTCGATCAGCGACTCGTCGATATCAGCAGGATCCAGATCACCGGATCTCAGCTTCTGACCGATTCGCCGCACGGCCTGAACCATATCCCACTGGCCGCCATAGGCAACTGCAAGCACGAGGGTCATACGCGCGTTCGCCGCAGTACGGGCCTCAGCATCGGCCATGCGTTTGCGCAAGATCGTCGGCAGGCTCTCACGTGCACCGATAAAGCGCAGCTGTATGCCATTTTCATGCAGCGCATCGACCTCGCGCTGCAGTACTTCGACGAACAGGCGCATGAGCGCATCGACCTCGCCCGGGGGCCGCTTCCAGTTCTCGCTGCTGAATGCAAAGAGAGTCAACACCTTTACATGGTGGGCCGCACAAGCCTCGATGACAGCACGTGCGGCCTTGACGCCGGCACGGTGGCCAGCGTGACGGGGGCGTCCATGCGCGGTGGCCCAGCGCCCGTTCCCGTCCATAATCATGGCCACGTGGGCAGGCAGTAAAGACTGGAATTTGTTGCTGCTGGTCATCGACGCTCAGATCTGTCTCAGGAATTCCATAACTGTCAGAACTCCATGATTTCCTTCTGTTTGTCCTCAGAGATCTTCTCGATCTCAGCGACATGCTTGTCGGTAATCTCCTGGATCATCGCCTCGCCCTGATGCTCCTGATCCTCGTTGATCAGCTTGTCTTTCAGCAGCTCCTTGATGTCGTTGATGGCATCGCGCCGGACGTTGCGTATGGCAACCCGGCCCTGCTCGGCTTCCTGGCGTACCAGCTTCGCAAGATCCCGCCGCCGTTCCTCGGTAAGCACCGGCAGCGGCACGCGGATCACCATGCCGGCACTGCGTGGCGTCAGGCCGAGATTCGCACTCATGATGGCTTTCTCTATCACCGCCACCATCGATTTTTCCCAGGGCGTCACGGTAAGCGTGCGGGAATCTTCGATTGCAACATTGGCGGTCTGCGTCAGCGGAACACTGGTCCCGTAGTAATCAACCGTCAGATGTTCGAGCAGGCTCGGATGTGCGCGGCCGGTGCGGAGCTTTCGCAGGCCCTGCGACATCGCCACAACGCATTTGGCCATGCGCTGATCAGCATCCTTTCTGATCTCATCGATCACGACATAACCTCCGGACTACACGATCTACTCTGTAATCAGAGTGCCGACATTCTCGCCGCGAGCGAGGCGCACCAGCTCCCCGGCTCCGTTCAGATTGAAAACGCGGATCGGTACATGGTTCTCGCGGCACATGACAACCGCCGTGGTATCCATGACGTTGAGCCTGTCGTTGATTACCCGGTCAAAGCTCAGCCGGTCGTAACGCACCGCCTTGGGATCCTTGACCGGGTCGGCTGTATAGACTCCATCAACCTTGGTGCCCTTGACCAGCACATCGGCATCGATCTCAATGGCACGCAATGCCGCAGCGCTGTCGGTCGTGAAAAACGGATTGCCTGTACCTGCTGCAAAGATTGTGACCCGCCCTTTTTCCAGGTGGCGGATCGCACGGCGCCGGATGTAGTCTTCGCAGACTTCGTGAATCTGCAATGCCGACATCACGCGGGCATGCGTACCGATACGCTCGAGGGCGTCCTGCAAGGCAAGTGAATTGATGACCGTTGCGAGCATCCCCATATGGTCACCGGTGCCCCGGTCCATACC